>NZ_CP040749.1:0-374375 GCF_006065315.1 Aureibaculum algae | reverse complement strand
TAATGTATCAGGTATCACTTTAAACTGTGCAACTACTGTGGTATCCGTTACATCTTGATATGTACCTGGTTGATTTAACTCGTGTGAGCTCAATCCTGTTCCAGCTTTAGGTGAATAGGGTTGAATCGTATAGCCTTTATACATTAAACCCTTATTGTAAATCTCTTTTAGTAACCACCAAACAGATTCTATATATTTTGGTTTATAAGTTACATACGGGTCGTTCATATCTACCCAATGCCCCATTTTTCTAGTCAGCTCTTCCCAGACATCGGTATAACGCATTACTGCTTTTTTACAAGCTTCGTTATATTCTTCCACTGATATTTTTTTACCAATATCCTCTTTGGTAATACCTAATTCTTTTTCTACACCTAGTTCAATTGGCAAACCATGGGTATCCCAACCTGCTTTACGCTTTACTTGATAGCCTTGTAAGGTTTTATACCTACAAAACAAATCTTTAATAGTACGAGCCATAACATGATGGATACCTGGCAAACCATTTGCAGATGGTGGCCCTTCGTAAAACACAAATGGTTTATTCGCATCACGCGAACTAATACTTTTTTGAAATATATCGTTTTCTTCCCAAAATTGTTGGGTTTCATCTGCTACTTTCGATAGGTCTAAACCTTTATATTCTTTAAATGGCGTACTCATTTTCTTACAAAATTCTTTCGAGTCGCGAAATTACGTATTTTATTGAAAATATTGATTTATAGACACAAAAAAAAAGCATCTTAAAAATTTCTTAACATGCTCTTTTATAATTATATATTCGTTTGATTTTATTATTTTCTTATCACCACAAATTCTGTTCGTTTATTTTCTAAATGTTCCAGTTCCGTACATTTTACGTCATTGGCACATTTATTAAGTAACTCTGTTTCTCCATACCCTTTGCCGGTTATTCTACGAGGGTCTAAGCCTTTTTCAATAAGATTGTCTACTGTAGCGGCAGCTCTACTTTTAGTTAAGCTTAAATTATAAGCATCTGGACCTCTTGAGTCCGTATGTGCACCAAATTCAATGACCATTTTCGGATATTTACTCATCAATCGCATTACTTTTTCTAATGCTCTTTCTGAAGCTTCGGTAATTTCTGCTGTATTTATTGTAAACGTAATATTTGGAACATTTAAGATTTCATAATCTTTTCTGTTCATAAACTCTTTCTCTTCAATAAAGATAACCTCATTGTTATCATAACCATTTTTATGAGAAGTACTTAAATTTATAGTATTACTAAAGTATCCATTTTTTGTAACTTCTATGGTGTAATTTTCAGCACAATCAACTCCAAAATAATAAGCACCATCAAAAGCGGTTTCAATTTTACGAATGCGATTCCCCTCTTCGTCAATTAACGCAACAAAAGCATTACCCACTCTATTTCCTGTAACTTTATCTTTAATAATACCTGTAGCAATCTGATCACAAATAGCTATTGTTGTTTTTTGCTTAAATGAATAAATATCATCGTCACCCATTCCCCCATTTCTATTGGATGAAAAATACCCTTGCAGTTTATCACTATCTATAATAAAAGAGATATCGTCTCCTTTACTATTCATAGGTTCTCCTAAATTTATAGGTTCGGGGATTGAACCGTCTAATTTTGTCATATAAATGTCAAAACCACCTTTACCTCCTGGTCTATTAGAAGAGAAATAAATAACATCACCATCAATATAGGGTGAGTATTCTTTATATTTAGAATTAATTGTTTTACCTAAATTAATGATTTTTCCATAATGTCCTTGGTTTAAATCTACTACAAAAATATCAGTATCGCCCATTGTTCCTGGCATATTAGAAACAAAGTACAGCTTTTTACCATCAGCACTTATCATCGGGTGCCCTGTATCATAATCATCATCATTAAAAGGTAGTGAAGAAAAATCTTCCCAATGTCCTTTTTCACCTATAGCCGCTCTAAATATTTTAAGCCCATCAGATTTTAGTTTACCACCCATATAGTTATTTGAGGTAAAATAAACTTCTTTCAAATCAGGTGTAAAAGCAACAAACGCATCGTGATATTTTGAGTTTACATCACTTGAAAATGGTTTTACATTTGTAATTTCTCCTTGATTATTTAGATCACCGATATATAAATTTAAAAAAGGTTGATCATTATCTTTCCATTTTCTGTTTGACAACCCTGCTGTTTTTCTACTTGAAGAAAAAACGATTTTATCTTTACCCATAAAAGTGGAACCAAAATCTTGATATTTGGTATTAACCTTAAGGTTTTTAATACTATACTCTGCACCTTTAATAGAGTCTGCTCTTTCAATTTGTGCAAAAGAAAAAAGGGTACTTACAATAAAAAATATATTTATTAGGGTTCTCATTGGGGTAATATCTTGTTTGTATAATTCAAACGTTATGCCAAAGTATAACACTATGTAAACGAAAAAACCTTCAAAATATTTGAAGGTTTTTTTGTTTTATATGTTTTAATTACATTCTGATAATTACAAATTCAGACCGTCTATTTTGCTGATGTTGTGCATCCGTACACGGAGTGTTATCATCACATTCATTCACTAATTGCGTTTCTCCATAACCCTTTCCTGTTATTCTTGAATAGTCAATACCTCTTCCAATGATATACTCTACAGTTCTTTTGGCTCTGTTGTTTGATAACCAAATATTATATCCTGCCGGAGCTCTTGAATCCGTGTGAGAAGCAGCTTCAATAATCATTTTTGGATATTTATTCATTAAATCAACCACCTTTTGTAATTCAGTCTTGGCTGATTTACTTAAGTATGAAGAATTTAAATCAAAATATATAGGTTCAATATTTACACCATAATTTCCTGAAGGTAGTCTTACTATTTCATCTGGTAACACATCTGGTAAACCTTCTGGTTTTCTATCAACACCCTCTCCTTGTGTTCCTTGAGTTCCGTTATTATTACCGTTACCCGCATAATTCATATTACCCGCACCTAACAACAATGGCATTTTTAATTCTTTATCAACATCATTAGAAGTGGTAAAGGAAATCGATTGAGGTGCAAATCCAATCTTCTTACCTTCTAACTTAAATTCAGTTTCACACGTTACTTCAAACGAAAAAGTAGCATCTTCTTTAACAATCACGGTTTCAATCACATTTCCGTCTTTATCACTTAAAATAACCTCAGAACCTGCCAATAAGCTAGTAGAAATTTTATCTCTTACATCGCCAGTAACCATTTGTAAACATTTAAAATCTACTGCTTCTTCTTCTATAAACGAATAAATATCATCATCTCCTTTACTCCCTTCTTCTCTATTTGAAGAAAAATATCCTTTTCTTGTTTCGCCATTTATAATAAAAGCAAAGTCATCTCCTGCAGAATTGATACTTAAATTTACTGGATTTGTTATATACCCCTTTAATTTACTTGCATATATATCAATACCTCCTTTTCCACCACTTCTTGTTGATGAAAAGTATAGTATGTCTCCATCTACAAATGGAAACCAATCTTTAGCTTTAGAATTAACTTTTGGCCCTAAATTTTCAGGATTGCCAAAACCACTTTCATTAACTTCTACTTTAAAAATATCTGTTTCGCCTAAAGTACCTGGCATATTTGAAGTGAAATACAATGTCTTTTCATCATCACTAAGTGCTGGATGACCTACTGAATATTCAACATTATTAAAAGGCATTGGTATAATGTTAATCCATTCCCCTTTATTATTTACAGTGGCTTTAAACATAGCCAAGTTTGTATACCCTTGATTGTCTATTCCTAATTTTTTATTGTAGTAATTATCTCTTGTAAAATAAACAGTTTTACCATCTTTAGTAAAAGTTACACTAGCTTCGTGGTATCGAGAATTAACTTCTCCTTTAAGCTTTCTTTTATTTGCTATTGAACCATCTTCACTAATATCACCTTCATATAAATCTAAAAAGCGTTGTCCATTTGGTTCCCATACATCTCGGATGACTCTAAAACCACGTCTGGGTGCTGCAAAAACCAGTTTATCAGTTCCGTGAAAAGCGGTACCGAATTCAGATTGTTCTGTGTTAACTTCTAAATTATTTATGGAAAATTTACCACCGCCATCTTGGGCATAAAGACATACTACACTTAGCAATAAAACTATTACAAGATATTTTTTCATTATTAGGTTATTTATTTTCTATTAACATTTTGCCTTTTTCATAGCTTTTAAGCACAATTGCCTACAATTATGCAAATTAGAAAATGTTAAAAATTCTAATTATTACCTCTAATAACGTCATCATATATAGTTATAGTATTGTTTAGGTAAAATAATTTAATATTAAATTATCCTAAAAATCTATTAACCCTAAAAATAATGTAAAATACTGTAAATAAATTATGGTTGTTATAGAGTTATTTTAATTTACTTTTCCCTTTACCCAAATTGTTCATTTATGACTAAGAACAATTCGAATTCTATTTTTTAATCTCTTACTTTATTAGAAAAATCTAGGTGATTTCAAATTTTTCTTTGAAAAATCTATATCCCATAGTACAAATACTTCATGAGTACCACTGTTGTAATTTCCTAAATTAGTGGTTGTATAATCATAGGCATAACCCAATCTTAAATCTCTTGTAATTCCAAAGTTAATTAGACCCGTTACTGAATCACCAAACCTATAACCTAGACCCAACTCCAATCTATCATTGAATAAAAAGTTGGCATTGGCATCTAAAGATAATGGTGAGCCTGTTACTGCTTTTGCCATTACGGAAGGTTTAAACTTTAATGTTTCAGACAAGTTAAATACATAACCTACTGTACCAAAATAATGCATCTTTTCCGAAGCTTTACTTATTGTTCCATTATCTTTCTCTAAATGTTTAGTTTCTAATAAATTTGGTGCTGATAAACCAATATAAAACTTATCTGTATAATAATAAACACCAGCTCCAAAATTTGGCAAGGTCTCATTTATATTATCTGAAAATAAAGGATCTACTCCCGGTGCTGTTTGTGGCAATACCAACGACAATAAACCTACATCAAAAAAGGTAATTCCTCCTTTTAATCCGAAGGCCAATCTTCCTTCTTCAGATGTGTTTATTGTATAACTTACATCTGCAAAAACATTCGTCTCCTTTACAGGACCATGCTCGTCTAAAATGGCTGAAAAACCACCTCCTAAGTTTTTACCCAATGGGGCATGAATAGCCATAGTAGCTGTTTTAGGAGCTCCTTCAATACCAACCCATTGTAATCTACCTAATAAGCCTATACTCAAGGTTCCTCTAGAACCTGCATAAGCCGGATTCACAATATTCATGTTATACATGTATTGTGTATACTGAGGATCTTGTTGACTAAACCCAGTAATGCTTACTAAACTTAATACTATGAGTAAAAATGATGATAATTTTCGCATAATTTTACTTTAATTTTTAAAGAAATTTATTCCCGTAACTGTTTAAAAGATGCTCTAGAAGTAGGTTTAATACTCCTAGAACATAAATTTATTTATTTAATAGTTTATATATACCCAACCTGCAATTGGCTCAAGTCCGGCTTCATTATACTTAATAATGTAGTAGTATGTTCCAACAGGTACTTTATTGCCTTTACTAATGGTCATTGTTCCACTTGAATAACCATCCCACCAAAGTGGCATCGCTCTTCCATTATTATCATATTCATAGACAATATTACCCCATCTATCATAAACCTCCATTTCGAAGTCTTTGTATTGTGCTAAGGCAGGTACAACTAATAAGTCATTATCACCATCACCATTAGGTGAGAATCCGTCAGGGATAATAGTACAAGATGTTGGATCTAAATAATCAGGATAAGCATCTTCATCACAATTATCATTGGTTGGATCACCATCTTTATCTCCATCTTCATCAATTGTATTTATACCGTCACCATCATCATCAATATCTCTATAGTCAACTTCACTATCTCCAGTTACTAAACCAGCTGTGTTAACATCCGCTTCTAAAGCCTCATCTCTATTAGGTAAGTCAGTTGCTGGATCTGTGTCAACTGACAGTCCGTTAGGATCTGCAAAGTCACCTATAGAACCATCATATGCATCATCTAAACCATCATTATCGTCATCATTTCCACTAGGATAAACATCTGGCTCTCCATTAGCATCATAATCATGACCTTCAATACTATCAGGAACAGCATCATTATCCGAATCTGTATCTAAATAATCTGGTTGATCTGCACCATCCGTATTTATTGGTGTAAGACCAAGACCATAAGCATCATCTAAACCATCGCCATTAGCATCAACACCTAAAGGACTAGTATAATCTGCTGTAGTTTGACCCTCCACATTATCAGGAATACCATCATCATCAGCGTCTAAGTCTAAATAATTAGGGTGTGTATCTCCATCTGAATCAACAGCTGTTTCTACTACTGTTAAGATTCCATCGTTATCATCATCAATATCTAAGAAGTTCAATTGAGAATCTCCATCAGAATTCCAAGGAACATAATTGATATCTGCCAATAATGTATCGTCAGTTTCAATTGGATCAAAAAGACCGTTTATTCCGAAGTCAGCTGGAACACCATCAATTACACCATCATTATCAGCATCTAAATCAGCATTACCTGCTTCAACAACATCTAGAATACCATCGCCATCAGCATCTAAATCAAAGTGATTTGCAATACCGTCACCATCAAAGTCATATTCAGACTCTACATCATCATTCGCATCACCAACAGATATATTATTATCATTATCATCTAGATAAGCTGGAACACCATCTAAGTCATTATCCGCTAAAGGATCTAACCCTTCAAATTCCATCAAATCTGGAATACCGTCATTATCATCATCTAAATCAATTGGATCACCAACACCGTCACCATCAAAGTCAGGATATACGGTTAATAACGCTGGATCGGAAATTACATTTGTATCACAAGCGAAAGCTGGTGAAGATAAAACCACTCGATACATATAACCATTATATTCTAATGGCACCATAGTTAATGTTAATTCATCTGAGGTTGCTCCTGTAACTGTAGGAACAGTTCCTCCATTAGAAATGTTAGACCAATTAACACCAGCATCTGTACTCATTTGCCATTGATACGTAATTGTACTTTGTATATCAACACTAAAACTAGTATTTGCGTTCACAACTATTACATCATCCAATGGTTGTGTTGCGATTGGCAGCACGGCAAGACCAGCTTCTTGGAAATCAAATACACTGTTATTATCTAAATCGTTAGGTGTAGTATAACCCGTAGTTCCTGGAGTATTAACTAAACCATTAGCATCAACTGTTAAACCAGTATCACTACCTAATCTACCACTACTATCAACATCTACTAGACCTGCTTCGGTTACATCATTACAACCATCATTATCAGCATCTAATTCTAATGAATCAGGTATGCTATCACCATCTGAATCAGCAGTAGCATTTGTAAGTGTTGCAGCTGTAGTATCATCAGATTCTATCAAGTCTAATAATCCGTTTGTTCCAAAATCGACTGTATTACCATCTAAAATTCCGTCATTATTTAAATCAACTACAGTAGTACCGTTTAATTGACCTGATTCTACTACATCATAAATACCATCATTATCTGAATCTAAATCAAATTGGTCTAAAATACCATCTCCGTCAGTATCAAGAACACCTTCTATAGTATCAGGAATTCCATCGTTATCATCATCTAAATCAGAAATATCTGGAATACCATCTCCGTCATTATCAGGGAATAAGTTTAAAGTAGCTGGAGCAGATGTCCAGTTACTATCACAAACAAATACTGGTGATGATAATAGTACTCTATATTGATAACCATCATAACTTAAAGGAACTCCAGTTAAAGTTAATGCATCAGTTGTTGCATTACTGTAAACTGGGCTGGCACCTCCATTAGTTATTGCTGCCCAAGTTGCACCTCCATCTGTACTTTCGTACCATTGATATGTAATTTCAGCTAAGATATCAGTACTAAAAGTAACATTAGAATTAATTACTATAGTTTGACTTAATGGATCGGTATTAACTAAAGGAATACCTAAACTAGCTTGTTGAAAATCATAAACTGAATTCAAATCTAAATCATCTGGTATAGTATAACCATCAACCCCACTCGTAACAACTCCATTTGCATCAACTAATAAACCAGCACCAATTGTACCATTACCTAACAGTCCATTTAAATCTCCATCTGTAAAGCCAGCTTCACGAACATCATTACAACCATCATTATCTGCATCTATTTCGTTAGAGTCAGGTGTGCCATCAGCATCTGAATCATCAGTTAGGTTTGCTAAATTACCACTATCAGGTGCATCTTCTAAAGGATCAAATAATCCGTTTGTACCAACAGTACCTGAATTTGCAGCATCGATAATACCGTCATTATTTACATCAACAATATTATTAAGAGGATCTAATTGACCTGATTCTACTAAGTCATAAATTCCGTCATTGTCTGAATCTAAATCCAAATAATTTGGTATGCCATCTCCGTCAGAATCAAATGCTGGTTCAATAACACCATTATCGTCTCCAACAGTATTGTCATTATCATCATCATCTAAATATGCTGGAATTCCATCTGCGTCTATATCTGCATAAGGATCAACTCCTCCTGATTCAACTGTATCTGGAATACCATCATTGTCTGAATCTAAATCTAAGTAATTTGGAACACCATCACTATCATTATCAGGGAATAAACTCAATACAGCAGGAGCAGATGTCCAATTACTATCACAAGTAAATGCTGGTGATGAAAGTATAACTCTGTATTGATAGCCATCATAACTAGCAGGAACTCCTGTTAAAGTTAAGGCGTCTGTTGTTGCATTACTATATGCAGGACTCGCACCTCCATTCGTTATTGCAGTCCAAGATGTACCTCCATTTGTACTTTCGTACCATCGGTATGTAATTGTAGCCAATAGATCAGTACTAAAAGTAACGTTAGCATTAATAATTAACGTTTGACTTATAGGGTTTGTGTTTATAACAGGAACGCCTAAACTAGACTGTTGAAAATCATAAACTGAATTAGCATCTAAATCGTCTGGAACAGTATAACCATCGATTCCACTCGTAACCACACCATTTACATCAACGAATAAGCCTGCACCAAATGTACCATTACCTAATAAACCATTTAAATCTCCATCTGTAAAACCAGCTTCGAGAACATCGTTACATCCATCATTATCAGCATCTATTTCATTAGAATCAGGAATACCATCCGCATCAGAATCAGCGGTTAGGTTTGCTAAATTACCACTATCAGGTGCATCTTCTAAAGGATCAAATAATCCATTTGTACCAACTGTACCTGAGTTGGCAGCGTCTATGACACCATCATTATCTACATCAACAATATTATTAAGATCGTCTATTTGACCTGATTCTACGATATCGTAAATACCGTCATTGTCTGAATCTAAATCTAAATGATTCGGTACACCATCTCCGTCTATGTCATATACATCAGGAATTCCGTTTCCATCTAAATCTGTGTAATCTGTAACACTGCTATCTCCAGCATTACCATCATCTGTAGTATCCATCCAATTTTCAATACCATCACCGTCTTCATCTCCATAAGGATCATTACCTCCCGTTTCAATAATATCAGGAATACCATCATTATCTGAATCTGAGTCAACAATATCATTAACACCATCATTATCCCAATCTATATCTAAAGCCTCTCTCCAATCTGGTTCACCACCAGGAGTATCAAAATCAGGAAAATCTGTTGGTAACGTACCTCCATTTGTTGCATCTAAAACAGAATCATCTGTATCATAAGCATTATCCAATCCATCAGCATCAGCATCAGCACCAGTAGGTGTTATATTGGCAGTACCATCATTATCAGTATCCCAACCTTCTAAACTATCTAAATCTCCATCATTATCAGAATCAGTATCTGTATAATCTGGATTATCAGTTCCATCTGTATTTGTAGGTACGATTGCTCCATTTGGATCAAGAGCATCAATTACTCCAATGGTATTTCCATTATCTCCGTCATAATTATCATCTAGACCATCGTTATCAGTATCAACGCCTGAAGGAGATCTATAATCAGCAGTAGTTTGACCTTCGATATCATCAACGATACCATCATCGTCAGCGTCAATATCAAGATAATCTGCTCCGAATGTACCGTCAGTATTTGGAATTGGTAAAGGTGTACCTTCTAAAGCATCAAGCAATCCATTATTATTTGCATCATTAAGTGTACTAGGATCACCAGATGTTGCATAATCAACATGAGCATCACCATCAATATCTACACCACCAGCTTCAATAACATCAGAAATACCATCAGCATCTGAGTCTAAATCTAAATAATTTGGTAAGCCATCGTTATCAAAATCATTTTCACCTTCAGTAGCATCAAGAATTCCATCATTATCTGAATCTAAATCCACATAATTAGGTATTCCATCATTGTCTTTATCTCCAACAGGTAATGGGGTAGCTGCTGTAGTATCATCTAACCCATCATTATTTGAATCAGCAAATCCATCTACGATTCCGTCATCATTTAAATCAACTCCACCTGCCTCAACAATGTCATTTATACCGTCATCGTCAGAATCTAAATCTAAATAATCTGGCACCGCATCTCCATCTGAACTTGGAACAGGCAAAGGTGTTGTTTCAGTAGCATCATCAAGTCCGTTGCCATCAGTGTCTGTAAAGCCATCTATTATTCCGTCTCCATCTAAATCTACTCCTCCTGCTTCTGTTACATCTGTTATTCCATCATTATCGGAGTCTAAATCTAAATAATCTGGCACTGAATCACCATCTGTATTAGGTACTGGAAGCGGTGATAATGCTGTGTTATCATCTAAACCATCGTCGTTATTGTCAGTAAAACCATCTACAATTCCGTCTCCATTAGCATCTACTCCTCCAGCTTCCGTTGTATCAGTAATACCGTCATTGTCAGAATCTAAGTCTAATGCATTTGGAATACCATCTTCATCAGAATCACAGAACACCGTTAAAGACCCAGCACTTGCATCTATACCTACTCCATTAGGGTTTTGAATTGTAATAGGAATTGAACCAGTAGTCCAACCTACAGTATTAAAAGAAGAACCATCTGCTGGAATCATTCTTGCTAAAAAAGTGGAAGTAGTTGTTCTACTACCATATGCTCTTACCACACCAAATCGATCTATCGCAATCCGAAAACGAGGTAAACCATTAACATTTGGAGTCCAAGGATCTGTTATTTCAGAACTATCAGAACGAAATACCATGTTCATAAAACCAGCTTGTAAACTTGCCAACTCAACCGACAAACCTGCTGCTGCATGTATTGGACTACCATTTACATCAATAATAACTGAATCATCTAATTCAGTAAAATCAAAAACAGCAGATCTAGGGTTATTGAAATTTTGAGTATGCGTTGCTCCTCCAACACCATTACTAAAGGAAAATACAGGATCGCAAGTTTCATCTGTATTAAGAATTCCATCATTATCATTGTCCAAATCAACTAAAGGTGAAATACCATCACCATCAGTATCACAAGTCAAACTAACTAAAGTTGGGTCAATTACCCCTGGTGTTGCACTCTGTGCATTAGCAAGACCTCCAGGCACACCATTAGCATCAACTGGAAAAGTAAGAGAGCCTAATGAACCACCAATGCTAATATCTATATCAGCTAAGGTATACCCACCATCACCTTCTAATGCATCATAACAACCATCATTATCACTATCTTTATCTAAATAATCAGGAATTGTATCGCCATCCGTGTCTCTATTTGTATATACACCTTCATCCGTATCTAAAATACCGTCATTATCATTATCTAAATCGGCATAATCTGGAATTCCATCACCATCAATATCATTACCAGAAGCAAAATACTGAAAGTTGAAAATCAGATCTGCACCACTTGGGTAGGCCTGGTCAGTCGCTGTACTAAAATTTGCTATATCTAAAAAATTAACCGCGGTTGAAGGGGCATCAAAATCAGCCACAGAATACCCATAAACAGTTTGACCTGCTGTAAGTCCAAAATCTGCCCAACTAAAAAAAACTCCGTTAATAGATTGATTAAATCCTGGCTCAGCCCACGTATACAAAGGAGCTGATTCCAACTTTGTTAACAAATCATAGGTGTAATTCGTGGTTAAATCAGGACCATATTCATTAGCTCCACCATTTCTAATTACATTTGAATATGAAGTTGGATTTCCTGAACCATCAACTCCAGTGATAACAGCTACTCTTACTAACCCACTCCCTCCTCTTTCAAAAATTGGAAATCCAGCTTGTAGATCTATATTTCGCAGGATTCTTGGACTATTAAAAACAATATCAATCCTTTCTACATTTGAAGTCTGCACAGAAGTAGAATTATTAAATGTATTGTCAAGGCCTATATCAATAATATTTGCAGAGATCACATCATTAACATTTGCAAAATACGGTGCTGTATAGTTATTAGCAGCTTCATTAAAACCAGTTTGACTCTCCCTATACCAAGGATCAAAATCATTTCCAATTGTATTAGCGTTATCAACTCTTCTTAAAGTAATTGTTAATGGTGATGGAACAGGCATGTAAACGTCACCAGCCACCACGACATCTACCACACTATTACTATCACCCGCTCCAAAATTTAAAGTCTCTCCTCCTGTAGCCAAACGACTATCTAATGTGTTAGGCACGGCGGTTGTTGACCAAGCATCAACATTAGTTTGTGCACAAACGGAATTAACAGTTGCTAAACCAAATACAAACAATAATGACATTATTGCATGTCTTAATTGTTTACCGTAAACTGCGTAAATTGTAGTTAAGTAACCTTTTTTCATAATGATATTTACTTAGTGTTGTATAAATTGTAGTCTATAGAGTTATTTACAGAAATACAAGGATTTTCCCCAAAAATTTAATGTCCCAATCGTATTTCTACAATGAATACAAATATATAAAAAAATGTTAAAAAAGAATTTTAGGGCTCTATATTTTAAAAACTATTTAAAATGAAAATTTATTTAAACAACAAAAGAAAAGGCTAAACCTTATAGATATAAGGTTTAGCCTTTTCTTTTACATTGTAAAGAAGTTGTTATTATATTTTAACAATTTAAAAAATACTTCATTTTTAATTCAAAAAATGAGACATTATTCGTGAAATAACCCAAGTTTTAGAAGAATCTCGGCGATTTTAAATTTTTCTTTGAAAAATCTATATCCCATTGCATAAATACTTCATGAGTACCACTGTTATAATTCCCCAAATTTGTAGTTGTATAATCATAAGCATAACCGATACGTAAATCTCTAGTTACTCCAAAATTAATTAAACCACTTACTGAATCTCCAAATCGATAACTCGCTCCTAATTCTAAACGATCATTAAATAAAAAGTTTAAAGAACCATCTAAAGATAATGGTGAACCCGAAACAGCTTTAGCCATTACTGAAGGTTTAAACTTTAAAGTTTCAGACAAGTTAAATACATAACCCGCCGTTCCAAAATAATGCATTTTTTCTGAAGCCTGACTTATTGTTCCGCTATCTTTCTCTAAATGCTTGGTCTCTAATAAATTTGGAGCAGACAAACCTAAATAAAATTTATCAGTATAATAATATACCCCAGCTCCAAAATTTGGTAAAGTCTCATTCACATTATCTGAAAATAAAGGATCTACTCCTGGTGCTGTTTGAGGCAACACCAAAGACAATAAACCCACATCAAAAAAGGTAACTCCTCCTTTTAAACCAAACGCTAATCTACCTTCATCTGAAGTGGTAATTGTATAACTTACATCTGCAAAAACATTAGTCTCTTTTACAGGACCATGTTCGTCTAAAATGGCTGAAAAACCACCTCCTAAGTTTTTACCCAACGGAGCATGAATAGCCATAGTAGCCGTTTTGGGAGCTCCATCTATTCCAACCCATTGCATTCTACCTAATAACCCTATGCTCAATGTACCTCGTGATCCTGCATAAGCCGGATTTACAATATTCATGTTGTACATGTATTGTGTGTACTGAGGGTCTTGCTGACCGAAACCAGCAACACTTATTAAACTTAAAGCTATTAGTAAAACTAATGATATTAATTTCATTTGTTATTTTTTAATTATTCTTTTAAGGCAGTGTAGAATATCACATATACTTTTAAATGACATCTTATCTGTTATTTTATTTTACTAGAAACATAGACTCCTTAATATATTACATATACTCGTTACTATAACAATCGTATTGTATTATTTCCTACCTTAAAAATTGTATTATATAAGATAAAAGAGGTGCGACTATAAATAAAACCTTATAACAAAAAAGATGTATTCAATTTATAATCTATTTCTAAAAAAAATTAATAATACCACTTATTACTTTTTGCACTAGCAAATAAAAAGAACGCTAGTATGCCAATTTAAAACGTATAACTATAAATAAAATTTTGTGATTGATAAAAAAATATTCTACTTATATAATTTACTTGATATACAAATTATACCGTTCCTTACTTTTCAATTAATGTGCTCGTAAATATTATAATATAGTTTTAAATAAATCCGAGAAAACCATTGCTTTCTCGGACCTATTCAATTTAATTCTTAATAATTTATATATACCCAACCTGTTACAGGTTTTCTATCATCTTTATTAAAGTAAATGATATAATAATAAGTTCCTACAGGTACTTTTTGATCTTTCTGAATAGTTATTTTACCATCAGAATATCCATCCCACCATTCAACTGGTGTTTTACCTTTATTACTATAGTCATATACTTTAGCTCCCCATCTATCAAATATCTCTATTCTGAAATTTGGATACCTACTTAATAATGGTACAATAAAGTAATCATTATCACCATCTCCATTTGGTGAGAAGGCCTCAGGTATGATTGTACAAGATGTTACATCTAAGTAATTAGGTTTACCATCAAAATCACAATCATCATCATACCAAATACCATTTTCATTATCATCTTCTTCATATGTTGGCGTACCATCATTATCATCATCAGTATCTCTATAATCTACATCATCATTAATTGCCCCTACTGTTGGATCATAATCAAAATTAGGTAGATTATTTGCCGGATCATTAATTTCATCATTAGGATCAATATCATTAAGATTTGAACCTTCATAACCGTCATCTAACCCATCACCGTCAGTATCCGTATCAATTGGATCAACATCTGGATGACCATCATGATCTAAATCATGTCCTTCAATATAATCATGAACACCATCATTATCAGAATCTTCATCTAAATAATCAGGATCATCGGCCCCATCCGTATTTTCAGGCGTAATACCTTCTCCTGAACCTGGAGTAGTTTCATAAGCATCATCTAAACCATTTCCATCAGAATCAAAACCTGAAGGTTCTATATAACCGGTTGTTGATTGCCCTTCTACATTATCAGGAATACCATCTCCATCCGCATCAATATCTAAATAATTAGGATTCGTATCACTATCTAAATTATCTATCCCTTCAACTAGTGTTAAGATACCGTCATTATCATCATCAATATCTAAATAATTTGGTTGGAAGTCATTATCAAAATCATCATCAAATGGATCTCCATTATTATTGATATCTTCATCAAAAGTAGCTACACCATCTCCATCATCATCAGTATCTCTATAATCTAACGATGCATCTCCATCTGTATCTGGTAAGTCAGTTAACGGATTATCAATTTCGTCGTTAACATCAAAACCGTCATTGGTATCAAATCCTTCAAAAGCATCATCTAATCCATCTTCATCAAGATCACTGCCACTATAAGAAACATCAGGAATACCATCATGATTGGCATCATTTCCTTCAATACTATCTACTACATTGTCATTATCACTATCAGTATCTAAATAATCAGGACTATCTATTCCATCTGTATTAACAGGTGTAAGACCTTCGCCAGAACCTGGTGATGTTTCGTAAGCATCATCAAGTCCATTTCCATCAGAATCAATTCCAGAAGGAGCTATATAACCTGCTGTTGTCTGAGCCTCTACATTATCAGGAATACCATCGTTATCTGAATCGATATCTAAACTATCTTGATAACCATCACTATCTGAATTACCAGAACCTTCAACAGTATCTAGAATACCATCATTATCATCATCTATATCATATAGATCGGCAACATTATCTCCATCAGTATCAACTAACACTTCAATTGTTAATGTTGCAGTAGATGTATCTCCATTACTGTCTTCAATTGTATAGGTTATAGTGTCTACACCTACATAATCAGCAGTTGGTGTATATACAATATAATCATCTGTTGGATCCGTTGGCGTACTATTATCATTTATCGTCGCAGTTCCATTTGTAGGTCCAGTTGCAATTACGATTGGAGTTGAACTTGGTCCGTCTCTACCAAAATCATCGACACCATTACCATTGTCTAATAATACGGTGATACTATTATTTGTTGAATTCTCAACTACAACTACATTATCATCTTCTGCCGTTGGCAAGAAGTTAATTACGATACTATCAACAATACTTTCATCATCATCATCCAAACTATCTGCTAAATCATCTGTATCAAAACTAGCATTAAAATCACTATCTGGATCGATATTATCACCACCAGTTATTTCAGCTTGATTGTAATAACTTGTTGTTGTGTTTGCACCTGTTGTAAGCACTTCAACATTAAATGTTAATAATAAATCTGCTCCGTTTGCAATTGTTAATCCGTTCCAGTTTATAGTATTTCCTGTTAATACACCTCCATTAGAAATGGCTGTTATACTTCCAAATCCGTCAGGAACAACATCTTCTACATCTATTCCTGTTGCCGCACTTGGTCCATCATTATGAATAGTCAATGTGAATGTAACAACATCACCTGTAGTTGGATTTAAATCGCTTACCGATTTAACCAAACTCACATCAGATACTGGCTGAGGATTTACTTCAACCATATCATAATCGTCTTCATTTGTATCTCCATTATTTGGAGTAGAATCTGGATCATAATTATCAGAAGCTGTTACTTCAGCACTATTATCATAATTACCAGTTGCCAATACTGTTGCTGTAATGTTTAAGGTTGCTGAACTGCCATTTGTAATTGTTGGCACTGTCCAAACTCCTGTTCCTGAAACATATGCTCCTGAACCATCATCACTTACAAAAGTATAACCAGTCGGTAACACGTCTGTAATTTGAACTCCAGTGGCATCACTTAATCCATTATTATTCACTGTTAATGTGAACACCACATTAGTACCAACTAATGGAGCTGCATCATCAATAGTTTTTGTCATGTCTAAATCAGAAACTGCCACTGGATTTGTTCCCACAGTTGCAAAATCATCTCCACTACCGTCACCAGGCGTTGAGTCTGAATCGTCATTGTCTGAAGCTGTTACTTCTGCATTGTTTGTATAGTTACCTGTTGCATTAACTGCTGCGGTTATTTGTAATGATGCTGAAGCAGCATTTGCGATATCACCAACGGTCCATAATCCTGTAACATCATCATATGCTCCTGTTCCATTATCACTTACATAAGTATAACCTGTTGGTAAAATATCTGTTACTTCTACTCCTGTGGCATCACTTAACCCTGCATTACTTACAGTTAATGTAAATATTACATTTGAACCTACATATGGAGTTGCATTGCTTACAGTTTTTGTCATTGATAAGTCAGATACAGCAGTTGGACTGACGCTTATAGTATCGCTTTCATCATCATCTGGGTTTCCATCAGATAAATCATCAGTACCAAAACTTGTTGTTGGATCACTATCCAAATCAAGATTATCAGATGCTGTAATTTCTGCTCTATTTCCATAATTTCCACCAGCCAACACTCTTGCTGTAAACTCATAAGTTGCTGATGCACCCGAAGCAATCGTTAAACCTGACCAACTAATGGTGTTTCCAGAAACTGATGAACCTGCTGTTATTGCTGTTACAGTATCATATCCATTAGGCACAACATCTTCAAATGTAACTCCCGTTGCACTACTTGGACCGTCGTTTGTTACGGTTAACGTAAATGTTACATTATTACCTACTGCAGGTGTTAAATTATCAACTGCTTTTGTGATACTCAAGTCAGACACTGCGACTGGAGTTGTATTTACTGTTGCATAATCATCACCAGCTCCATCTCCTGGAGTTGAATCAGGATCTGTATTGTCAGACGCTGTTACTTCAGCTGTATTTGTATAATTTCCTGTGGCATCTACACTCGCTGTTATTTGAATACTTTCTGATCCATTTAACGAGATATTAGGTACTGTCCAAATTCCTGTTCCGTCATCATAAGCTCCTGAACTATTATCAGACACATATGTATAACCTGTTGGTAATGCATCAGTCACTTGAACACCTGTTGATGTGCTTGGCCCAGCATTATTTAAAGTCAATGTAAACACTATATTTGAACCTACATTAGGTGTGGCATCGTTCACTGTTTTAGTTAATGACAAGTCAGAAACTGCAGCTGGACTCGTACTTACACTAGCATAATCATCACCGCTACCATCTCCTGGAGTTGAATCTGGATCTGTATTATCAGATGCTGTTACTTCAGCCTCGTTAGTATAATTACCAGTTGCAACTACACTAGCTGTTATTTGTAAACTTTCAGATCCGTTTAACGGGATGTTTGGTACTGTCCAAATTCCTGTTCCGTCATCATAAGCTCCTGAACTATTATCAGACACATATGTATAACCTGTTGGTAATGCATCTGTCACCTCAATGCCTGTTGCTGTGCTTGGCCCTGCATTATTTACAGTTAATGTAAATACTACATTTGAACCTACGTTAGGTGTGGCATCGTTCACTGTTTTAATTAATGACAAGTCAGAAACTGCTGCTGGACTTGTACTTACACTAGCATAATCATCACCGCTACCATCTCCTGGAGTTGAATCTGGATCTGAATTATCAGATGCTGATACTTCAGCCTCGTTAGTATAATTTCCTGTTGCATCTACACTCGCTGTTATTTGTAAACTTTCAGATCCGCTTAACGGAATGTTTGGCACTGTCCAAATTCCTGTTCCATTAACATAAGCACCTGAACTATTATCAGACACATATGTATAACCTGTTGGCAATACATCTGTCACCTGAACACCTGTTGCAGTACTTGGCCCTGCATTATTTACAGTTAATGTAAATACTACATTTGAACCTACGTTAGGCGTTGCATTGTTAACTGTTTTTGTCATTGACAAATCAGAAACTGCTGCTGGACTCGTACTTACACTAGCATAATCATCACCGCTACCATCTCCCGGAGTTGAATCAGGATCTGTATTGTCAGATGCTGTTACTTCTGCAACATTTGTATAAACTCCGGTTGCATTAACAGTTGCTGTTATTTGAATACTTTCTGAACCACTTAAAGAGATGTTAGGTACTGTCCAAATTCCTGTTCCGTCATCATAAGCTCCTGAACTATTATCAGACACATATGTATAACCTGTTGGTAATGCATCTGTCACCTCAATGCCTGTTGCTGTGCTTGGCCCTGCATTATTTACAGTTAATGTAAATACTACATTTGAACCTACGTTAGGCGTTGCATTGTTCACTGTTTTAGTTAATGACAAGTCAGAAACAGCACTAGGACTAATACTTACTGTATTACTTTCATCATCGTCTGCATCTCCATCTGTATAATCATCATCATCAAAGCTAGAAGTAGGATCAGAATCAGGATCTACGCTTCCAGAAGCTGTTATTTCAGCTCTGTTACCATAATTTCCTGTAGCCAACACTTGAGCTGTAAATTCTAATACTGTTGATGATCCTGTTGAAACAGATAATCCTGACCAACTAATTGTATTTCCAGTTACAGTTCCTCCTGAAGTTATTGCCGTAACGGAACCATAACCGTTAGGTACAACATCTTCTACTGTTACTCCTGTAGCATTGTTGCCACTATTTGCAACAGTTAATGTAAAGGTTACTGTATCGCCAACATTAGGTGTATTCGTACTTACTGCTTTTGTGATACTTAAATCTGCATATTCTATAGGCGTCTCTGCTGTATCTGTTTCTGCTATTGCTATTTCGTCAGTAGTTACTGAAACTTCATTAACAACATTTGTACCTGCATTTGCTCTTCTTTGGAAATCGGCCAATGTTGTGGTATAACTTATAGTGTAAGTCCAAGTTTCGCCTTTATCTATAACATTCGCTGTTCCCGCATCTCCTGTCGGTCCTGTTAAACTTCCATTGGTACCATCTGGTAATACATCAGCAATAACTATATTCGTTAAATCTAAATCTCCATCATTTTCTAAAGTTATCGTATAACCTAATGTTTGTCCAATAGCTGTAACCGTAGCTGGGCCAATTGTTTGTGTTTTTGTAACAACCACATTTGCATTACATCCAGGAGCTGTTAAAGTTACTGTCGTTGGATCAATTACTTCACATTCTGTTACTGAGTTCTTAACTGCTATTGTATAAGGCGAACCTCCGGCTGTCAAATCATTAAACACATTTGAAGTTTGATATGTTACTCCTCCATCAATACTATATACCAAATTAGAACCTGTAGCCGTAATAGTTATTGTACCATCATTTAATATTGGACAACTAGCTGTTGTTGGGTCTGTTGAAGATACACTATCTATAACAGGAACATTTGTATCTTCTGTAATCACTACGGTATCAGTTGCAGTACACCCATTGTCTGTATCGGTAATGGTTAAAGTATAAGTACCTGCTGCACTAATCGTTGGTGTGGCTGTTGCTGCTCCACTGTCTATCGTTCCATCTGCGGTGGTCCATGCATAACTTAGTGCACCTTGTCCTGAAGACCCAGTTCCGTCTAAGTTTAATGTCGTTACCGCACATGTTAAGGTAGCATCCGATCCTGCATCGGCTGTTGGTGCTAAAATATCTTCTGTAATTACTACCGTATCCGTTGCAGTACATCCATTGTCTGCATCTGTAATGGTTAAGGTATAGGTACCTGCTGCACTAATCGTTGGGGTAGCTGTCGCCGCTCCACTATCTATCGTTCCATCTGCTGTGGTCCATGCATAGGTTAAAGCTCCTTGTCCTGATGAACCGCTGGCATCTAAGTTTAATGTCGTTACCAAACAGGTTAACTCCGCATCCGTACCTGCATCTGCCGTAGGGGCTGCAATGTCTTCTGTAATTACTACTGTATCCGTGGCAGTACATCCATTGTCTGCATCGGTAATGGTTAAAGTATAGGTACCTGCTGCACTAACCGTTGGTGTGGCAGTTGCTGCTCCACTATCTATCGTTCCATCTGCGGTGGTCCAGGCATAGGTTAAAGCACCTTGTCCTGATGATCCACTTGCGTCTAAGTTTAATGTCGTTACATTACAGTTTAATTCTGCATCCGTTCCTGCATCTGCCGTAGGGGCTGCAATGTCTTCTGTAATTACTACCGCATCAGACGAAGCACAGCCTGTAGTCGTATTGGTTACTGTTAAAGTATACGTACCCGCTGAGCTGATTGTTGGAGTTACTGTAGTTGCTCCACTATCAATCGTTCCATCTGCTGTGGTCCATGCATAAGTTACTCCTGCTGCCGTTGATCCTGATCCATCTAAGTTTAATGTAGTTACCAAACAGGTTAACTCCGCATCCGTGCCTGCATCAGCCGTTGGTAAGGCTGCATCTTCTGTAATCACTACGGTATCAGTTGCAGTACACCCATTGTCTGCATCGGTAATGGTTAAAGTATAAGTACCTGCTGCACTAATCGTTGGTGTGGCTGTTGCTGCTCCACTGTCTATCGTTCCATCTGCGGTGGTCCATGCATAACTTAGTGCACCTTGTCCTGAAGACCCAGTTCCGTCTAAGTTTAATGTCGTTACCGCACATGTTAAGGTAGCATCCGATCCTGCATCGGCTGTTGGTGCTAAAATATCTTCTGTAATTACTACCGTATCCGTTGCAGTACATCCATTGTCTGCATCTGTAATGGTTAAGGTATAGGTACCTGCTGCACTAATCGTTGGGGTAGCTGTCGCCGCTCCACTATCTATCGTTCCATCTGCTGTGGTCCATGCATAGGTTAAAGCTCCTTGTCCTGATGAACCGCTGGCATCTAAGTTTAATGTCGTTACCAAACAGGTTAACTCCGCATCCGTACCTGCATCTGCCGTAGGGGCTGCAATGTCTTCTGTAATTACTACTGTATCCGTGGCAGTACATCCATTGTCTGCATCGGTAATGGTTAAAGTATAGGTACCTGCTGCACTAACCGTTGGTGTGGCAGTTGCTGCTCCACTATCTATCGTTCCATCTGCGGTGGTCCAGGCATAGGTTAAAGCACCTTGTCCTGATGATCCACTTGCGTCTAAGTTTAATGTCGTTACATTACAGTTTAATTCTGCATCCGTTCCTGCATCTGCCGTAGGGGCTGCAATGTCTTCTGTAATTACTACCGCATCAGACGAAGCACAGCCTGTAGTCGTATTGGTTACTGTTAAAGTATACGTACCCGCTGAGCTGATTGTTGGAGTTACTGTAGTTGCTCCACTATCAATCGTTCCATCTGCTGTGGTCCATGCATAAGTTACTCCTGCTGCCGTTGATCCTGATCCATCTAAGTTTAATGTAGTTACCAAACAGGTTAACTCCGCATCCGTGCCTGCATCAGCCGTTGGTAAGGCTGCATCTTCTGTAATCACTACGGTATCAGTTGCAGTACACCCATTGTCTGCATCGGTAATGGTTAAAGTATAAGTACCTGCTGCACTAATCGTTGGTGTGGCTGTTGCTGCTCCACTGTCTATCGTTCCATCTGCGGTGGTCCATGCATAACTTAGTGCACCTTGTCCTGAAGACCCAGTTCCGTCTAAGTTTAATGTCGTTACCGCACATGTTAAGGTAGCATCCGATCCTGCATCGGCTGTTGGTGCTAAAATATCTTCTGTAATTACTACCGTATCCGTTGCAGTACATCCATTGTCTGCATCTGTAATGGTTAAGGTATAGGTACCTGCTGCACTAATCGTTGGGGTAGCTGTCGCCGCTCCACTATCTATCGTTCCATCTGCTGTGGTCCATGCATAGGTTAAAGCTCCTTGTCCTGATGAACCGCTGGCATCTAAGTTTAATGTCGTTACCAAACAGGTTAACTCCGCATCCGTACCTGCATCTGCCGTAGGGGCTGCAATGTCTTCTGTAATTACTACTGTATCCGTGGCAGTACATCCATTGTCTGCATCGGTAATGGTTAAAGTATAGGTACCTGCTGCACTAACCGTTGGTGTGGCAGTTGCTGCTCCACTATCTATCGTTCCATCTGCGGTGGTCCAGGCATAGGTTAAAGCACCTTGTCCTGATGATCCACTTGCGTCTAAGTTTAATGTCGTTACATTACAGTTTAATTCTGCATCCGTTCCTGCATCTGCCGTAGGGGCTGCAATGTCTTCTGTAATTACTACCGCATCAGACGAAGCACAGCCTGTAGTCGTATTGGTTACTGTTAAAGTATACGTACCCGCTGAGCTGATTGTTGGAGTTACTGTAGTTGCTCCACTATCAATCGTTCCATCTGCTGTGGTCCATGCATAAGTTACTCCTGCTGCCGTTGATCCTGATCCATCTAAGTTTAATGTAGTTACCAAACAGGTTAACTCCGCATCCGTGCCTGCATCAGCCGTTGGTAAGGCTGCATCTTCTGTAATCACTACGGTATCAGTTGCAGTACACCCATTGTCTGCATCGGTAATGGTTAAAGTATAAGTACCTGCTGCACTAATCGTTGGTGTGGCTGTTGCTGCTCCACTGTCTATCGTTCCATCTGCGGTGGTCCATGCATAACTTAGTGCACCTTGTCCTGAAGACCCAGTTCCGTCTAAGTTTAATGTCGTTACC
Organism: Aureibaculum algae; assembly: GCF_006065315.1. Taxonomy (GTDB): domain Bacteria; phylum Bacteroidota; class Bacteroidia; order Flavobacteriales; family Flavobacteriaceae; genus Aureibaculum; species Aureibaculum algae. Next base: position 350,505 of record NZ_CP040749.1, on the reverse strand, counting down.
GCACATGTTAAGGTAGCATCCGATCCTGCATCGGCTGTTGGTGCTAAAATATCTTCTGTAATTACTACCGTATCCGTTGCAGTACATCCATTGTCTGCATCTGTAATGGTTAAGGTATAGGTACCTGCTGCACTAATCGTTGGGGTAGCTGTCGCCGCTCCACTATCTATCGTTCCATCTGCTGTGGTCCATGCATAGGTTAAAGCTCCTTGTCCTGATGAACCGCTGGCATCTAAGTTTAATGTCGTTACCAAACAGGTTAACTCCGCATCCGTACCTGCATCTGCCGTAGGGGCTGCAATGTCTTCTGTAATTACTACTGTATCCGTGGCAGTACATCCATTGTCTGCATCGGTAATGGTTAAAGTATAGGTACCTGCTGCACTAACCGTTGGTGTGGCAGTTGCTGCTCCACTATCTATCGTTCCATCTGCGGTGGTCCAGGCATAGGTTAAAGCACCTTGTCCTGATGATCCACTTGCGTCTAAGTTTAATGTCGTTACATTACAGTTTAATTCTGCATCCGTTCCTGCATCTGCCGTAGGGGCTGCAATGTCTTCTGTAATTACTACCGCATCAGACGAAGCACAGCCTGTAGTCGTATTGGTTACTGTTAAAGTATACGTACCCGCTGAGCTGATTGTTGGAGTTACTGTAGTTGCTCCACTATCAATCGTTCCATCTGCTGTGGTCCATGCATAAGTTACTCCTGCTGCCGTTGATCCTGATCCATCTAAGTTTAATGTAGTTACCAAACAGGTTAACTCCGCATCCGTGCCTGCATCAGCCGTTGGTAAGGCTGCATCTTCTGTAATCACTACGGTATCAGTTGCAGTACACCCATTGTCTGCATCGGTAATGGTTAAAGTATAAGTACCTGCTGCACTAATCGTTGGTGTGGCTGTTGCTGCTCCACTGTCTATCGTTCCATCTGCGGTGGTCCATGCATAACTTAGTGCACCTTGTCCTGAAGACCCAGTTCCGTCTAAGTTTAATGTCGTTACCGCACATGTTAAGGTAGCATCCGATCCTGCATCGGCTGTTGGTGCTAAAATATCTTCTGTAATTACTACCGTATCCGTTGCAGTACATCCATTGTCTGCATCTGTAATGGTTAAGGTATAGGTACCTGCTGCACTAATCGTTGGGGTAGCTGTCGCCGCTCCACTATCTATCGTTCCATCTGCTGTGGTCCATGCATAGGTTAAAGCTCCTTGTCCTGATGAACCGCTGGCATCTAAGTTTAATGTCGTTACCAAACAGGTTAACTCCGCATCCGTACCTGCATCTGCCGTAGGGGCTGCAATGTCTTCTGTAATTACTACTGTATCCGTGGCAGTACATCCATTGTCTGCATCGGTAATGGTTAAAGTATAGGTACCTGCTGCACTAACCGTTGGTGTGGCAGTTGCTGCTCCACTATCTATCGTTCCATCTGCGGTGGTCCAGGCATAGGTTAAAGCACCTTGTCCTGATGATCCACTTGCGTCTAAGTTTAATGTCGTTACATTACAGTTTAATTCTGCATCCGTTCCTGCATCTGCCGTAGGGGCTGCAATGTCTTCTGTAATTACTACCGCATCAGACGAAGCACAGCCTGTAGTCGTATTGGTTACTGTTAAAGTATACGTACCCGCTGAGCTGATTGTTGGAGTTACTGTAGTTGCTCCACTATCAATCGTTCCATCTGCTGTGGTCCATGCATAAGTTACTCCTGCTGCCGTTGATCCTGATCCATCTAAGTTTAATGTAGTTACCAAACAGGTTAACTCCGCATCCGTGCCTGCATCAGCCGTTGGTAAGGCTGCATCTTCTGTAATCACTACGGTATCAGTTGCAGTACACCCATTGTCTGCATCGGTAATGGTTAAAGTATAAGTACCTGCTGCACTAATCGTTGGTGTGGCTGTTGCTGCTCCACTGTCTATCGTTCCATCTGCGGTGGTCCATGCATAACTTAGTGCACCTTGTCCTGAAGACCCAGTTCCGTCTAAGTTTAATGTCGTTACCGCACATGTTAAGGTAGCATCCGATCCTGCATCGGCTGTTGGTGCTAAAATATCTTCTGTAATTACTACCGTATCCGTTGCAGTACATCCATTGTCTGCATCTGTAATGGTTAAGGTATAGGTACCTGCTGCACTAATCGTTGGGGTAGCTGTCGCCGCTCCACTATCTATCGTTCCATCTGCTGTGGTCCATGCATAGGTTAAAGCTCCTTGTCCTGATGAACCGCTGGCATCTAAGTTTAATGTCGTTACCAAACAGGTTAACTCCGCATCCGTACCTGCATCTGCCGTAGGGGCTGCAATGTCTTCTGTAATTACTACTGTATCCGTGGCAGTACATCCATTGTCTGCATCGGTAATGGTTAAAGTATAGGTACCTGCTGCACTAACCGTTGGTGTGGCAGTTGCTGCTCCACTATCTATCGTTCCATCTGCGGTGGTCCAGGCATAGGTTAAAGCACCTTGTCCTGATGATCCACTTGCGTCTAAGTTTAATGTCGTTACATTACAGTTTAATTCTGCATCCGTTCCTGCATCTGCCGTAGGGGCTGCAATGTCTTCTGTAATTACTACCGCATCAGACGAAGCACAGCCTGTAGTCGTATTGGTTACTGTTAAAGTATACGTACCCGCTGAGCTGATTGTTGGAGTTACTGTAGTTGCTCCACTATCAATCGTTCCATCTGCTGTGGTCCATGCATAAGTTACTCCTGCTGCCGTTGATCCTGATCCATCTAAGTTTAATGTAGTTACCAAACAGGTTAACTCCGCATCCGTGCCTGCATCAGCCGTTGGTAAGGCTGCATCTTCTGTAATCACTACGGTATCAGTTGCAGTACACCCATTGTCTGCATCGGTAATGGTTAAAGTATAAGTACCTGCTGCACTAATCGTTGGTGTGGCTGTTGCTGCTCCACTGTCTATCGTTCCATCTGCGGTGGTCCATGCATAACTTAGTGCACCTTGTCCTGAAGACCCAGTTCCGTCTAAGTTTAATGTCGTTACCGCACATGTTAAGGTAGCATCCGATCCTGCATCGGCTGTTGGTGCTAAAATATCTTCTGTAATTACTACCGTATCCGTTGCAGTACATCCATTGTCTGCATCTGTAATGGTTAAGGTATAGGTACCTGCTGCACTAATCGTTGGGGTAGCTGTCGCCGCTCCACTATCTATCGTTCCATCTGCTGTGGTCCATGCATAGGTTAAAGCTCCTTGTCCTGATGAACCGCTGGCATCTAAGTTTAATGTCGTTACCAAACAGGTTAACTCCGCATCCGTACCTGCATCTGCCGTAGGGGCTGCAATGTCTTCTGTAATTACTACTGTATCCGTGGCAGTACATCCATTGTCTGCATCGGTAATGGTTAAAGTATAGGTACCTGCTGCACTAACCGTTGGTGTGGCAGTTGCTGCTCCACTATCTATCGTTCCATCTGCGGTGGTCCAGGCATAGGTTAAAGCACCTTGTCCTGATGATCCACTTGCGTCTAAGTTTAATGTCGTTACATTACAGTTTAATTCTGCATCCGTTCCTGCATCTGCCGTAGGGGCTGCAATGTCTTCTGTAATTACTACCGCATCAGACGAAGCACAGCCTGTAGTCGTATTGGTTACTGTTAAAGTATACGTACCCGCTGAGCTGATTGTTGGAGTTACTGTAGTTGCTCCACTATCAATCGTTCCATCTGCTGTGGTCCATGCATAAGTTACTCCTGCTGCCGTTGATCCTGATCCATCTAAGTTTAATGTAGTTACCAAACAGGTTAACTCCGCATCCGTGCCTGCATCAGCCGTTGGTAAGGCTGCATCTTCTGTAATCACTACGGTATCAGTTGCAGTACACCCATTGTCTGCATCGGTAATGGTTAAAGTATAAGTACCTGCTGCACTAATCGTTGGTGTGGCTGTTGCTGCTCCACTGTCTATCGTTCCATCTGCGGTGGTCCATGCATAACTTAGTGCACCTTGTCCTGAAGACCCAGTTCCGTCTAAGTTTAATGTCGTTACCGCACATGTTAAGGTAGCATCCGATCCTGCATCGGCTGTTGGTGCTAAAATATCTTCTGTAATTACTACCGTATCCGTTGCAGTACATCCATTGTCTGCATCTGTAATGGTTAAGGTATAGGTACCTGCTGCACTAATCGTTGGGGTAGCTGTCGCCGCTCCACTATCTATCGTTCCATCTGCTGTGGTCCATGCATAGGTTAAAGCTCCTTGTCCTGATGAACCGCTGGCATCTAAGTTTAATGTCGTTACCAAACAGGTTAACTCCGCATCCGTACCTGCATCTGCCGTAGGGGCTGCAATGTCTTCTGTAATTACTACTGTATCCGTGGCAGTACATCCATTGTCTGCATCGGTAATGGTTAAAGTATAGGTACCTGCTGCACTAACCGTTGGTGTGGCAGTTGCTGCTCCACTATCTATCGTTCCATCTGCGGTGATCCAGGCATAGGTTAAAGCACCTTGTCCTGATGATCCACTTGCGTCTAAGTTTAATGTCGTTACATTACAGTTTAATTCTGCATCCGTTCCTGCATCTGCCGTAGGGGCTGCAATGTCTTCTGTAATTACTACCGCATCAGACGAAGCACAGCCTGTAGTCGTATTGGTTACTGTTAAAGTATACGTACCCGCTGAGCTGATTGTTGGAGTTACTGTAGTTGCTCCACTATCAATCGTTCCATCTGCTGTGGTCCATGCATAAGTTACTCCTGCTGCCGTTGATCCTGATCCATCTAAGTTTAATGTAGTTACCAAACAGGTTAACTCCGCATCCGTGCCTGCATCAGCCGTTGGTAAGGCTGCATCTTCTGTAATCACTACGGTATCAGTTGCAGTACACCCATTGTCTGCATCGGTAATGGTTAAAGTATAAGTACCTGCTGCACTAATCGTTGGTGTGGCTGTTGCTGCTCCACTGTCTATCGTTCCATCTGCGGTGGTCCATGCATAACTTAGTGCACCTTGTCCTGAAGACCCAGTTCCGTCTAAGTTTAATGTCGTTACCGCACATGTTAAGGTAGCATCCGATCCTGCATCGGCTGTTGGTGCTAAAATATCTTCTGTAATTACTACCGTATCCGTTGCAGTACATCCATTGTCTGCATCTGTAATGGTTAAGGTATAGGTACCTGCTGCACTAATCGTTGGGGTAGCTGTCGCCGCTCCACTATCTATCGTTCCATCTGCTGTGGTCCATGCATAGGTTAAAGCTCCTTGTCCTGATGAACCGCTGGCATCTAAGTTTAATGTCGTTACCAAACAGGTTAACTCCGCATCCGTACCTGCATCTGCCGTAGGGGCTGCAATGTCTTCTGTAATTACTACTGTATCCGTGGCAGTACATCCATTGTCTGCATCGGTAATGGTTAAAGTATAGGTACCTGCTGCACTAACCGTTGGTGTGGCAGTTGCTGCTCCACTATCTATCGTTCCATCTGCGGTGGTCCAGGCATAGGTTAAAGCACCTTGTCCTGATGATCCACTTGCGTCTAAGTTTAATGTCGTTACATTACAGTTTAATTCTGCATCCGTTCCTGCATCTGCCGTAGGGGCTGCAATGTCTTCTGTAATTACTACCGCATCAGACGAAGCACAGCCTGTAGTCGTATTGGTTACTGTTAAAGTATACGTACCCGCTGAGCTGATTGTTGGAGTTACTGTAGTTGCTCCACTATCAATCGTTCCATCTGCTGTGGTCCATGCATAAGTTACTCCTGCTGCCGTTGATCCTGATCCATCTAAGTTTAATGTAGTTACCAAACAGGTTAACTCCGCATCCGTGCCTGCATCAGCCGTTGGTAAGGCTGCATCTTCTGTAATCACTACGGTATCAGTTGCAGTACACCCATTGTCTGCATCGGTAATGGTTAAAGTATAAGTACCTGCTGCACTAATCGTTGGTGTGGCTGTTGCTGCTCCACTGTCTATCGTTCCATCTGCGGTGGTCCATGCATAACTTAGTGCACCTTGTCCTGAAGACCCAGTTCCGTCTAAGTTTAATGTCGTTACCGCACATGTTAAGGTAGCATCCGATCCTGCATCGGCTGTTGGTGCTAAAATATCTTCTGTAATTACTACCGTATCCGTTGCAGTACATCCATTGTCTGCATCTGTAATGGTTAAGGTATAGGTACCTGCTGCACTAATCGTTGGGGTAGCTGTCGCCGCTCCACTATCTATCGTTCCATCTGCTGTGGTCCATGCATAGGTTAAAGCTCCTTGTCCTGATGAACCGCTGGCATCTAAGTTTAATGTCGTTACCAAACAGGTTAACTCCGCATCCGTACCTGCATCTGCCGTAGGGGCTGCAATGTCTTCTGTAATTACTACTGTATCCGTGGCAGTACATCCATTGTCTGCATCGGTAATGGTTAAAGTATAGGTACCTGCTGCACTAACCGTTGGTGTGGCAGTTGCTGCTCCACTATCTATCGTTCCATCTGCGGTGGTCCAGGCATAGGTTAAAGCACCTTGTCCTGATGATCCACTTGCGTCTAAGTTTAATGTCGTTACATTACAGTTTAATTCTGCATCCGTTCCTGCATCTGCCGTAGGGGCTGCAATGTCTTCTGTAATTACTACCGCATCAGACGAAGCACAGCCTGTAGTCGTATTGGTTACTGTTAAAGTATACGTACCCGCTGAGCTGATTGTTGGAGTTACTGTAGTTGCTCCACTATCAATCGTTCCATCTGCTGTGGTCCATGCATAAGTTACTCCTGCTGCCGTTGATCCTGATCCATCTAAGTTTAATGTAGTTACCAAACAGGTTAACTCCGCATCCGTGCCTGCATCAGCCGTTGGTAAGGCTGCATCTTCTGTAATCACTACGGTATCAGTTGCAGTACACCCATTGTCTGCATCGGTAATGGTTAAAGTATAAGTACCTGCTGCACTAATCGTTGGTGTGGCTGTTGCTGCTCCACTGTCTATCGTTCCATCTGCGGTGGTCCATGCATAACTTAGTGCACCTTGTCCTGAAGACCCAGTTCCGTCTAAGTTTAATGTCGTTACCGCACATGTTAAGGTAGCATCCGATCCTGCATCGGCTGTTGGTGCTAAAATATCTTCTGTAATTACTACCGTATCCGTTGCAGTACATCCATTGTCTGCATCTGTAATGGTTAAGGTATAGGTACCTGCTGCACTAATCGTTGGGGTAGCTGTCGCCGCTCCACTATCTATCGTTCCATCTGCTGTGGTCCATGCATAGGTTAAAGCTCCTTGTCCTGATGAACCGCTGGCATCTAAGTTTAATGTCGTTACCAAACAGGTTAACTCCGCATCCGTACCTGCATCTGCCGTAGGGGCTGCAATGTCTTCTGTAATTACTACTGTATCCGTGGCAGTACATCCATTGTCTGCATCGGTAATGGTTAAAGTATAGGTACCTGCTGCACTAACCGTTGGTGTCAACGTAGTAGCATCGGTAATCGTTCCAGGACCTGTCCATAAATATGTAGCTCCTGCTGTAGAACTGCTTCCCGATAATACTAAACTTGTTACTGAACATGTTAATTCTGCAGTTGTTCCCGCTTCTACATTTGGTAAAGCTATATCTTGGGTTACTTCAACTGTATCGGTAGACTCACAACCATTGGTTCCTATTACTGTCAATGTATATGTTCCTGCCGTATCAACCGTTGGTGTCAACGTAGTGGCATCGGTAATCGTACCAGGACCTGTCCATAAATATGTAGCTCCTGCTGTAGAACTGCTTCCTGATAATGTTACACTCGTTACTGAACATGTTAACTCTGCTGTTGCTCCCGCTTCTACATTTGGTAAAGCTATATCTTGGGTTACTTCAACTGTATCGGTAGACTCACAACCATTGGTTCCTGTTACTGTCAATGTATATGTTCCTGCTGTATCAACTGTTGGTGTCAACGTAGTAGCATCGGTAATCGTTCCAGGACCTGTCCATAAGTAAGTAGTTCCTGCTGTAGAACTGCTTCCTGATAGTGTTACACTCGTTACTAAACATGTTAATTCTGCAGTTGCTCCCGCTTCTACATTTGGTAAAGCTATATCTTGGGTTACTTCAACTGTATCGGTAGACTCACAACCATTGGTTCCTGTTACTGTCAATGTATATGTTCCTGCCGTATCAACTGTTGGTGTCAACGTAGTGGCATCGGTAATCGTACCAGGACCTGTCCATAAATATGTAGCTCCTGCTGTAGAACTGCTTCCTGATAATGTTACACTCGTTACTGAACATGTTAACTCTGCTGTTGCTCCCGCTTCTACATTTGGTAAAGCTATATCTTGGGTTACTTCAACTGTATCGGTAGACTCACAACCTGTTGCCGTATTAGTAACCGTTAAGGTATATGTTCCTGCCGTATCAACCGTTGGTGTCAACGTAGTAGCATCAGTAATCGTACCAGGACCTGTCCATAAGTAAGTAATACTTGCTCCTGTTGCTGAACCTGCTCCGTCTAAACTAATAGTCGTTGTTGAACACGTAAGCTCGCCTCCTGTTCCTGCTTCTGCAGCTGGTAATGAATTAATCGTTACACTTTGAACTGAACTATTTGAACAAGTTCCTGGCGTAGTATAAGTAATTGTATATGTATTAGCTGAAGAAGTACTTAAATCGATAGCACCTGTACTAGCATTTAATGACAACCCAGCTGGGCTACTTGTAAAGGCTCCTCCTGAAACACCTGTAATAGTCGGTATTGGATCTACATCATCTTGACAATATGGTGAACCTGCATAGCTAAAAGTAGCATTTTCTAATGGGTCAATTCTTACACTAGTTGTTGTTGTATCACTACAAGTACCATCACTAAAGCTATAAGTTACCGTGTAGGTTCCTTGAGCACTTGTTTCTAAATTAATTTGACCTGTACTACTATCAATAACAAGTCCTGCAGTTGAACTATACGTTCCTCCAGTTTGACCTGTCTGAGTTACATTAGCCGAACCGTTGGCACAATAAGGACTACCTCCATAAGAAATAGTTGCTGTTGGCAATGCATTTATTGTTAACGTAACTGGTGTTCTCGTCGCACTAGCACAACTTGAAGTTGGGTCAATTCTTTCTGCATAATAAGTTGAACTACCTGCACCTGTTAGGGTAGGATTAGCAACGCTACTTCCACCTGCTATTGCGTCATACCAAGTAACATTAGTTGTTGACACCAATGCATCATTAGCATCCAATGTTTGACCTGAATTACACTCCGTTATATCTCCGTTACTCACTGGAGCAACGACTGTACTTTTTACAGTTATTGTTACTTCATCATAATCATCTTCTGAAATATTAGCTGTTCTAACACTTAAAAAAGTTGTAGTTCCTGTTTCGGCATATTGAATACGGAATTGATTTTGTAAAAGAGCGGGAGGGCTTGAAATATCTCCAGCTGTAATCGTATAACTAGATGTAAAAGTCCATGTTTCTCCTACTTCAAGTATACTATTTGTTACTCCACTTTCCGTTGGACCAGTCAATGCCAAGGCTCCAGTATGGAACATAACACTAGTATAGGATGTTGGATTTAAATCTGTATCTCCATTATTAAAAACCTCTGCACGGAAATTTAAAACGGTACCAGCTTCAGAAACATTAGTGTTTCCTGAAGTTTCCACAACATTAATAACAGAAGAATACGTTTGAGCATTAACACTAAACGCAAAAAGCCCCATTAAAAATAATAAGGATATAGATTTTTTAAATCTACTTATTTTGGTTGTGATTATTTGATTAAAATTTTTCATGGTCATTTCTTTAATTACCATTGTTTGGGGTTGAATCGGGGTCATTTAACGAACTATTTGTTATTTCAGCTTGATTAATAAATTCACCGCAATTATCTACTGTCACGGTGTAAGTCAAACTAATTGAATCTCCTATGGGTAATGCGAATCCACCTAAATCCCAAACAAACTCACGTAAAGCACTAAAAGTAGCTGAACCTTGGGTTGTTGTATAATTTGGATGGTTATATGTAAAATCCGTTGGAATAATATCCTTAACCACAATGTTTGTTGGTACCGAAGTACCATTATTGGTAACGGTTAAGGTAAATATAATATTGTCCCCTTGATTTGGGTTTGAATTGTTTGTAACCTTTGTAAGGTTTAAATCTGAATTACAGACCATCCCTGTTTCGGCAGTATCACAAATACAATTGTTGTTGGATGTATTAACTACAAGCAAGACATTACAACCTCTTGCCATGGCCACTGAAAAATCAATTGTATCATTAATTGTATTACCAGCAGCAATAGCGGTTGCTACCGTTTTAGATCCTAATAGAACGTCAGAAGGATCATATGAGCCATTGTTATTTACATCATTGTAAGCAGAAACGACAGTACCTGAAGCTAAATCAATCAATGAAGTGTTTTCCAAACTAAAACCGGCGGTAATGTCTAAATTAACACCATTCACTGTAGAATTTACTGTAGTTGATGAAATTGACAACGTGCTTTTTTCAACTGTAATTGGCTCATCTTCTTGCGATGTAATACTATTAATTGCGGGACAAGTTGCCCCTCCAGTTGCTGAACAATCAATAGATTGTTGAACTCTAGTTGATACATTTAAATCATAATCGGTACAAGAAACATCACCTGGAGAAACCACCTCAACTTCAAAAGAAAAAGAAATTGAAGAGCCTGAAGCAATTCCATTTGGCATAGTCCAAGTTAATTCACGTTTGCCTGTAACAGCATTCACCGTTACTGCAGGTGCCCCTGCAGGGCCGTTGGTTCCTGTTACAAATGAACCCGAAACATAATTAAAAGCATCATCTATAGTAGCTACAATAGATTCTATGCTACCATCGGTTGTTACGCCTTGATTTATTATTTCAACATCAATTACTTCTGTTTGACTACATGCTTGTAAGGTATTATCATCAGAAGTTACCGTCATTGCATATTGAATGTTCGAAGGTACTTGTGTTACATTTACTGGATTTGTTTTTATTTCACTCTGTCCTTGAGAAGGGTCAATAGGATCGCCACAAGAAGACTCTCCATTCATTTGAGTTCCTATTTTACTCCCTGAAACGTAATCACAATCAAAACTAGTGTCAAAAGTCAATTCAAACTCGTTTGATGCAACTGCAGATACTCCTGGTAGTCCATTCGTTCCGCTAATTGGTGATGTTATTCCTGAAATATCAACTGTATACGTATTTGTTGCAACATTATGACTTACTTGTGCAGGGTCTACTGTATATGCAGTTCCATTATAATTTAATATTCCAGTAGTATTATCTAAAGTCATCCCTATTGGGAATCTAATATCAGCTGATAATGCATAAGCATAACCATTTGCGGCATTATTTACTGAAACCTCGTAAGGCACTATGCTACAAAAATCATAAGTAGCCGGTGGAATACCCAATGTTGTACCTACATTTATTGAGGGTTCTTGTGTTGTTAACGTTAATGGAATTGTTTCTGTATTACAAATATAATTACCTGATCCCCCAGTTACTGGATATCCTGTATCTGGATCTGTAGGATAACTCGCACAATTTTGACCAACAGTTACATTAAACGTATCCGTATCACACACTGTAAAGTTATCAGATCTTATTTCTAAATTGAGACCTACAGCGGAAACAAAACCTATTTGAGCCCAATATTTTCCAGTACCATAACCTGTCAAAGGAATTTGCGTTGCACCAATCCATAATGTAGGAACTATATTATTATTTGGCACATCGATGGCCAACCAAGTGTTATTTAATATACCTCCACCTGAACTTGTATTGTTTATTTGAACATCCCAAATTGCAGCATTTGTTTCTGTTGAAACTGTTGGTGTGGCCGAACTTAAGGTATAACTTAATGGAATATATTGAGTTGGTCGAGGTATATCTCTTCTGGCAGGATTTACTATTCTACCCGGATTGGTCACATTTCTAAAATATTCCATTTCAGAAGTTGGTAATATCGATATTCCAAACCTTTCTCCAGAATATGACCAATTGCTTACATTACAATTTGGCACCACCTGAAACTTAACTTCTTTGATTCCCCAACTCACAGTAGCTTTTCCTCTTGTCCAGTTACCCGGATTGACCCATGAATATTTATTAAAACCTGGTTCGAAGTTATACGTAATAATCGGGTCAGCAATGGGTTGATTTGTTTGATTAGGATAGGTATTTTGAAGGGAACTACCAGGAACATAATCTACTCCTATTGGCACCAAAATATCTACTTGTTTTAAATGAGCAATATTTCTAAACTCATTTGGAAAAAGATCGCCAATTTTCGAAAATCTAGCAACAGAAAAACGTGCTCCAGTATCAATAACATCACAACCGTCAAAAGTGGTACTCTGTTGTCTTAAATCTGTTCTTAAGGTGTCATAGTATTCTAACATTCCTAATTCTTCTGTCAAATAATTACAGGTATGGACTGTTGGATTTAACAACGAAGTGGCCGGTGAAGAGGCTAATATGCCTGTTAAGGATTCAAAAGCGGTATCAGTAAATGATGCATCTTCAGATACTTTTAAATCAACGTCAATGATATATCGAGCTCCAATACTTGGATTGGTTAATGTAAAATCACCTCCACGTAGATCAACTTTATGGTTTGTTTTACCAGCATTGTTGGCAGTATAACTATACTGACTTAAATTGGTTGAAACGGTTGACGCACCACCACCCGCAGGTTGATACTCCACCCTTAATGCCTTAATACCACCATCACCTTGCGTACCAAACCAATCTTTTGTATCATATTCTAATAATGCATCTAATGTAACTAAGTTATTTTCACTTACATCAACTTCTAAATGCCAACGCACCATATCACCTTCTAACACATGATCTGTTCTTATTCCGGTAGTTGCAGCTGTAACTGAGGTAGTCTCCGTATTATCTGTAAAACCAAAAGTAGTTCTGTCTAAAGAAAAATTAGATACACAAACTGAAGGCCCAGGAGACCCACAACTTACTGTAAATGTTGGTCCTGTACCACATAAATCAATTGGTTCATAAGTAGCATCACCTTTTAAATGATACTCATAATCGATACTACCTACAAAACTCCCAGCACAAGCAGGATCAACTTGTAAGGGTATTATTGGATCATAGGCCAGATTATTTCGATAATTAGCAGGTGCCGAATTTGATGTATAAATGGCTAATCCTGTACCCGCATTAAAACTTACTAAATTAAATGGTTGCCCTCCCCATGTTCCATTACCATTGGGAATAACTCCCGCAGGTATTGTATAATGCACTTCCCAATATAATCCTGCAATATTTAAAGTAGAGATACTTGCATTACTTCGTTGCTCTATTTGAAAGTCAAAAGTACTTCCTGCAACTAAATTTGAGCTTCCAGTTGATGAGTTCTCAATTAGCGATGAATGTTGCATATTGTAAAAACTCCATGGTCTCCAACTTTCACTATTGCTCATAGGAACATCCAACGTAGTTGTTTCACCACATTGATCTTGATATTCATGAGCCCATCTTACGATAGCGTAACCTCTATACATTGGATCACAAGCTGTATCGTTAGCAGTGTCAACCAAATAATTATAAGTCAACTCATTGGTTAAAGTGAAAGAATTACCTACAGGTAAATCATCAAAAAACCCGTCACCATCTAAATCTTCCAACCCAACACCAGCCCCATCTGGATCTGTTGCAAACTGAAAACTGGTTTCACTCCCTTGTGCCCCACTATTTGCAACTGTATTGCCATTAACACTAAAGTTTGACCATGAATAACTCGTAAAATCTGAAGGCGTATAAACCGCTCCTCCATTTGAGAACCCTAAGTCAAATGATAAATTATAAATATCTCCAGCACCTGTACCGTCATTTCTCAATAAGAATTCTGCAGTATCTGAATTACTTGGACTTGGCCATGCTCTTTTTACAACCTCTGTATACAACTCAGGTGCACCAGATGCTAAAGCTATTCCTGAAGTAGATGTATTTCCTGTTAAACAAGGACTGCTCGCAGCGATACATGCACCATAACCCGCTCGATAGGAAATTGTTTCTCCACCGCCTGCTGGGCATCCTAATAATTTGGCCGCAATTGTAATATCAATACTCTCATTTTTTTCAAACTTGTTATCATTATCTCCAACGGTTGCTATGTCCGCAGAAGTTAATGCAATAATATTAGTTACCATTCCCCCCGAAGGACTTCCCGAAATAAAAGTTCCTGTACCTGTATAGGTAACCTCTACATTGGTACTGTGTGTTATATACGCATAAATATTACTACTGTAAGCATTAGTACTTACAGGGTCATTACCAATAGTAAAGGTGAAATTTTGTGTATCGTTAACGTTAAGTGAGGCCGAAGATGGAACAATATTAGAATTTACTTCAAGAACAGAATACTGAACTGTTGGGTAATCAACCGTTTTATTTATTGTTGGGTTACTAACCAAAGTATGTGTAAGTTCAGGATCTAAAACAATAGTACAGCCTGTCAGAACTGAATATTCAATATCTATAAAATTTGAAGGGCTTGCTAGAGCAGATACTATATTAAATATTGGTTTTTTTAAATCAGTATCATCAACACTAACTCCAGATGCTGGAGATACTAATGAAATATACTCAGACTCGGAGGGTAGCTGAACTTCAATCTTTTCATCTGCAACAGTGGGTCCATAAACTCTAAACTTAAAGGTCTCTTGATCTCCACAAGCAATAACTTCTGTTGGTAAATCAGTTCCAGGGGTAACTTGAATACTTTGTGCAAAACTTTTGCCAAATGCCAACAACAACATTGTCACAAATATTATTCTAAACTTCTTCATTTTGAATACACTTTCGGTTTGGGGTACGGTAGTAACACCCATTAACGCATAGTTTTGACTATAAGTATGAAACAACTGAAAAATATTTATTACTACTTCTTTCAATATATTTTTTTATTTATTATTATTTGGTGTTGAATCTGGGTCTAAAACATCACTATTAATAATTTCTGCCTGATTCTTAAATTCACCACAAACATCAACCGTTAGCGTATAAGTTAACGTTATTGAACTGCCTGGATTTAACACATAAGCTCCTGCACTCCAATTTATTACCCTCGTACCTGAATTATATGTTACCGTTCCTTGAGTTACTGTATAATTAGCAGGAATATGAGTGTATGTAAAATCTACGGGAATTATATCTTGCACTTCAATAGCTGTTGCTGATAATGGACCGTCATTTGTAATAGTAATTGAGAAAGTGATGTCATCTCCTTGATCAGGATTGCTGTTATTGACCGTTTTAGTTAATTCTAAATCTGCTTGATTTAAAGTAGGAGTATCAGTTGTATTTGAATCCTCAGTTTGTGTTGTGGTAACACCTCCATTTACAGTTGGGTATGTTATGGTAGCCGTATTTGAAATAAATGCTGGCAATAAAATATTATTGTCTACAATCACTCTAAAGACCACAGTAGCTGTTCCTCCGTTGCCAAGAACTACTCCACTTGGTTGTGACGCGGAATTAATTGTATTTACAGTCTCAAAGGGCATATCTCCACCAATATCTGCAAGGGCATTTCCGTTTAAGGTTGTTGAGTTTGCCACATAAGTTGTTGCTGTGGGAATTGCATCAACTAATGTAGCATTGTTGGTTGTAAAATTCCCTGAGTTGGTTACTACGATAGTGTATTCTAAAACATCTCCAGCCCTTACTAAGGTGGCAGGATTCTGACTTCGTGTAATATTTTCAACCGATTTAACCGCTGCTAAATCAGGATTAAACATTGGTGAAGCACAAGAACCTAAATCATATACACTCGGACTCACGGTACCTAAATTTGTTCCAGCTAATGAAGGAGAAGAAAAATCAATAGAATATACGACCGTACCATTGCTTGCCGTTGTAATTAAGTTTCCAGTCGTATCAAAGGCTACTCCAACTGCTCCATTCGGGCCTAAATTTCCTAAATTTTTAGCTGTTAAGGTAGAGGTGTCGATTACGTATAAATATGAAGCTCCTGATCCTCCAACTGAAGAATATAAAAGTAAACGTCCGTTACCGTCAAAGGCCATATCTCCATATTGTAGCGATGGACCAATAGTATCACCGCCATCAAATACTAGCACACCTAAATCGGCAGCAGGTCCAGGAACTCCGACATTTACACGACGTAAATGACTAGAGCTATCAACATAATATACATTTCCAGCAGGATCGGCAGCAGTTCCAACGATTAATCCGGGTAAGGTTGCCCCTGTATTAGTTTGTGTGGCCCCGTTAAAACTATATAATGGTGCTGAACCGAACGTAGCATTATCATAATAAACATTCCCATTAGCACTCACCGCTAAAGCTCCTGCGTTTTGCGGGGTAGTAAATACAGAGGTCATTGTGGTACCAGATAGCGTATAAAGCTGATTTCTACCAGATGAAAATGCTGTAGCATAAACATCTGTACAATCACTATTAAATGCATCTCTAAAATCAACATCACCCCCAATGGCCGCATCACCATCTTCATCTGGTAAGATTACAGGTGCAGTTAGCGGGTTATCAATTGTTCCTCCTGGATCAGAATAATCAGCTGTTGCATCTGTTGCATCGTCTAAACCATCTCCATCTGCATCATTATTCGCTAGCGTAATTCCAGCTTCAGTTGTATCATTTGCACCTTCATTATCTGAATTTAAGTCTAAATAATCAGGATTATCTGAACCATCTGTGTTTGTTGGAATAAGACCCCCCGGTAAATAGGCAGAATTTAGTCCGTTATTTGTTGAATATGTAGCTGGACTATCTGGATTAGGAGGTATATATCCTAAAGTTGTTTGTGCCTCAACATTATCAGGTATGCCATCGTTATCTGAATCTAGATCTAATAATCCATATAGTCCATCATTATCTGTATCTGAGCATCCATAAATTTGAAAATTCGTAGTTGGTGCACTAGATGTAGTTACATCATTAAAATCTAATGTAACCTGCAATGATGGTTTGGTAGTTCTGATATCATACGTTGCAAATGGCCCAGACCCTCCACTACCCGTAGTAGCATCGCCAGTAATCTTTATGATATTGCCAGTTATGGTAATAGTTGCGTTAGAAGAAGATAAGACGACCCAAGTTGTGCCTACTGGCCCATTTGTAACTGTATAAACGACTTCATTCGTTTGATCAATATTCGAATTTGTAGTTCCAGAATAACGCATATAAAGAGCTGGAGTTTTATTCTCTGCAAATATTGGTCCCAAGCCATTAGACAAATTAACAGGTGGGCATTCTACATTATCTAAAATCCCATCATTGTCCATATCTATATCATATGGATCAAATACTCCATCTTGATCTGTATCAGTTAAATCATTTGTAGCGTCTCTAAAATCTACATTACCACCTGTGGTAACATCCCCATCTAAATCAGGTAAAATTACAGGTGCGGTAAGCGGATTATCAATTGTTCCTCCTGGGTCAGAATAATCAGCTGTTGCATCTATAGTATCGTCTAAACCATCTCCATCTGTATCAGTGTTAGCCAATGTAATTCCGGCTTCAACTGTATCATTAGCCCCTTCATTATCAGAATCTAAATCTAGATAATCAGTATTATCTGCTCCGTCTGTATTAATAGGTGTCAATCCTGAAGTATAATTTGTAAATACACCATTAGCATCTACAGTTCCACTAGGAGCTGCGTAACCTAGTGTAGTTTGAGCCTCAACATTATCAGGAATTCCATCTCCATCACTATCTAAATCTAAAAAGTTTGATATACCGTCAGAATCGTCTGCACTTTCAGCTAAAATGTAATTTGTTTTTTCTCTGTTAGGATCATTTTGAACTGAATCAGGAATTCCATCGGTACCCACAGATCCGTTTACAACACCATTAGTATGTGGCTGATTATGTCCTGCTTCAACAGCATCAAAAATACCATCATTATCACTATCTAAATCAAAAGCGTCAATAATACCATCGTTGTCGGTATCTTGGCAACCATTGGCTTCAATAACACTTACATTATCAATATCTGCACCAGCAGATGTAGAACCAACAGGAGGTGTAGCTCCAAACTGAATAGTTGTTTGGTTAGTAGTTGCTGTAAAAGTTTGCGTGTAATAAAACCAATTTCTAGGTCCGATTATTCCTGCAATAGGGCCTTGTGCTGTTGCAGTAATAGTCTCATCAATTAAGGGGTTATTAGCTGAATCTAAAACATCTATATCTAAAGTAACAATAGCACCATTACCATGACCTACATCTTCACCCCAATGGAATGAAAAAGTATAAGCCTTACCGGGTATTGTATTGATAACTTGTGATAAAACACCATTAACACCACCTGTTACATTATTATTACCTACAATATCTACATATTGGGTGCCTTGATAGGAATTCGCAAAGCTATTGGAAGACCACGACGGACTCTGTCCACCTACCCAGCCATCCATATTTTGCGTATAGTTCCATCCGTATAAAGTATTCGCATTATACGTTGCTCCAATAAATGTACCCGATGCATCCGTAAATCCATTAGGAAACGTGGTGGCATTAGAAAAATCTTGAGCTTCAAAACCTCCATTGATAACTAAGTTACCACAGCCCTCATCGGTATCTAGTATACCGTCATTATCGTCGTCAAAATCTTCAGCATCCACAAAACCATCATTATCATTATCTGGACGGTTATCTTGTGTATCTCTAAAATCTACATCTCCGCCTGAATTTGCATCACCATCTGAATCCAATAAAGTAAGTGGACCTGTTAGCGGATTATCAATTGTTCCTCCAGGGTCTGAATATCCACCAGTATTTGAATCTGTGCCATCATCTAGTCCGTCATTGTCAACGTCGGTACCACTAAAGGCTATTCCTGCCTCTGCTGTATCATTTAAACTATCATTATCAGAATTGGTATCTAAATAATCTGGTGTATCTGTACCGTCTGTATTGGATGGAGTAATACCTTCTCCAGAACCTGGCGTTGTTTCATAAGCATCATCTAATCCGTTACCATCACTATCAGTTCCACTTGGTGCCACATATCCTATAGTGGTTTGGGCTTCTACATTATCGGGAATACCATCATTGTCTGAATCTAAATCCAATGAGTTTGAAAGTCCATCGCCGTCAGAATCTGGACAACTAATAACAGGTGTAAATGCAAACCCCTCTCTATTATAATTTGTATTTCCATTAATACTTGAGTCTGCATAGAACGAAACTGTAGTAGGAAAAGTACTAACACTAGACATATCGACTTCAACACTCCACTCTGTATCTTGCAAAGAATAACGAACTCCATTATTAATTTCAATTATGTCACCTGAATTTAAAACATCTCCAGTTACTCTACCCGTGACTTCATCTAAAGGGTCATTTAATACAGCTGAACCACCACCACTCCATGTAAGGGTAATTTCCTTATATGCGTTCTGAGTTCCTGCGGTAACACCCTCCGCTCCATTTCCTAATATAACCGATTTTAATGTTCCTGTAGAAGGAGTGTCTAAAATAAGATCTACTGTTGTAATCGCATCTGTTGTTCCTTGATCCCAACGTATTTGTACACCTGAAGTTGATGAAAGTACAACTGAAGCATACTCGGGGTTTATAGTAAAACCTAATACACTATTACCATTTGACTCATAAAAACCTGTAATATTAGTTGTATTATTGCCCGAATCAACTGAGCCTACAACTGGAGGGCATTCATCTGTATCTAAAATTCCATCGTTATCATCGTCTAGATCACAGACATCATTAATCCCATCTCCGTCTGTGTCTAATCCAGAGGAATCTGCACAAGGTTCGTAAATGGTAACTGTAGCTGTATCACTTTTACCAGAACCTGGACAAATAGCATCTGTTGCATCTGAAATGGTATAGGTAAAAGTAGTGCCCGTAAAGGCTGTTGCTGCACTATATGTATAGGTTACAAGACCAGTGGCGGCATCATCAATTACTACGGAACCCAACGCTGGTTGTGTTACGTTTTCAATGAAAAAGCTGTCTCCATCTGGTTCAGAATCATTATCAAACAAACTGATTTGAACAGAAACTGTATTTCCATAAGGTACGGTTTCAGTATCATCGTTTGCTATTGGAGCATTTGGATTTTGTAAAGTTTCTGCGTCAGTGGTGGTTATTGAGTAATGATTTGTACCTACAATTGTACTCGGTTGTGCCACAGCAGTTGCTATCAATCTTGTTATTGCACCTGCGGCATTATTGTAAAGATTTGGATAATGTACTTCAATTAAATAAGGTTGGCCTTCACCAAGTGGTAACCCAAAATGAACTAATGGAGATTGTTGGGTTCCATGTCCAAAAACACCATTAACTTGGCGTAATCCACTAATAATATTTCCATCACAATCTTTTATTAAAACATTGGTACCAATGGCTGTTCTACCTGAAAACCCACCCGTTGTTCCATCTGGATTTCTATCTTCAGTTACGTCAACAATTAGGTGATTGTTTCTATTTGAAGCTGCGAGGTTATTTATATATAATTGATTGGCACCACCATTGATATTTATATAAATATCTAAATCACCATCATCATCAACATCAACCATTGTAGTGCCCTCACCATCCGCACTGGAATTAAAAGTTGCTGCATCGAGATTAAAGGTCATGGCACTACCACTACCAATTGTTCCGGGTGCAGGGGTAGGACTATTTAATTGATTGATATATAAATAACTTCTAGAATTACCAACCAATATGATATCAATATCTCCATCATTGTCTATATCTCCACCTGCTAAGGCATCTATACGAGCTGATGAAGATGATGCATTGGTATTTGCTGGCTGTGGCAATCCTGGAAAAACTGCTGCACCTAAGGGTGTAAATACACCTCCATCATTTCTGAAAATTTGAGTTGTCCCGTTTTCCGTCCAAACCGCATCTAAATCACCATCATTATCTAAATCCCATAAGCCATTTCCTCCTTTGTTTGCATTTTCAGCTTGAGCCAAATCAGCACCATTATTAAAAATTCCACCTTGATTTAAAAAGAAGTCATTTTCGTCGCGTTTTCGCATAAAAATATCTACCCAGCCATCATCGTTAACATCCGCAGCCGTACCATAATCACCATCCGTTGCATATTGATTAAGACCAAATTCTGTCACGCCAGCTCCATTACCTGTTGTGATATGTGTAAACAACGATGCTGGAGCAGGGTTTACTGTGATATGAGTAGTATGATTGATATAATTATTTCTTAACAATTCAATTCCAAAACTATGATTATCAAAAAAGATATCTAAATCACCATCTCCGTCAAAATCAAAAACTCCAACACCTTCCGAATTTATTGGGTTAACTTGAATAGTAGCATTTCCTGTTCTACCAACTGTAATAGGATCTGTACCTCCGATACCATCTCCAAAAGTTCCCGATGGGTTTTGGATAAAAATTTGTAAGGCTTTTAAATTCCCAGTGCTGGCATCAGAATTCATAATAAAATCAGGTCGCCCATCATTATTCAAATCGCCCCATACAGCCTGTCTTTCTGCTTTTTGACTTAACATCCCCGGGGCAAGTGTAGTTTGAACATTTGTAAAATTAGGCGTGCCTATTCCAATGCGATTGTTACGCATTAAATAATTTCGCTGCGAGGTGCTATTTACTAAAACCAGCACATCAAGATCTCCGTCATTGTCATAATCTGCCCAAGCATGACCTCCATCCTTAGCTCCATTAATATTTAAGCCATAGCTAACGCTACTTTCGGTAAAAGTCGTTTGTGCTACTAACGAAAATGATAATAATAGCACAACGGCTATTACAAGTGCATTTAAATCTTTTTTTAGCTTGGTCAAAACTGATTTATTTATTATTAAAGTAATTTTTATTTACATAAACAACGAACCTTAAATAATTAAAACAATACTCATAGAAAAACCCTACTTCGCATATTAGCTATAGCAAGGTTAAAAGTTCTTTTAACATTTAAATCATTACTGCTCAAATAAATAAAATTTCTAAAAAAAAGATTACTCCAATAAACCCTTTCAATTCTCCACTTATTACTAAAGCAAATATATATAGCCAACCTCAGAATGTTAATAAAATGTTAATAACCTTAATTAATTGTTAATAACTTCACGTGTAATTGTTAACAACCTAAACGTACCTATCTGATTGTTATTGTATTAAGCTTAATTTTAAAAAAGACTCCTGACGGACAAATTACTTGATTTAAATACACTATTCCTTAACATCTGAACGAACCTAATCCTTAATGTCGTAAAAGAACAAATTACCCCCCATTACCAGGTGTAGAATCTATATCTGATTGAGAACTATTAACTACCTCCACTTTATTTACAAACTCGCCACACACGTTAACAGTTACTGCATAGGTTAAGGTTAAAACACCACCACTTGACAGTACATAAGATCCTAAATCCCAAGTTAGAGCTCCAGTACCCGAATTGAAAGTTACCGTACCTTCACTCGTTACAAAATTAGGATGTGTATATAAAAAATCACCTGGTATTATATCTCTAATTGTAACTGCAGTTGCATCAGCTGGACCATAGTTTCTTAAGGTTATAGTGAAGGTAATATCGTCACCAACTACGGGAACTGAATTGTCAACTGTCTTTTTTAAACTCAAGTCAGCATCACAATCTTCAATAGTTAAAGAAACGGCTGTTCTTAAAACACTCTCACAACCAGTGGTTCTGTCTAAACTAGCCGCATAATAAGTAACTGCTCCAACCACATCAAGTGTAGCACTTGTAATAATATTACCGCCAGTTACTGCATCGTACCAAATAAGATCTGAACCAGAAGGTGCTACTGCTGTTGCTGCTAATGTTTGCACAGGCATATGAGCACATTCCGTTTTATCACCTCCACTTATGGGGGCAGGTGGAGGCATTGGGTCATTTAAAGTAACTGAGCCAGATGTACTTGTGCACCCTAATAAAGTAACTACAATATTTGTGTAACTTCCACTTTCTAACCCTGTAATTGCAAATTGACCACTAGAATTTGTGGTAAAATTTGCTGGACTTACATTTGTTCCATCATCTGCATAACTAACACTATAAACAGTACTTGGCGTTAAATTAAATATTATAATTAAACCATTAGATCCCGAGCAAGTTGAAGGATCTAAACTTGATATTGAATAATCAACATCGGTTTCACTTACCACGACCACACTTGTATCACTCTCACTAGAACAAGTTCCATTTCCATTTACGGTATATGTATAAGTCCCCGCTCCAGCCAAGGCAGGAGTCCAAACCCCTCCGGTATCAGGAGCTCCTCCTAATTCTGCAAATAATAACGCAGTTGTTAAGTGCTCATTTGAACATAAGACTAAGGCACCATCGGTTCCTGCATTTGGTTTTGCCGTATAATTAACTGTTACAGTAGCTATATCTTCTGTTGTACATGGTGAGGTTGCCGCTACTGTATAGGTATAAGTAGTTTCATTAGGAGCTAAAGCGGGACTCCATGTTCCACCTGCATCCTCACCTGTAATTGCAGTTTGTAATTGTGATAAGGTTACAGTTTCATCTTCACATAAGGTTAAGACTCCGTTATTTCCTGCATTGGGTTGAGCTTGATATGTCACCGTGACTGTTGACGTATCATGTCCTGTACATGGTGACGTTGCTGCTACCGTATACGTATAGCTTGTTACATTTGGTGCTAATGCGGGACTCCATGTTCCGCCTGTATCTTCACCTGTAATTGCAGTGTTTAACTGGGCTAGAGTTACTGTTTCATCTTCACAGAGTACTAATGTTCCATTGCTACCTGCTTCTGGTTGTGGTGTATACGTAATATTTACGGTTGAGGTGTCGCTCTCGCTTGAACAGACTCCTGTTCCATTTACAGTATAGGTATAGCTTGTTACATTTGGTGCTAATGCAGGACTCCATGTTCCGCCTGTATCTTCACCTGTAATTGCAGTGTTTAACTGGGCTAGAGTTACTGTTTCATCTTCACAGAGTACTAATGTTCCATTGCTACCAGCTTCTGGTTGTGGTGTGTACGTAATGCTTACCATTGAGGTATCACTCTCGCCTGAACAGGCACCAGTTCCGTTTACGGTATAGGTATAGCTCGTTACATTTGGTGCTAATGCGGGACTCCATGTTCCACCTGTATCTTCACCTGTAATTGCAGTGTTTAATTGAGTTAAGTTTACGGTTTCATCTTCACATAATATTAATGAACCATTGTTTCCTGCATCTGGTTGTGCTTGTAATGTTAATACAGCAACTTCTGATATTACAGAACCGCAACTAAAAGCACTATCTGAAATAGATACGCGGTATTGATAATTTTGAAAAGTTAGTGTAGGGGTAATCACATTTAAAACTGCGGCCGTAGCCCCATTATACACTGAACTATTACTAATATCAGAAAAGTTAGCACCTCCGTCAGTGCTCACTTGCCACTGATATATTAAATTTGAACCTGTCACCACTACTTCAAATCTAGCATTGTCACCAAAACAAATAGGGTCATCCGCAGGTTGATCAGTAATTACTGGAATTGCTCCCGCTTCCTGAAAATCATATGTGTTATTTGTATTCAAGTCATCTGGAGTAGTATAACCATCTGACCCACTAGTTACAACGCCATTCAAATTCACAGTCAGTCCAGAACCAATAGTTCCAGAACCTAATTGACCAGTAGAATCACCATCTGTAAATCCAGCTTCATCAACATCATTACAATTATCATTATCCGCATCTAATTCATAAGCATCATAAACTGAGTCACCATCTGAGTCGCTAATCGTATAGGTTATTGAAGCACCTGAAGTATCATTATTTTCAATTGACGTAAACAATCCATTATCTCCAAAAGAAGATGCTGGCCCATCAATGACACCATCGTTATTACTATCATGTACTCCTGAAACATTAAGAGCTCCACTTTCTTCCAAGTCATATATTCCATCATTATCAGAATCTAAATCTAAGGAATCAGGTATTCCATCAAAATCAGAATCGACATCAACACAGTTAGATAAAAAACTGGCGTCATTTACCACAAAAAATGCTGGGTCAGCATCAGAAGATATCTCTAATCGTAAAGCAACAGCATTTGCTATCTCTGCAGGTGTTAAATTAAACTCAGAAAGTTCAATTGCTGCAAAACGTATCCCTTTTGGTTGATTGGTACCACTTACCGAGTCATTCGTATTATATTGGTCTACTATATGATTACCCATTGAACTCACTGTATTCCAATTTACAGTAACTCCGTTACCAATAAAATGACCTGAATTATCAATAAGATGCAACGTGTTAAAAGTAGATCCTCCCGGCTGAGCTACTTGAGTTACAAGAATATCTTGAATTCCATCACCGTAAGCACTAGCCAATATCCCTTGAATATTAAAATACCAAACATCTCCAATATTAGCAATAGAATATGCTAAATTCAAACCTCTAACTCCCTGATTTAAATAGGGATTAAAAGGTGCACCTCCAGATGTTAAAAGAGGGCCAACAGCCGCTGTGGTATTCCCATCTAAGGCAGATCCCTCTAAGCGAATACCGGTATTAATATCTCTAACTGGTGTAAGTGCCGTCCATGATGTTTCTACTAGAGTTACATCACCTGTTCCATTACCATCAGTATCTAAAGCATCAAACAATCCGTCATTGTCACTATCAATTAACCTACTATTTACAACTCCAGTGGCATATGTTTGACTTCCTACCTCAAAAGCTAATAAGTTTGATGTATTATCAGGTCGTACTGAATTAATAGCACCAACTGCTGAAGTCCAATAACCATTAAAATCTGTGTACAATCTTGAACCTAAACTAAGAGCAGCATTAGAACTAGGAGGAACTCCAGGAGATATACTAACTTCACATTGACTCTCTTCTAAATCAGGTATACCATCATTGTCATCATCTAAATCAATTCTATTAAAAATACCATCGCCGTCAGTATCTATATCTACTAAAACAGTTATTGTAGCTGCTGTTGAGGTAACAGCATCACAAGCATAGGTTACATTATTAATTATAACTCGGTATTTATTATTATCAATAGAAGTGGTAACTCCTGTAATTACAAGATTTGCTGTATGGGCACCAGAATAAATACCCGTATCACTTAAGTTATTAAAAGTAACCCCATCGTCTGTACTCTCTTGCCATTGATATGCCAAATTTGAACCAGAAGTAACTACACTAAAACTACCAGATTCAGTTTCATAAACACTAATATCAAGTGGTTGGTTATTAATTGTCGGTAACGAACCGATTTCTCTAAAATCAAAAACTGAATTACTGTTAGCATCTGTAGGTGCGGTGTATCCGTCTGAACCACTAGTTACCACCCCATTTGAATTCACCGTTAATCCTGAACCGAAAGTCCCCGATCCTAAAAGTCCATTAGAATCTCCATCTGTATATCCCGCCTCATTTACATCATCACAACCATCATCATCTGCATCTAATTCTTGGGCGTCAATTATAGCATCCCCATCAGAATCAGCCACTGTATAATTTATAGTTTCTCTATCTGGATCATCTTGTACAGCATTTGGAACCCCATCTACTCCAACAGCTCCATTTACCTCCCCATTTGTATGTGGTTGGTTGTGTGCCGCCTCAACAGCATCGTAAATACCATCGTTATCACTATCTAAATCAAAAGCATCGATGATGCCATCGTTATCAGTATCTTGACAACCCCCTGTATTTACCACACTCACATAATCGATATCTGCTCCTGCTGAAGTAGAACCTACTGGCGGAGTGGCTCGGAATTGTATGGTTGTTTGAGTAGTCGTTGCTGTGAATGTCTGACTGTAATAATACCAATTTCTTGGTCCAATTACTCCCGCTATTGGACCTTGAGCTGTGGCAGTTATCGTCTCATTTATTAATGGATTATTAGCTGCGTCTAATACATCTACATCTAGAGTTATAATGGCACCATTGCCATGACCTACATCCTCACCCCAATGAAATGAAAATGTATATGAGTTTCCGGGTATTGTGTTTATAATTTGAGACAAAGTTCCATTAACACCACCTGTTACATTATTATTTCCAATTATATCCACATATTGATTTCCACTATATGCCGTTGCAAAACTATTTGATGACCAAGATGGACTTTGACCACCAACCCAACCATCCATATTATGAGTATAGTTCCATCCGTATAACGTATTCGAATTATATGTTGCACCTATAAATGTACCTGAAGCATCGGTAAATGCGTCTGGAAACACGATAGGGTCTGAAAAATCTTGAGCTTCAAAACTACCGTTAATCACCAAGTTTCCGCAACCTTCGTCAGTATCTAAAATACCGTCATTGTCATCATCAAAATCTTCAGCATCTACAATTCCATCACTGTCATTATCGGGTCTATTATCTAGTGTATCTCTAAAATCTACATCACCACCAGAATTGGCGTCATTATCAGAATCAAGTAATGCTAATGGACCTGTTATTGGATCATCAATGGTTCCACCTGGATCTGCATATCCACTAGTATTTGCATCAGTGCCATCATCCAATCCATCATTATCGATATCAACACCACTTGAGGCAATTCCAGCCTCCGCCGTATCATTTAAACTGTCATTATCAGCATTTGTATCCAAATAATCAGGAGTATCTGTTCCGTCTGTATTTTCTGGTGACAAACCACCTATATAGGCAGAATTTACACCATTATTTGTGATATAATCTGATGCTGTATCTACGTTTGGAGCAGTATAACTGGTTGTTAGTTGTGCCTCGACATTGTCTGGAATTCCATCACCATCACTATCAAGATCCATGTGGTTTGGAATACCATCGTTATCCATATCTAAGTTGGCACATATTAAAGCTGAATTAAGCGTACAAAAGTTTGCATCTAAATAATTAGGAACCCCATCTGAATCTGCATCTGCATTTGGATCACTACCATTAGACTCGGTAGTATCTAAAATTCCATCATTGTCATCATCCAAATCATATTGATCTGCTACGCCATCATCGTCAATATCACGTAAAATTGAAAAGTCAACTGATGGAACATCGGTAGTGTTATTACTATCTGTTTGATCTTGGCTATTTGTTGCGGTATTCGTGCGATCCAAACGCTGTTCTAGACCTGATATTTCATTAGCCACTGCCTCTATGGTTATCGTTTCTGTTTGACCACTAGTTAACGTTCCAACCGTCCAGTTCGGTGCTGACCAAGAACCGATACTTACATTAACACTTGAGATACTCAATCCAGAAGGTATCACATCATTTACATTCACATTTGTAACATCATTAAGACCTCTACTCTCCACTGTGATCACAAATGTGATTATATCTCCTACAAGCACCTCTGTTTTATCTGCGGTTTTATTTAAAACAATATCAGGAGCACAATAATAAGCTGAAATTGGTTGCGAATCATAGGTACAACCCCCTTTGGTTACACGTACAAAATAATCTCCTGAATCTGTAGGATCATAGGTTGGGTTTGTTGCACCAGGCACCAATACTCCATCATCAAACCACTGGTAAGTTTCAAAATCTTTATCTACAACTTCTACTGTTGCTCCAGGAAGACACCCTCCCCCTACAACTTCCAAATCAATAACAGGAACTGTATCAAATCCGGAAAAATAACCCGCAATTCCACGTGCTCCATTAAAACCTAAAAACCCAACAGCTATTGGACCTGTTGAAGTTACAGAAACATTACCTGTGAGACCAGATAAATAAAATGTTTTCCAATCTGGTGAGCCAGCCACGGTTTCCTCGGTAGGTAATGTTACCACACCCGTGCCATCGGTAACAGTAATATCAGCATTAGCTGTAGTAGTTGATGCTATAATAAACAAACCTCCAGCAGCTGTAATACCTGAAATATCTTCAATATCATGAATAAAATCCATGGTATCTGGCATTAAACAATTTACTGGGGCCACAAAATTTAAACTGACTGTATGAATCCCTGAATCTCCAGAAATTACTTGATAGGCATATACATCTTTTGCGGAAGACACAAACATATTATCACCTACTGAAGATCCTGAATAAAATGATGAAGGGATTTCTACATAATCTCCTACACCTATATTTGCATAAGGAGTAGCACTTCCGTTTACATAAATGTTGGTGTTGGCTTGAGTACCAATAATAACCACAAACTCGTTAGTTGCCCCACCATATCCACGAACAAAAACATATTCCTTTCCTAATTTATCTTCTGGGACGGGTTGATCTGCTCCAGCATCTCTACTTCCACTACTAGGATTTATACCAAAATTTAGCATCCCATTACTTATAGCAATATCCTTATCCGAAACGATTGAAGCTCCAATCCAGCCATCTATGTTAGCATTGGTAGCATCTTTCGCAGCTTCAAGCACATAAGACTCTCCTTTATCCAAATTAATTGTAATAGAATTAGCGGTAATACCACCAACTGTGGTCGCTAAACGAAATTCACAATTTGGATCATAACCACTAATCGTAATTTCTGTGTCATCTTCAGTAGCCATAATACCCAAAGTAGCACTCATTGAAGGATGATTCGCCTCTATGGGTGCACCTCCCCATTTAAAACTCTGCCCCAACGCAGCCCTTCCTTTTGAAGTTATCGACGCGGCCTGAGAACCAGATCTTCCTCTGTAATTAACATAAAATTTTTCTCCTCCTGGAGCCTCAAATCGTAAACCGCTACCTGTAAGCTCTATACCTGTATTTGCATTTGTGACTAATAAAACGTTATTATCTCCATTAGCCAAACCATACGTTACAGGAGTTGCTTTTGATAAAGATAATGTGGCAACAGCGGTAGGATTTATCCCTTGATAAACGTTTACTGTAAAACTTGTAACTTCAGGAGTTGACAAATAAATTGTTTGCTGCTGAATGGCAACATTATTGCTATCCTGTTTTAAAGGAGGTAAATAATGTAAATCACTTAATTGACTATTCCCAATTTGTGTAAAAACTATTGTTATTATAAGGACAAATAACTTTCTGAATTTCTGATCCACTTTTTTAAAGAATTCTTATTTAAACAGTATTATTCTATTATAACCACCTCATCCTGATTTTACCCAGTATGATTTGTTATTTTTTTTATAAAACTTCATAAGCTAGAGATCCTTAAATAAGACCTACTAATGAACACTGAAATAGAGCACACTGAAAAATGGTAAAATCACCAATTCAACATTTAGACATAGAAATAACCTTCGCAGGTATAATCAAACCATACGTTAGTGACATCTTTAAAATCAGTAAAATTTACAATAAAGGAATGGCCTTTTTAGAAAGCATGCAGTTCCAGCCTTTTAAGAGCAGAATATTAATAACACTAGAATTTATTACTAGTGCTTTTATTCTATTTTAGATTGGTTAAAACTGACATATATACTTTTACATAAAATCAGCCACAGTATGGTTACAGGTTATTTAGCAATTCAAATCAATGATTATTTATTGATTTATATTACAAAATTGATTAACACCAGTAACTCCTTTTTATTTTTCCACTTATTACTAGAACGAATATAGACACCTTATTTTAAATTGTTAACAATATGTTGATAACCCTAAAAAATTGTTAATAACTCTAAAGAAAACAAGTAACAAACAAAGTTAAATACCTGTTTTATAGCACTTAAAAAATTTAAACGAACTGAACCTAAATCCATAGAAATGAAATGGACTCTTTTAGATGAAAAATTGATATTACTGCCCGTTATTTGGTGTAGAATCTGGATCTAAAACAGCACTATTTGTAATCTCTGCTCGATTCTTAAACTCTCCACAAACATCAACGGTAACCGTATATTCCAACGTGATTGAATTGCTATTATTTAAGACATATGATCCGACATCCCAAGTTAATGTTTGCGTACCCGAATTAAAAGTAACTGCTCCTTGACTTGCCGTATAATTCGCAGGAATATGAGTATACGTAAAATCAAAAGGTAAAACATCTTGCACTACAATTTCTGAAGTAGATGAAGGTCCATTATTCAAAATAGTAATGGTAAAAGTGATATCATCTCCTTGATTTGGATTGCTGTTATCTACCGTTTTAGTTAATTCTAAATCAGCACTATTTATTGCATCTCTAAAATCAACATCACCCCCTGTATTGGCGTCACCATCTACATCTGG
This sequence comes from Aureibaculum algae, assembly GCF_006065315.1. Lineage (GTDB taxonomy): Bacteria > Bacteroidota > Bacteroidia > Flavobacteriales > Flavobacteriaceae > Aureibaculum > Aureibaculum algae. The sequence goes on along the minus strand of NZ_CP040749.1, from coordinate 319,395 downwards.
CAAAATAATTGGATTTGTCAATGGATTGTCAATTGTTCCTCCTGGATCTGAGTAACCATTTGTAGCATCTGTACTATTATCCAAACCATCTCCATCTGTATCAGCGTTAGCCAATGTAATTCCGGCTTCAACTGTATCATTAGCCCCTTCATTATCAGAATCTAAATCTAGATAATCAGGATCATCTGTACCGTCTGAATTGGCAGGTACTAAACCGCCTAAGTAAGCGGAATTCAAACCATTATTTGCAATGTAAGTAGCAGGACTATCGGCATTCGGAGCAATATATCCAATAGTGGTTTGTGCTTCTACATTATCTGGAATACCATCATTGTCACTATCTAAATCTAACGCATCAACAACACCGTCACCATCTGAATCTATACAAGTACCTGCAATAAAATCAGAATTCACAACCTCATAAGGTTGAGAACCTTGTCTAATTTCTGCCGTAAAAGTATAAGCACCTCCCTGATCCCAATACACAAAATCAATAGGATAAAATCCGCTTGCAGCAATAGTAAAATTACTATGAGTTCTTGTAGTTGGACCTTGATTTGCGTCATAAATAGCAACAATATTTCCATCAATTATTACTCGATACCCGTCATCTGAACGAACTCGCATATTATAAGTGCCCGCCGCTAAATAAATAGAACCATTCATCAATATGATACCTCGACTGGTATTACCTGGATCATTACTTAATGAAGCAGCATCACCTGCCAAGAAATTTTGCAAGTTAGTACCATTACCTATTCCTCCACTAAATTGAGGATAATCTATATTCGTTGCTATAAAAGTAGCATCTGGCGTTCCAGAAGTGGCTGCTAATGCAGACGCCACATTGTTTACTGTTCCATTTGTTCCATAAAATTCTCCATTTAACCCACCACAACCTTCTACAATATCCAAAATCCCATCATTATCATCATCTAAGTCTACTTCATCAACAATTCCATCATTATCTGTATCTGGTCTATCATCAACCGCATCACGAAAATTTACGTCACCACCTGTTAAAGCATCTGAATCAACATCAGGCAATACTCGAAATCCACTTAAAGGATTGTCAATAACCCCTCCAGGATCTGAATAATCCGTTGAAGCATCAGTGGCATCATCTAACCCATCACTATCTGAATCGCTATTTACAAGAGTTATACCTGCTTCAACAGTATCATCCGCCCCTTCATTATCTGAATCTGTATCTATATAATCAGGATTGTCAGTGCCATCCGTATTTTCTGGTGTTAAACCACCTAAATAAGCAGAGTTAACTCCATTATTCGTGATATAATCTGATACTGTATCTGCATTTGGAGAACTATAGTTAATTGTTAATTGTGCTTCTACATTATCTGGGATACCATCACCATCACTATCTAAATCTAATCGGTTTGGGATTAAATCTCCATCTGGATCTGTATCACCTTCAATTGTATCTAGAATTCCATCATTATCATCATCTAAATCTACAGAATCAACAACGCCATCTGCATCACTATCTGGATCATTATTGTTATTTCCAGGACTAGCTATTCTAGCTGAAGCATCGCTTTCAAATGTTGGTAAATAACCCGTACATCTACCTGAAGCTTGGGCACTTGTTGTAGGCTCCCAACAACCAGACACATTACCATCTATACCATTTGAACTTAAACTAATTGACTGTCCGTTACCGGCATTATCCAATGTGTTTTGAACACTATTATCCCAAAAAACAGCTAATGGTGGTTGGTTTATTCCATTATTTACTCCATAAGCTACATAATCAACCAAAGTAGTATTGGTATCATAAAGCCAAATATCGTCACCATTATTATTAAGTTTTGTACTATTTCCCAACCAAGCCTGAAAGGAAGCATTAGGTGCGTTTTTGGACGCATTCTGTTGACCTATCCAAACTACGGCATAGTCGCCTGGCTGCAAAATAGTAGAACCTAAGCACACTTGCGAACCTGAACAACTAAACGTAAATGGATTGGCACTATTGGTAATACTTCCACTAAAATCAGTTTCATTATAGATTAATAAATTACCATCAATCAATTGCCACCCTGCTAAATCTACAGCTGTAGACCCCGCATTAAAGAGTTCTATAAATTCATCATTACCGGCAGCACCCCCTGCAGTTTCATCAAACAACACCTCATTTATTACAATATTGCCTTGTTTATTTGCAGCATCTAAACACAAAGAAAATGTACCTGCCGAACTGGAATTTGTAACATCGACCGAAATATAATAGGTACTGCCAGCGATTAAGCCAGGCACTCTCAAAGTTACATCAACTGTTCCACTTGAATATCTTGTACTACTGACTTCCGTCGTACCATCAGACTCCCAGATAGCGAGTTGCGTATTGCGTTGATCACCTTTAACTCCACCAATATCAACGGTAATATTCAGTTGATCATTAGAAGGTGCGATTAGTTTAAACCATCTATTTTGTCTAGGCCCACTATTATTCCAATGGGTTCCTGCATTTTTATCTGGTGTAGCACCACGAGTATCATAAATAGCATCTGCTGAACAAGCGTTTATAAGGGTTGTTACATCTATTGCACCTTCGTAAAAATCATAGTCAACAGTATCTTGTAAACACAATGTAAAAGTTCCATCTGTACTGGTATTATAACTATCTACCGAAATATAATATGTCTCACCTATGGTTAATCCGACGTAGCCCACATCAATATCATTATCTGACGCTGTAGAGAAATACCGTTCACTATTGAGCTCAGTGATGCCATCATCTTCCCAAAGTGCTAATTGTGAATAACGCTGACTACCTTTAACTCCACCAATATCAACAGTAATATTTATCTGATCTGTAGTGGCTACAAAGCTAAACCATCGGTTAAATTTTGGACCACTATTATCCCAATTACTTCCAGCATTTTTATCTGGTGTAGCACCGCGAGTATCATAAATAGCATCTGCTGAACAAGCGTTTATAAGGGTTGTTACATCTATTGCACCTTCGTAAAAATCATAGTCAACAGTATCTTGTAAACACAATGTAAAAGTTCCATCTGTACTGGTATTATAACTATCTACCGAAATATAATATGTCTCACCTATGGTTAATCCGACGTAGCCCACATCAATATCATTATCTGACGCTGTAGAGAAATACCGTTCACTATTGAGCTCAGTGATGCCATCATCTTCCCAAAGTGCTAATTGTGAATAACGCTGACTACCTTTAACTCCACCAATATCAACAGTAATATTTATCTGATCTGTAGTAGCTACAAAACTAAACCATCGGTTAAATTTTGGACCACTATTATCCCAATTACTTCCAGCATTTTTATCTGGTGTAGCACCACGAGTATCATAAATAGCATCTGCTGAACAAGCGTTTATAAGGGTTGTTACATCTATTGCACCTTCGTAAAAATCATAGTCAACAGTATCTTGTAAACACAATGTAAAAGTTCCATCTGTACTGGTATTATAACTATCTACCGAAATATAATATGTCTCACCTATGGTTAATCCGACGTAGCCCACATCAATATCATTATCTGACGCTGTAGAGAAATACCGTTCACTATTGAGCTCAGTGATGCCATCATCTTCCCAAAGTGCTAATTGTGAATAACGCTGACTACCTTTAACTCCACCAATATCAACAGTAATATTTATCTGATCTGTAGTAGCTACAAAACTAAACCATCGGTTAAATCTTGGACCACTATTATCCCAATTACTTCCAGCATTTTTATCTGGTGTAGCACCGCGAGTATCATAATTAGCATCTGTTGAACAAGTGTTTATAAGACTGGAGACATCTTCCGCTCCTTCGTAAAAATCATAGTCAACAGCATCTTGTAAACACAGTGTAAAAGTTCCATCTGTACTGGTATTATAACTATCTACCGAAATATAATATGTCTCGCCTATCGTTAATCCTACGTAGCCCACATCAATATCATTATCTGAGGCCGTAGAGAAATACCGTTCACTATTCAACTCAGTGATGCCATCATCTTCCCAAAGTGCTAATTGTGAATAACGCTGACTACCTTTAACTCCACCAATATCAACGGTAATATTTACCTGATCTGTAGTAGCCACAAAGCTAAACCAAACATTAAATAACGGACCACCATTGTTCCAATTTGAACCAGTATTCCCATCAGGTGTTGCGTTTATTGTTGTATATGTTGCATCTGCAGAACAACTATTTATTATTGAAGAAACATCAATAGCATTGGCATAGTCATCATTTGCGGGTTGAGCATAAGCTACAAAAGTCATCAAAAAAAACAGAGTAGTGAAAATAACATTTTTTACAGCTACTTCACTTTTTGACAACAGATTATACAAACTAACGTTTCCATTCTGCATTGCATTTTTTAATTCCAAATTGCATTTATTTAAAAACAACATCAAAACAGCCCTCGTAAATCTTGGAGATTTACAAATACACTTACTGATTATCAGTTTGTTAAATTTTTGTCGGCAACACATATAGGCTGCACATAACATTTTCCACTTTATTACAAGGGATTAAACGCCATCACCAGTATGTTATTGTGTTTTAATAGAGAATTTTTGATTTTAAAATCACTTTAATTTAAAGAAAGTTTAATCTCTTAATTATCTAATTCTGTACAGAATTTTTTTGCAAATCAACAGTATGAGATATGTTAAAAAAATAAGGTTTCTAAAAAATTTAATAAAATGGATTTAATATTGGAAAGGATACTACAACTACTGATAATTCATTAGTCATCTCTATGGATTTTAGGTAAGCATTTGAATCAAGTGATTTTATAGTTACCATTTAAAACCAAAAAACACTTCAAAAAAGTAATTAATTGCTTAACGTAATTCTTATTGCCCATTATTAGGCGTAGAATCTGGGTCAACTTGTGAACTCTGAATGATTTCCACCTTATTAACAAACTCTCCACAGACATCAACAGTAACGGTATACGTTAATGTTAAACTGCTTCCGCTAGTCAAAACATAAGCTCCTAAATCCCATGTCAAGGCACCTGTTCCTGAATCAAAAGCTACTGTACCTTCGCTCGTAGCGAAATTAGGATGTGTATACGTAAAATCACCCGGTATAATATCTCTAATAATTATAGAATTGGCATCAGATGGCCCATTGTTAATTAATGTAATTCTAAAGTTAATAGCATCACCTACATCAGGCGTTGAATTATTAACGCCCTTTTTTAGAGTTAAGTCCGCTTCACAGTCTTGTAGCGTTAAAGTAACTGCGGTTCTTACCGTGCTCTCACAGGTTGTAATATCGTCTGTACTTCCTGCATAATAAGTTATTGTTCCGACAGTATTTAATGTTGGACTTACTACAACCTTACCACCGGTTGCTGCATCATACCACACTACACTCGACCCACTAGGAGCTGTTGCTGTTGCCGTAAGTGTTTGCGTTGGTATGGTTGCACACTCCAACTGATTACCTCCACTTGTTGGTGCCACAGGGGCAATTGGATCAGAAAGCGTTACACTTAACGGAGCTCCAGAGCATCCAAATAATGTTGCCACTATATTTGTGTAAGAACCAGCAATTAGTCCATTGATAAGAATATCTCCGCTAGCATCAGCAGTTAAAACAGTTGGTGTTTGTGGCCCACCGTCATCTGAATAGCTCACTCTATAATTCGTTCCAGCCACTAAGCCTGTTAAAGTGATGGATCCATCAGCACCAAAACACGTAGTTGGATCTACACCCGAGGCTGTATATGAAACATCAGGAACAGTTAAGGTCACTGGCGAAGAAGTTGTAAGACTACAAATATAAGCACTACTACCAACTATAACTTGATATTGATATCCATTCATACTCTCTAAAGCACCAGTAATATTCAATGTAGCATTATTAGTACCTGTGTATACCCCAACATCGCTTAAATTAGTAAATGTTGAACCTCCATTTGTGCTTATTTGCCATTGATAAATTAAATCTGTGCCTGAGGCTACAACACTAAAAGAACCGTTAGCACCTTGACAGATGGGTTGGCTAGTTGTTTGGGCAGAAATAGATGGCGAGGTACCTGCTTCTTGAAAATCATAAACATTATTAGAATTACCGTCAGCGGGTGTGTTATACCCATCCACTACGTTTGTTCCTGAAACTAATCCATTTGCATCGACTATTATAGGTAAATCAGCTAAAAGACCATCTCCATTACCATCAGTATAGCCCGCTTCAATTACATCATTACAACCGTCAACATCAGAATCTAACTCTTTGAAATCATAGATACCGTCTCCATCGGAATCACCAATTGTATATGTTAATAAACCACTATCAATAGTAGTTTCAATAGTATCAAAAACACCATTTGCACCAACATTCGTTGCGTCAGCTCCATCAATTTTACCATTATCATCTACATCGTCAACACCAACAACATCGACACCCCCAGCTTCTATAATATCAAAAATACCGTCATTATCTGAATCTAAATCTAAACTGTTAATTATTCCATCACCATCTGTATCTAAAATAGCTACTACCCCATTGGCATTTAGGGCAGACCCATTGACTGCCGCATAATCTGCATCCAAATAGTTTAAAATACCATCACCATCGTCATCTTTATTTGGATCAGAACTTAAACATGAGAAAATGCTTAATGCTGGAATAGTTACTGCAAAAACATGCGTACTAGATGCCCCAAAATTAGGCCTATTAGCCGATGAAAATATAGTAGCACCATTAACATTTATACTATAGCCTGAAGTACCATTAGAGTCTGAACCCCCTGGATTATCAAGGCCACTTTCCGTGCCTGAATCAAAAATAGTAAAGGTATAATTGCCTGAATTTAAAACACTACTGTTTGAAACAATAATTTCATCTGAATCAACATAAGATCCACCACCTGCAATAGTATTGTCCGAAGCATCGGTTAGAATCCAGGTGGTTTCATTTTCATCATTATCCAAATCTATTGTCACTTCAATAGTGGACGAAGGTGCCGGACCTGTAACAGGATCAGTACCACATAATTCTTGAGCGTCAGTAATACCATCATTATCATCATCAAGATCAGCTAAATTTAAAATGCCATCAGCATCATGATCAACGTCTACAAATGGAACAGAAGTTGCAGTAGATTGATCGTCTTCACTGACAATATTATTATTTGGAAAAGAATCAGGATCAAGGTTGTTACTAGCAGTAATTTCAGCCGTATTTTCGTTCAAACCTGTTCCATTGACTGTCGCCGTAATTTGTAACGTGGTAGATGTAGCGGTATTTAGGTTTGCAATGGCCCAAACTCCGGTACTAGAATTATATGATCCTGCACCATTATCGCTAACATAAGTGTAACCCGATGGTAATTGGTCTGTTACTTCAATCCCAGTTGCATTACCGGGTCCATTATTAGCTACTGTAATTGAAAAAACAACAGTATTACCGACAACTGGAGTAGTAGTATTTATTGATTTTAACAAACTTAAGTCAGCGGTATCATCAGTGTTATCTCTAAAATCAACATCACCCCCTGTATTAACATCTGTATCTGCATCTGGCAGTATAACCCCACCTGTTAACGGATTATCAATTGTACCTCCTGGGTCGGTATAACCTGAGGCAGCATCAGTTGCATCATCGAGCCCATCACCATCTGTATCTGTTCCTGTCAAGGTTATGCCAGATTCCAGACTGTCGTCCAATAAATCATTATCACTATCGGTATCTAAATAATCAGGATTATCTGCACTATCTGTGTTGACAGGAGTCAATCCTTCGCCTGAACCCGGAGTATTTTCATACCTATCGTCCAGTCCATTTCCATCACTATCTAAAACATCAGGTGGTGCGTAACCAAGTGTTGTTTGTGCCTCAATATTATCAGGAATACCGTCACTATCTGAATCTAGATCCAAATGGTTTGGAATACCATCGACATCGACATCAAGATTCCCACAAATCAAAAATGCATTTAAAGTGCAAAAATCAGCATCACGATAATTTGGAACACCATCACTATCTGCATCTGCAAGTGGGTCTACTCCATTCGATTCGACAATATCCAAAATACCATCATTATCATCATCTAAATCTGCAACATCAGAAACGCCATCACTATCATTATCATTGAATGAAATATCTCGATAATCAACATCCCCTCCCAATAAAACATCTAAATCTGCATCAGGAAAGTTATCGCTTTGGGTATCATCCAATGCTCCATTAGGATCAATAAATGTATCTCCTCCCGTACCATCATCGTAGGCATCATCAAGTCCATTGACTCCTATAGTTCCATTAGTTTTACCATCAGTATCAGTATCTGCAGAACCATTACCAGCCTCAACAATATCAAATAGTGAATCATCATCAGCATCTAAATCTAAATAATCAGGATCGCCTGTTCCATCAGTATTTACAGGGACTATTGTAGCACCACCATTGTTTGTATCATAATTATTATCTAGCCCATCTCCATCAGTATCTATTCCAGCTAATGCTATATAACCAACAGTTGATTGTCCCTCAACATTGTCTGGAACCGTATCATTATCTGAGTCTAAATCAATATAGTTATTCAGTCCGTCACTATCTGTATCAGGAATAGCAAGTGGTGTACCTCCGAGTAGGGTATCAAGGTTACCATCTCTATTGTCATAAAGATCAATTGCATCAATTATTCCATCTGCATCACTGTCATTACCAGTACCTGTACCATATCTGCCATCTCCATTATCATCTACTCCTGCGGCTTCTAAAACATCGGTAATACCATCGTTATCTGAGTCTACATCATGATAATCTGGAATTCCATCACCATCTGTATCTACAGGTGTTAAGCCAACACCTAATAACACCGAAGGCAGGCCATTCAAATCTACTTCAGTAACATCTAATACACCAGTACCCGGCATACCACTACTGTCTGTATCTGCTGTACCACCAGTCTCCGTATAATCGGGAATACCATCATTATCACTATCTAAATCATCTTTATTTAACACTCCATCTCCATCAAAATCACCCGTTCCTTCAACAGTATCAAGAATTCCATCGTTATCATCATCAATATCTGTAGTATCAGCTAATCCGTCACCATCGTTATCTGAATTATCTAAATCTCTCCAGTCACGATCTCCTGTTCCATTCGTATCAGGCTGACTAAAAGGTGTTTGCCCTCCATTTGTAGCATTATTGGCTGCCGTACGTGTAGGTTGTAAATCAAAAATATCAGCAAGACCATCATTATCTGCATCATTAAAAGCGGCTAAATCTAATATACCATCATTATCAAAATCATCTTCACCAGGTCCCGTATAAAAATTTTCGAGAATATCATATGGATCAGCACCTAAACCGTTAGGATCATCAGCATCGGTATCTGCATAATCAGGAGCACTACCACCATCGGTATTGGTATAGCCAATTCCAACGCCACCATTGTCCACATCATATGCATCATCTATACCATCACCGTCAGTATCAGTTCCAAGTGGAGCTTGATAACCAATGGTAGGTTGCCCTTCTGTATTATCAATAATACCATCATTATCAATATCGATATCCAGGGTATTATTTACACCATCACCATCTCTATCTTGGTAAAAACCAAACCCGCCAATTACATTTCCTGCTTCGTCTGGATCGTTGGTATCTGCAAGTCCATCACCATCTGAATCTACGGGAATTCCTGTTCCAACAATACCATTGTTATCCCCATCTGTTACTTGAAAATTACCTTCAAAAGTATCAGGTAATCCATCACCATCTGAATCTAAATCGAGGTAATTTGGAATTGAATCTGAATCTGAATTTAAAAACGTCGGTAAGTTAGTTTCAACATCTATTGTATCATGCCAACCATTACTATCAACATCTAAAAATCCATCTATTTGACCATCATTATCTACATCGTTGTAAGTAGTATTATTTGAAAATGCCTCGGTAGTATCAGTAATTCCATCATTATCGGAATCTACATCTAAGAAATTATATAAGATGAAACTTGGATTATTATCATAGGCTGCATCACTATTGATAGGTATAACTGCTAAAATTCCGCTATCCGGAGAAGTTTCAACTTCATCAGCTAAACCATTTGTTCCATATGATACAGTATCAACCAAGCCATCATTATTTGCATCTGTATACCCTGCTTCAATTACATCAGGTATTGCATCATTATCGGAATCTAAGTCAAAATGATTTGGAATACCATCACCGTCAAAATCATAAATTTGTTCAATACCTGGAGTATCATCTCCAATAGACACATTACTATCGTCTTCATCTAAATAGGCCAAAATACCGTCACCGTCACTATCGGCTGAAGGATCGTTTCCGGCTGCTTCAAGAGTATCAGGAATTCCATCATTATCATCATCTAAATCAATAATGTCTGCCACACCATCACTATCTGTATCAACTTCTACTGCCACCACTACTAAGGCTACATCACAAAGTGCAGGTGTGTTGGTATCACATATTTGGTATTCGAAGGTATCCGTACCGGAAAACCCTGCATTTGGTACATATGTTATTTCACCCGTTGATGTATTAATAGAAATTGTACCGTTAGATGGAGCCAGTAAACTTGTGTTATTAATTGAAGAAACATCAATATCGTTTTCAATATCAGCGTCATTTGCCAAGACATCTATCACAACACCTGCAACATTATCTTTTATAACTAATGATGAGTCATCTACCGCACATGGTATGGCGTTAATAAAAATAATATCTGACGTACAAGCTAGTACAGGATCTATCACAAGCTGATAAGCACCAGGTGTAGCAATTATTATATTATCCAACCCTACACCATTTGCAATCATAACTGGAGTGGTATCGGCATCTTCATACCAAGTATATTCTGCTGTAGCAGAAACAAACTCGGCTTGCAATACTAACGTTTCTCCTGTTAGACAGCTATTGAAATCGCCCGGATCTGTTACGGCTGGGTTACTTACAGTAAGTGTGGCAGCATCTGAAGTTTCTGGGGAACACCCATTAACCCCATTAGCAACAATAACACGATACTGGTTGTTATGTAACCCTGGTAAAGCACCCGTAATATTTAAAATTGCCGCGTCGGTATCTGAATAAACCACCCCATCACTTAAGTCAGTAAAAGTTGAACCTCCATTGGTACTTATTTGCCATTGATAGGTCAAATTCGATCCAGATGCTATGACACTAAAGCTACCATTTTCGGTTTCACAAATTGTTTGATTTGAAGGTTGCGTATCAATTGAAATACTTGTTAAAGTAATCGTGGTTGTTGCAGAAATATTTAAAACAGGATCACCCACAGTGCCCCCATATTCTACGACATATCCTTGTGCTTGATATGCACCAGAAGTAGATGTTGTATTCGGCAAATCATTCCAAGAACCTGGAGAAGATGTTACTGAAACATCTGTTATATGTGCATAATTTTCTTGACCAGGAACCGCTGCACCACCCGGATAATCATTTGGTTCATTTGAATTCCAAAATGCAAAATTAGTCGGTGGTACTGTTATTCCTCCAATATTTCCACTCCAAAAAGGCGTTCCTGTTCCCCCATTTGCTAGTCCTTCAGGACCTGTGACCCATCTCCAATCTCCTTCACTGGCAGCATCAGTTGCTCCAATCCATCCAACACCAGTTGCTTGAGACCCAGAAAAATCAGCTTCAACTTGTGATGTTAATGTAGCTAGATAACCTTGTAATCCAAAATAAGTCCGAGCATTTGCGGCTGCATTCGCAGCAGTCCAAGATATATTTGGTTGGGTTACAAATTCATAATAGTGATCCGTTGGAGGTAAATAATTCGCGGTACCAGAAGTAATTGAAAATTGTCGAGTTCCGGTAGCACTCGCATTATTACTAGAATATTCTACTGCTAAAATTGCCACTTCAAACTCGGCAAATGTTGTAGGGCCTTGTAACGTAAGTTCTCCTTCTGTGACATCAAAACTTGAGGTAATGTTAGGATGGGTACCTGTAAGTGTTAATAAATCTTCGCCAGTTACATACCCAGAGGAAATTTGAATATACACCGCATCAGTTGTGGTATCATCTGGATCTGTAAGAGAAACACTTGTAGCAATGTTTTGTGAATTACCAGGACCCGGACATAAAAATTCATTGCCGACTGCTGTTATAACTGGAGGAGCATCTATAGATGGTACAATTGATTCCGTTAAATCATCTGCTGTAACATTGCTATCCGTTTGATCAGCATTAACAGCCGTTATTGTATTTGTTATTGTCGTTCCAGCAGTACCGAAATTTACTCCAGTTACAATATTTAATGTAGCAGTTGCACCAGAATTCAAAGTACCAATGATCCAAACACCCGTGCCAGAAACATATGCACCATCATCACTCACATAAGTAAGCCCACCGGGCAATACATCTGTTACTGTTAAGTTGGTTGCTTGTACAGGACCATTATTCGTGACCTCTAATGTAAAAGTAACATTATCTCCCTCATCTGGGGTATTATCACTTACGGTTTTAGTTACCGCTAAATCTGTTGAAGTTTATATAGCTGTACCTGAATATTCTACTCCAAAATCTGGGTTACCACCGTTATTATTCCTACAATCATATCTGTTTAAAACAACTCTTACCTGACCGGTAAAAGTTGATGTAAATGTAACTGTTGAAAGAATATTACCAGATACAATATCATCATTATACCCTACTAATGCCCCTCCAGATTCATTGTATAGCGATAACTGAGTGTCAAAAGTTCCATTTGGAGCAGTACTTACCCTATAATTTCCTCCATTGACAACATTCATTAAAAAATAATCTTCAGCCCCTATATTAGGAGTAGTTTGTGTTGCAGCAGATGGCGTTACGATAATACCCGAATTCCTTGCTCCAAATCCACATTGTGCATAACTATTGGTGGCAAATAACATTAAAATCACCAAAAGTATATTTAAGCAATTTTTAAAAGTATTCAAATAGGTTTCCTGGGCAGAAACAATACGGTTAGAACATATTACAAAAAAAGTAATTAGCGACAGACTTACTCTATTAATCAAATTTATTTTATTTAAAATTTACGTACACAATATTCGTAAAGACATACTTAGATGTTAAAACATAGCATTAACAATAAGACATACTTAAAATATTTAAATGTTCTATAACGCTCCTAACCGCATAGAACTCCCTTATTACCGTGTAGGTAAAATATATACAATATTTCTGAAATATAAAAAAATATACTACTTCCTCTATTCTTTTATCTTTTGACTCTTAACTTAAGAAATCAATTGAATTTCAGCTTCTTAGCAAAGATATGTAATTTCACATCTCATTTAGGGCTTTATGTTAACAACTACAAATAATTGTTAATAATTAAACCATTTCTAATAAAATTTATTTTTAAAAAATAATAGACAGAAAATTATAACAGAAATTTTATTAAAACCTACTAACTTCTAAAATCACAGCAATAATCTTTTAACTTTTTAATTTTCTAATTCTTCCATTTTAGCCTATATTTGCACTTATTTAGAACGAATCTATATTAACTATGATACAGGTATCTGAAATAGCAAAAAATAAAGTTATTGAAATGATGAAAGATGACGGTTATGATGCCGCTACTGACTTTGTACGTGTTGGCGTTAAAAGTGGTGGTTGCTCTGGCCTGTCTTATGAATTAAAATTTGATAAGGAACAACTAGAAAACGACAAGATTTTCGAAGTAAATTCGGTGAAAATAATTGTAGACAAAAAGAGCTTTTTGTACCTTGTGGGTACAACATTAGATTATTCAGGAGGACTTAACGGTACTGGATTTGTATTTAAAAACCCCAATGCGAACAGAACATGTGGTTGCGGAGAGAGCTTTTCACTTTAAAAAACTAGAATGAGTAAATATACAGAAGACGATTTAAAAAAAGAGCTAGAAACAAAAGAGTATGAATACGGTTTTTATACAGATATACAATCTGATAAATTTCCTGTAGGATTAAATGAAGATGTTGTTAGAGCTATTTCTAAAAAGAAAAATGAGCCTACATGGATGACGGACTGGCGTATTGAAGCTTTTAGAATTTGGGAGGCTATGACAGAACCCGATTGGGCTAACGTCAACTATAAAAAACCAGATTTTCAAGCAATCAGTTATTATTCAGCTCCAAAATCTGCAGACCCAAACAAAACATTAGATGATGTAGATCCTGATTTGTTAGAAATGTATCGTAAGCTCGGTATTTCGGTTGATGAACAAAAGAAACTACAAAATGTTGCTGTTGATATTGTTGTAGATTCTGTTTCTGTTGCTACTACTTTTAAAAAGACATTGTCAGAGAAAGGTATTATTTTTATGCCAATATCTGAAGCAATTCAAGAACACCCTGAATTGGTTAAAAAATATTTAGGCTCTGTTGTGCCACAAACGGATAATTTTTATGCTGCATTAAATAGTGCGGTATTTAGTGATGGTTCTTTCTGTTACATTCCGAAAGGGGTAAAATGTCCTATGGAATTATCAACATACTTCAGAATTAACGAAGGAGGAACAGGTCAATTTGAACGTACCTTAGTAGTTGCAGACAAAGGTAGTTATGTGAGTTACCTTGAAGGCTGTACAGCTCCTGCAAGAGATGAAAATCAATTACATGCCGCAGTAGTAGAACTCATAGCATTAGATGATGCTGAAATAAAATACTCAACGGTTCAAAACTGGTTTCCTGGTGGTAAAGACGGTAAAGGTGGGGTTTATAACTTTGTGACCAAACGTGGTTTGTGTGAAAAAAATGCAAAAATATCATGGACACAGGTAGAAACTGGTTCTGCTATTACTTGGAAATATCCGAGTTGTATTTTAAAAGGTGATAATTCTGTCGGTGAGTTTTACTCTATTGCTGTTACTAATAATTATCAGCAAGCAGATACGGGCACAAAAATGATTCATTTAGGTAAAAACACGAAAAGTACTATTATCTCTAAAGGAATTTCTGCAGGTAAATCTCAAAATTCTTATCGTGGTTTAGTTCAAGTAAATTCTAGAGCAGATAATGCTCGTAATTTCTCACAATGTGATTCCTTATTGATGGGAAATGAATGTGGAGCTCATACTTTTCCATATATAGAAGTTAAAAATAAAACGGCTAAAATAGAACATGAGGCAACTACCTCTAAAATTGGTGAAGATCAATTGTTTTATTGTAATCAAAGAGGTATTGGCACAGATAAAGCCATTGCGTTGATTGTAAATGGTTTTAGCAAGGAAGTTTTAAATAAATTACCCATGGAATTTGCTGTTGAGGCTCAAAAATTATTAGAAATAAGCTTAGAAGGAAGTGTAGGTTAACAAGTTATGGTAGAAGCAACAAATTACATCTATCTGGCATTATTAATAGGTCTTCAATATCTTGGCCTTCAGCACGAATCTTATCAAGTATCTATTGATTTTTCGAAAGAGGAAGGCTTTGAGCAAAGAGCACCAGTTGCATTTGGCTTTAAAAAGATTGAAAACAAAACAAATCAGTGGATGGTAATTTCACCAGATCAAAAACATAAAATTCCACTAACAATTGTTAAAAATAGTGTGACTGATTTTGAAGGTGGAAAAGCTAAAACGGTTAACTTTTCTGAGATTAATTTTGACAAATTAGATAAACAGAAAGACACCATATATAATAAGAAAAAAGTGGCCATTGCCACAATATTAAAAAATAATAAAAGCATCGAATTTAAAATCTTAGACAATAGTTTTTATGAGCAAATTACGATGACAATTACAGAATAAGACAATAAAGAATAGCTACATGTTAGAAATAAAAAATTTACACGCCAACATTGACGACAAGGAAATACTAAAAGGAATTAACTTAAGCGTTAAGGCTGGTGAAGTTCATGCCATTATGGGCCCAAATGGTTCAGGTAAAAGTACGTTATCAAGTGTAATTGCTGGTAAAGAAGATTATGAAGTAACTGAAGGACAGGTTATTTTAAACGGTGAAGATTTAGACGATATGGCTCCAGAAGATAGAGCACATAAAGGTATCTTTTTATCTTTTCAATACCCTATTGAAATTCCAGGAGTATCAGTTACCAACTTTATTAAAACCGCTATTAATGAAACTCGTAAGGCTAATGGTCTTAATGAACTTCCTGCAAAGGATATGCTCCAAAAAATTAAGAAAACTGCCGAATTACTTGAAATTGATAGAAAATTTTTATCTCGTTCATTAAATGAAGGTTTTTCTGGTGGAGAAAAAAAGAGAAATGAAATCTTTCAAATGGCGATGTTAGAACCAAAATTAGCCATTTTAGATGAAACTGATTCTGGTTTAGATATTGACGCTCTTAAGGTTGTTGCCAATGGTGTTAATAAATTAAAAAGTAAAGACAACGCAGTTATTTTAATTACGCATTACCAACGATTATTAGAATATATTGTTCCTGATTTTGTACATGTTTTACACGATGGTAAAATCGTAAAATCTGGAGGAAAAGAATTAGCTCTTGAGTTAGAAGAAAAAGGATACGACTGGTTGAAATAAAATGATCTTATGGATTTAAAAGAAAAATTAATTACTTCATTCTTAGTTTATGAAGATAAAATAAGTGCTGATGCGGATGGAAAAGTACAAGATATCCGTGCTGAGGCATTTAACCGTTTTGAAAAGCAAGGATTTCCTACAAAAAAAGACGAGGAATGGAAATACACCTCTTTAAAATCAGTTTTAAAACACGATTATAAGATTTTTCCAAAAATAGAATCTGCTATAGAATTTAAGAATGTAAAAAACTACTTTTTACATGAAATTGATTCTTATAAAATTGTTTTTGTAGACGGTGTTTATAGCTCATTTTTATCAGAGACTACTCATGATGGATTTGATATTTGTTTGCTTTCTGCTGCTCTTTCAAAACCAAAGTATAAAATGGTTATTGACCATTATTTTAATACTATTGCAAGAAAAGAAGACAGCATTACTTCTTTAAACACAGCCTTTTCTAAAGAAGGAGCTTATATCAATGTACCTAAGAATACTGTTGTACCAAAACCGGTTCAAATTATTCATTTTTCTACAGGAATCGAAACTGATGTTTTACTGCAACCCCGTAATTTAATAGTTGTTGGTGAAAATTCGCATGTGCAAATTGTAGAACGTCATCAAAGTTTGAATGAGAACGTTGTGTTGACCAACTCAGTTACCGAAATATTTGCAGGAAAAAGAGCTATCGTTGATTATTATAAAATACAAAATGATAGAAAAACAGCCTCTTTAATTGACAGTACCTATGTAAAACAATTACAACAAAGTGTTGCTTCTGTGAATACATTTTCTTTTGGAGGTAGCCTCACTCGAAATAATTTAGAGTTCTATCAAGAAGGGGAACATATTACTTCTAACTTGAACGGAATTACCATTATTGAAGACAAACAATTAGTTGACAATCACACACTTGTAAATCACAAATTTCCAAATTGTGAAAGTCACGAGTTGTATAAAGGCATTTACTTTGATAGCTCTACTGGGGTTTTTAATGGTAAAGTTATCGTTGATAAAGAAGCACAAAAAACCAATGCATTTCAGCAAAATGATAATATTCTTATTGACGACAAAGCATCAATAAATGCTAAACCGCAGTTAGAAATTTTTGCTGATGATGTAAAATGTTCACACGGATGTACCATCGGGCAATTGGATGAAGATTCTTTATTTTACTTGCGTTCTCGTGGTATTCCTAAAAAAGAAGCGAATGCTTTATTACTATACGCTTTCGCGAATGATGCCTTACAAAAAATTAAAATACCCGAATTAAAAACTAGAATTACCAGGATTATAGCTCAAAAACTTGACGTTAGTTTAGGTTTTGATGTTTAAAAAATCGGAGTAAAAAACTAAAAAACAGTCAACATTACTTGTTGACTGTTTTTTATTTAGCCTACTTTTTTTCTACTGAATACTTTTAATGATATCTCTTAAAAAAGCATTAAAATCAACAATATCTTCTCCATTTGTCAATCCCATTCGAACAATTACTAAGTCCTTAGAAGGAATTATAAAAACACGTTGTTTTTGAAAACCATTAGCAGAATACACCTCTTTTGAAACATCAGGATATTTACCTCCAGCATTTAACCAAAAATGACCACCATATTCACCATCTGATCCATTGGTAGGTGTTTTTACGTAATCTACCCATGAAGGATCAAATACTTGTTCACCATTCCAATTGCCTTTATGCAAGTAAAGCAGTCCGAATTTAGCCCAATCGCGTGTATTTGCCCATCCGTAAGAAGAACCAACGTAATTTCCGTCCATATCAGCCTCTACAAGCATGGAGTGCATACCTATTTTATCAATTAGGGCAGCATACCAAAAATCTAAATACTCTTGATGTGAATTAAATTGTTTTCTTAAAATTCCAGAAAGTAAATTGGTAGTTCCAGAAGAATAATTCCAAGTTTCATTAGGCTTTCCAATTAACTGTTTATCCTCTTGAATTTTAGGCATATTGTCAGTTAAAAATAGCATTTTTGTAACGTCAGAGATTTCTTTATAATTTTCTTCCCATTCCAATCCACTATTCATGTGTAATAGATCATTGATTGTTATTTCCGCTCTTTCGTCATCTTTCCAACTTTCTACAGGTGCTTTATCTTCAACGTTTAGCTTTCCTTGTTTTTGTAAAATGCCAAATAAGGTAGCCGTTATACTTTTGGTCATAGACCAGCCCGACAACTTAGAATTTTTATCAAACCCATTTGCATATTTCTCTGCAATTATCTGATCTTTGTACACTACTAAAACACTCCTCGTTTGCTTTAAATCATTATTGCTGAACATTCTATCAACAGCCGTTTGTAGCATACTATAATCAACTTTCTCCATTATTGAATCTTTCTGCTCTTGATCTCCAAAAGGAAAAGCTAATCCTGAATCTGATCTATTTCTCCTTGGTTTTAAGTAGGCTTCATTTTCATCTGCTCCTTTTGGAACCAACACAGCTCCTAACCCATCTCTATAAATTGCTTTTCGGGTTAGTAATCCGTAAACGGAAGCCGTAGCTGATTTCTCTTTTTCATTAATCTCATCAGCGGCACCATTTATTGGTGTAAAACTATTATCAATACTATCTGTAAATTCAAAACTTCTATCAGCCAAAAACACAGATGACGCCATGTTTTTTGCAGAATATCCAGCTATCATATTTAATCTTGGATAATTTGTATACACAACGTAAACAAGGGCTAAAACAGCTAATAATAGGATGTACTTTATTAATTTCTTCATTAAATGGTTTTTTCAATTCTCTACAAAAATAGAATTTAATTTGTTAGGTAAAAAAAATCATTTATCTTTGTTAACCATTTGGTTAAACCGTATAGTTAAATATGAAATTAAAAACAAAAGATAGTAACACGGAAACAGACATTTTAAATGCCGCAGAAGTTATTTTTCAACGCAAAGGTTTGGATGGAGCACGTATGCAAGAAATTGCCGATGAGGCCGGTATTAACAAAGCCTTATTACATTATTATTTTAGAAGTAAACAACTACTTTTTGAAACTGTTTTTCATAAGGCATTTTCATTAATTGCCCCACAAATTAAATCTATTTTAGACGACAATTCTTCCATTGAAGACAAGATTAAAAATTTTACACACAACTACATCTCTTTTATTTCTGAGCATCCATATTTACCCAATTTTATTTTTCAAGAACTCAACAGAAATACAGACTTCATTTCAAAGGTTCAGAAAACGATTGGATTTCCAACTATCGATAAGTTTAAAAAACAACTTGAAAGAGAGGTGAAAAAAGGAATTATTATACCCATAAAAGCAGAGCAGTTATTCATCAATATTTTAGCCTTGAACATCTTTCCCTTTTTAGCCAAACCATTAATCAAAAGTATTACAAATACCGACGAAAACACTTTTAATCACTTAATGGAAGAACGTAAAACGGAAGTCTCAAATTTTATTATCAATGCAATAAAACGGAAGTAATGAAAAACATAGCACTCATTTTACTTATACTATTCACTATTCCAATGTTAGCACAGGAAGAAATTTCTCTTGAAAAGTGTTATAATTTGGTGACTACGAATTATCCATTAGCAAAACAACATGAGTTATTGGCCAAACAAAACTCATTAGACATTGAAACCATTAAAACAGAAAAACTTCCTTCAATTGATTTAGCTGGACAAGCTACGTACCAATCTGACGTCATTGAATTCCCATTTTCAATTCCAAACATCACCGTTGAACCCTTAAACAAAGATCAATACAAAGCCTCGTTAAACGTAAATCAATTAATTTATGCAGGTGGTATTGTAAATGCTACCATAGACTTAAAAAAAGCAAATCTAAAAACCCAACAAAAAGAAGTAGCTGTCAGTTTATATTCCTTAAAAAATAAAATAAACCAAGTCTACTTTTCCATTATCCTCTTACAGGAAAAAACAGCATTACTCACCTCCAAAATAAAACAATTAGAAGCCAAATTAAAAGAAATAAAAGCAGGAATTAAATACGGAATTATATTGCCTGCCTCCGACCAAGTTCTTGAAGCTGAAATTTTAAAAATTGAACAACAGATGCTTGAAACTGATCTCAACCGGACTTCATTAATTGCTACTTTATCATCATTAATTGGTAAGGACCTGGATAACACTATCAAATTAGAAAAACCATCTTACAACTTGGATTTTAATTCAACTATTCAAAGACCAGAGTTAAATCTTTTTGAGCTTAGAAAAGAACAAATCAATAAAACAGAAGTACTTACCAAGAAACAAAAAGCCCCAAAATTAGTTGGCTTCGCTCAAGGCGGATATGGAAACCCAGGCTTAAACATGCTTGACAATTCTTTTCAATCGTATTATATCGTTGGACTAAAACTAAATTGGAATGTATTTGATTGGAATGCCAATAAAAAACAAAGACAATCCATAAAAATCAATAAAGATATAATTGACACTACTTCCGAAGTTTTTAAACTAAACACCACTATTGAATTGGAACAACAAAAATCAGAAATTGAAAAAATAACCACTTTTATAGCTACCGATCAAACTATTATTGAATTACGTAAAAAGGTTTTAGCAACAGCAGCGTCTCAATTAAAACAAGGCGTAATAACCTCGTCTGCCTATATAACCGAACTGACCAATTTATACGAGGCAGAAAATAACTTAAGTACACATCAAACATTATTGTTAATGTCAAAAGCGAATTATCAGGTTACAAAAGGTTTATAGACATAACAAATAAACATAAACAACTATAAAATGAAAATCATAAAGAAAATAACAGCCTTAAGTGTAATTATAGGTTTTTTAATTTCCTGTAATAAAAGTGATAAAGCAGATGGTTATGGAAATTTTGAGGCTACTGAAATAACCATATCAGCCGAAAATAATGGAAAGTTATTGCAATTTGACATAGAAGAAGGAGCTACACTAGAAAAAGACCAATTTATAGGTTATGTAGACACCTTAGCTTTGTATTTAAAAAAAGAACAGCTTCGCGTTTCTAAAATGGTAATTGGTTCAAAATCTAAAGGTGTATTGTCTCAAATAAATGTATTAAATGCACAACTAAAAACGGCGACTACCAATAAAAATCGTGTAGAGAATTTAATCAATGAGAATGCCGGAACACAAAAGCAACTGGACGATGTATTGGGTGAAATTGATGTTATTAAAAATAGAATTAGGAGTGTAGAAATTCAAAATGCCCCTGTGGTAAACGAATTAAAAAGTACCGATATTCAAATTCAACAAATTCAAGATCTAATTGCTAAGAGTAAAATAATCAATCCCATAAAAGGAACGGTTTTAACGAAATACGCAGAACCAAATGAAATTACAACTTTTGGAAAACCACTTTACAAAATAGCAAATTTACAAACCATGCAATTACGTGTTTATGTAAGTGAAACGCAATTGCCAACACTAAAAATAGGTCAAAAAGTAACTGTAAAAATTGACGGTGAAGACACTATGAAATCTTATGATGGCATAATTAGCTGGATTGCCTCTGAAGCCGAATTTACACCAAAAATTATCCAAACTAAAGAAGAACGCGTGGCACTGGTATATGCGGTAAAAGTTGATGTATCAAATGATGGTAGTTTAAAAATTGGTATGCCCGCAGAGATGTGGGTACAATAGCCCACTTTATTAACACATAACCTCAAAAATTAAAATTTAACAAATAGAAATGAAAAAAGTCGCCGCAATACTCGCTCTATTTATTGGCTTAATGTCCATTTTCGCAGGATCTAAAGTCCTATTAGGTATTGACACCAAACCCTATACTATTCTCATCTGGTTGGTGATTTATAATATAGTATTAGGTGTGATCTCAGTTTTAACTTCCTTATTGATTTGGCGACAAAAGCCATCCGCTAAAACGATGATCCTTTATATCTTATTAATACATACGCTTATGCTACTATTTCTCTACTTTATTATTGACACTGTATCTTCAGAAAGTATTAAAGCAATGATTTTTAGAGTAAGTGTTTGGACTTTAATTTTTGTACTCACCACTTACCCTAGTAAGCGTAAAAAGCTGAACGCCAATAAACCTGCCCCTCATGAGCATTAATCTCGAACATATCAGTAAAAGTTATGGAAAAGTTGAAGCCCTAAAAGACATCTCTTTTAAAGTGCATCCAGGCGAATTATTTGGGTTAATTGGACCAGATGGTGCTGGTAAAACAACCTTATTTAGAATTTTGACAACACTTTTAATTGCTGATGAAGGCAAAGCCAATGTTACCGATTTTGATGTTGTAAAAGACTATAAAAGCATTAGAAAAAGTGTGGGCTACATGCCTGGAAAATTTTCTTTATACCAAGATTTAACTGTTGAAGAAAACCTTACGTTTTTTGCAACTATTTTTGGAACAACCATTGAAGAGAACTACGAATTAATCAAAGAAATTTACGTTCAAATTGAACCCTTTAAAAAACGAAGGGCTGGCAAACTTTCTGGGGGTATGAAGCAAAAACTGGCATTATGCTGTGCTCTAATTCACAAACCGAAAGTATTGTTTTTAGATGAGCCTACCACTGGTGTTGACCCCGTTTCTCGAAAAGAATTTTGGGAAATGCTAAAACGGTTACAACAAAAGGGAATCACCATTCTGGTTTCTACACCTTATATGGATGAAGCGGCACTTTGCGATAGAATTGCATTGATTCAAGATGGTGAAATTTTAGAAATTGACACACCCATTAATATCGTTAAACATTATCCTAAAGCAATCTATAACATAGGGTCAAAAGACATGTATGAACTACTTCAAAAACTAAAAGGATTTGAAAACACCTATACCATGTATCCGTTTGGAGAATTTGTTCATTATACAGATAAAAGAGATGATTTTAACCCGAATGAATTACAGCAATATCTTGAAGAAAACGGATTAAAAGAGATAACCATAGAAAAAACGAAAGCCACCATAGAAGATACTTTTATGGAACTAGCAAAATGATGCAAGAAAATAACGTCATACAAGTAAAAGAATTGACAAAAAAATTTGGAGATTTCACCGCCGTAAATGCCATAACATTTGACGTAAAAAAAGGTGAAATATTTGGGTTTCTAGGAGCAAATGGTGCGGGTAAAACCACCGCAATGAAAATGCTAATTGGTATTTCAAACCCTACTTCTGGAGAAGCAAACGTCGCCGATTTTAACGTTTTTACGAATGCAGAAGATGTTAAAAAAAATATTGGCTATATGAGTCAAAAATTTGCCTTGTACGACGATTTAACCGTTAAAGAAAACATCACTTTTTTTGGTGGTATTTATGGTTTATCTAGAAAAAGGATCAAAGAAAAATCAAATGCATTAATTAAAGAATTAGGTTTAGAAAAAATTGCCAATCATTTAGTAGGTTCCCTACCCTTAGGCTGGAAACAAAAAATAGCTTTTTCAGTCGCCTTATTACACGAACCAAAAATTGTGTTTTTAGACGAACCAACAGGAGGTGTAGATCCTATTACCAGAAGGCAATTTTGGGAAATGATTTATAAAGCATCCCATGAAGGCACCACTATTTTTGTAACTACACATTATATGGATGAGGCTGAATATTGCGATAGAGTATCCATTATGGTTAATGGTAAAATAGAAGCGTTAGACACTCCAAAAAGACTAAAAGAACAATTTAATTCAAAAAGCATGAATGATGTGTTTTTAAAATTAGCTAGAGGATGAAAAGATTTATAGGCTTTATAAAAAAAGAATTCTACCATATCTTTAGAGATAAGCGTTCGTTATTCATCCTTTTCGGCATGCCTATTGCTCAAATATTGCTATTCGGGTTTGCTATCACAAATGAAATTAACAATGTTGATATCGCTATTTTAGACCACTCAAAAGATGTAACAACAAAAGAAATCATCCATAAAATTTCTGCTTCAAATTATTTTAGTATCCATCAATTTCTTGAAAAAGAATCAGATATTGAATCCGTTTTTAAAAAAGGTAAAGTTAAAGCAGTATTAAATTTCGAAAAAGATTTCAGTAAGAATCTAATTAAAAATAACCATTCAACCATTCAAGTTATTACTGATGCTACGGACCCCAACACCGCCAATACAATTAGTAATTATGTAAATGCCATTCTTCAAAGTTACCTAAAAGAACAGAACAATAATAGTACAATGGCTTATCAAATTACACCTCAAACACACATGGTCTATAATCCAGAATTAAAAAGTGTGTACATGTTTGTACCTGGTGTAATGACTATTATTTTGATGTTAGTTTCGGCCATGATGACTTCCATTTCTATAACACGCGAAAAAGAATTAGGAACGATGGAAATTCTATTAGTTTCTCCATTAAAACCTTTTCAAGTAATTATTGGCAAAGTGTTCCCCTATATTTTTCTCTCCATTATAAATGCTGTTATCATTATCGTATTAAGTATTTTCATTTTTAAAATGCCAGTTCAAGGTAGTTTGTTTTTATTAGGAGTAGAAAGTGTCATCTTTATTATAACATCACTAGCATTAGGCATATTAATTTCAACCATTTCTGCAACACAACAAACCGCAATGATGATTTCTTTAATGGGATTGATGCTACCCGTTATTTTATTATCTGGTTTTATTTTTCCGGTTTCAAGTATGCCGGTACCGTTACAGGTAATCAGTAATATTATTCCCGCAAAATGGTTTATTATTATTATAAAAGGAATTATGCTAAAAGGCGTAGGATTGCAATTTATTTGGAAAGAAACGTTGATTTTATTAGGAATGACAGTGTTTTTTATTGGCTTGAGTATCAAAAAATATAAAATTAGACTGGAATAATGAAGCGATTAGGTTATATCATACAAAAAGAATTCAAACAGATTTTTAGAAACAAGTCTATGTTGCCTATTATTTTTGTTATGCCATTAATTCAACTGCTAATATTAGCCAACGCAGCTACTTTTGATGTAAAAAACATCAAATTCGGATATATTGATTACGATCACAGTTCAACATCACGAGCCTTAATTGAAAAATTTCATGCTTCTACCTATTTTAATGTGGTTGCCAATTATCCATCACAAAAATTAGCAAATGAGTCCATGCAAAAAGGTAATGTTGATGTGCTATTAGAAATTCCCTCCTATTTTGAACGCGATTTACAAAACGAAAAATTCAATAATTTAGGTGTCACCATAAATGCCATTGATGGAGCGGCCGCTGGTGTAGAAAATGTATATGTAACTCAAATCATTCAAAGTTTCAATAAGAAGCTTATGATCGATTTAATGCAAGCATCTGATCAGTCTCAAGTGCAACCCGTCAATATTACGACCATACCTTCTTTTTGGTATAACAAAACCTTGAATTACAAAACCTTTATGGTTCCTGGTATTTTAGTGCTTTTGGTTACTATGATTACACTTTTTCTTTCGGGAATGAATATTGTTCGAGAAAAAGAAATTGGCACATTAGAGCAAATTAATGTCACACCCATAAAAAAAAGCCAGTTTATTATTGGTAAACTTTTCCCTTTTTGGATTATAGGTTTGGCTTTGTTAACGGTTGGACTAATTATTTCAAAACTTGTATTTAATGTTCCTATGGTTGGTAGTTTGGCATTAATGTATTTTTACACTTCCATTTATATTTTAGTTGTTTTAGGGATTGGTTTATTCATTTCAAACTTTACAGATACACAACAACAAGCTATGTTTATTGCATGGTTTTTTATGGTCATTTTTATTTTAATGAGTGGCTTGTTTACGCCTATTGAAAGCATGCCAAAATGGGCACAATACCTTACGGAATTTAACCCTATAAAATACTTTGTAGAAGTAATGCGTATGGTAATGTTAAAAGGTTCTGGTTTTATAGATATTGTTCCACAACTCTCCAAAACACTTCTCTATGCCATTGTTATGAATGGGTTGGCGGTTTGGAGTTATAAAAAAACCAACTAATTTTTTCTTGAAAATTAACTGACCAAAGCAAATAAAAGCATTTTCTATTTTGTAGTTTTGTATTTAGAATCATTCTAAAAAAGACATATGTTTGATATTGAAAAAATAAGAGCGGATTTTCCTATTCTAAAACGAAAAGTTAACGGTTACCCGTTAGTATATTTAGACAATGCAGCTACGTCTCAAACACCTCAACTTGTAATTGATTCCATTGTAGATTATTATAGCAATTACAATGCTAACATCCACCGCGGGGTGCATACATTGAGCCAAGAAGCAACTGATGCTTACGAACAGGCTCGTCAGAAAATACGGCATCATTTTAATGCCGAACATGCCCATGAAATTATTTTTACTTCAGGTACAACACATGGCATTAATTTAGTAGCAAATGGATTTTCTTCAATTTTAAAAACAGGAGATGAGATTATTGTATCTGCGTTGGAACATCATTCCAATATTGTGCCTTGGCAAATGCTTTGCGAACGTACGGGAGCTGTTTTAAAAGTAATTCCCATGAATATGGAAGGGGAATTAATAATGGATGCCTACGACAATTTACTTTCAGAAAATACCAAATTAGTCTTTGTAAATCATATTTCTAATGCATTGGGTACCATAAACCCGATAAAAGAAATCATACAAAAAGCCCACGATGTGGGTGCGGCAGTTTTAATAGACGGAGCACAGGCAACCCCGCATATAAAAGCAGATTTACAAGCTTTAGATGTTGATTTCTATGTAGCTTCTGCCCATAAAATGTGTGGACCAACAGGTGCTGGTTTTTTATATGGAAAAGAAGACTGGCTAAATAAATTACCACCTTACCAAGGTGGTGGTGAAATGATTGCTGAAGTTTCTTTTGAAAAAACAACCTATGCGGGCTTACCTCATAAATTTGAAGCAGGTACACCCAACATTTGTGGTGGTATTGCTTTTGGTATAGCTATTGACTATATGAATGCTATTGGTTTTGACAATATTGCCAATTATGAAAATGAATTATTAAAATACGCCACCGATAAACTTTTAGAGATCGATGGACTAAAAATTTACGGCCCCGACGTTTCGGGAGCCAAAACTTCCGTTATTTCCTTTAATATTGAAGGAATTCATCCTTATGATATTGGCTCAATAGTCGATAAACTAGGTGTTGCTGTGCGTACGGGTCATCATTGTGCACAGCCTATTATGGATTTTTTCAAAATTCCAGGAACAGTACGTGCCTCTTTTGCTTTTTATAATACCAAAGAAGAAGTTGACACGCTGGTTGTTGCTGTGAAACGAGCTAAAGGGATGTTGAGTTAACTATTTCCTTCCAAAATCGGCAGGAATTTCACCCCAAGCTTTGGTTTCCCATTTTAAAATAGGTGTGGTATAGGTATTTTCTTTTAACCACTTTTCGGCACGTTTAATCATGTCGAATAAAGGTTTATTTTCGTCGGTAATTTGCAAATTGGTGCGGCATTGTCCTTTTTTAACCCAACTCATGGCGATTCTAGAGTCAGAGTAAATGGGTAAATTAATCTTTTTTTGTTTTAAATAGCCCAAACCGTGTACCAAAGCTAAAAATTCACCAATATTATTGGTGCCTTTTTCAAACGGGCCTTGAATAAATAATTGAGACTTTGAATTCGTTTCTACGCCTCTGTACTCCATTTTTCCAGGATTTCCACTACAAGCTGCATCAACTGAGATAGAGGGCACAATTGGCTTCCCAATTTGTTTTAATTCCGCTGCTGAGAGTATTACTTTTTTCGTATCCTTCCCTTTATAGTCTTCATAATTTCCTTTAATGGCTTTTTCTGCCGCCTCTTTAGAAGCAAAGGATTTATATTGAGCTCCTGCAAAACCATCAATTTGTTTTTTACACGTATTCCATGAGGTGAAAACGCCTGTTTTCTTTCCTTTCCACACTACGTAAAACTTCTTTTTAGCCATAACAAATAGGATTAAAATTAGAGTAAAAACACCCCTATAGTCCCCTCAAGGGGACAATCCAAAAATTATACTTTATCCTTTAGTGATAACTTCTTCAATTATTGTCGGAAAATGTTCATATTCTAATTGATGTACCTTTTTAGCAACATCTTCAAAAGTATCAGTTGCTTCGACTTTAACTTTCGCCTGAAAAATAATGGCACCTTCATCATAATTTTCATTTACAAAATGAATGGTTATTCCAGTTTCATCTTCTTTGTTTGCAACAACTGATTTATGTACATTATCTCCATACATTCCTTTCCCTCCATATTTGGGTAATAATGCGGGGTGAATATTTATGATTTTATTCGCGAAAGCTTCAATAATATTTTCAGGAATTTTCCATAAAAACCCAGCCAAAACGATATAGTCTGCTTCTGTTTTTAAAATATCTAAAACCTTATCTGATTTATAAAATGCATCTCGATCAAAACTAGCACTACTGACATTCAATCTTTTAGCCCTTTCCAAAACTTTGGCATCCTTCTTGTTTGACAGCACTTGTGTTATAGCAATAACATTACTTTTTTGAAAATACTTGATAATATTCTCGGCATTGGTTCCGGAGCCTGAGGCCAAAATAACAATTCTTTTCATTATTATTATGTAAATTTGTATCACAAAAAAAAGAATTATTATTAACAAATACCGAGGAATAATCTAAAAGTTAAACTATTTTTTTTAAATTAGTCCTCATATTTTATTGGCAAATGAGTTATTTAACTTAAAGTTTTATATTTTTGCCAATAATTAAATTAAAAAATTATAAAAATTATGTCAGACATTGCATCAAGAGTAAAGGCTATTATCGTTGACAAACTAGGCGTTGACGAGAATGAAGTAACTAATGAAGCTAACTTTACTAACGATTTAGGAGCAGATTCTTTAGATACTGTAGAGTTAATTATGGAATTTGAAAAAGAATTTGATATTCAAATCCCAGACGATCAAGCAGAAAATATCGGAACTGTAGGTCAAGCAATCAGCTATATAGAAGAAGCTAAAAAGTAATCTAAAGATACTTAAAACAGGAGATACAAGCAAATCATTTTAGTGGTTTGCTTGTATCTTTATCATCAATCAAAGAACCTTTCTTATTCATATGGAATTAAAACGAGTAGTTGTAACCGGACTAGGGGCTTTAACACCAATTGGTAATACCGTTGACGCTTACTGGAATAGTTTAGTAAACGGCGTTAGTGGTGCAGCACCTATTACCCATTTTGACGCAACCAAGTTTAAAACTCAGTTTGCATGTGAAATCAAAAATTTTAATCCTACTGACTTTTTTGACAGAAAGGAGGCACGTAAAATGGATAAGTTTACCCAGTATGCTATGGTAGCCTCTGACGAAGCTATTTTAGATTCAGGATTAGACTTAGAAACCTTAAACAAAGAACGCGTAGGCGTAATTTGGGGAGCAGGTATTGGAGGCCTCGAAACTTTTCAAAATGAAGTTTTAAATTTTGGAAGTGGAGATGGTACGCCAAGATTCAACCCTTTCTTTATCCCTAAAATGATTGCCGATATTGCCCCAGGTAATATCTCAATCAAATATGGATTTATGGGACCCAACTATACAACTGTTTCAGCTTGTGCATCTTCTGCAAATGCGATGTTCGATGCCTTGAATTACATCCGTTTAGGACATTGTGATGTAATTGTTACTGGTGGTAGTGAAGCTGCTGTAACTATGGCAGGAATGGGTGGTTTTAACGCCATGCACGCATTATCAACAAGAAATGATAGTCCAGAAACAGCTTCAAGACCTTTTGACGCCACTAGAGATGGCTTTGTATTAGGAGAAGGTGCTGGGGCAATTGTTTTGGAAGAATATGAATATGCAAAAGCAAGAGGAGCAAAAATTTACGCTGAACTTATTGGTGGAGGTTTATCTTCCGATGCTTATCATATGACAGCACCTCATCCGGAAGGAAGAGGCGTAATTGTTGTGATGAAAAATTGCTTGGAAAACTCAGGTTTAAAACCTGAAGACGTTGACGCTATTAACACACATGGTACTTCTACTCCATTGGGCGATGTAGCAGAACTTAAGGCTATAAAAGAAGTTTTTGGAGAACATGCTAAAAACATTAACATCAACTCAACCAAGTCCATGACTGGGCATTTATTGGGTGCTGCTGGTGCTATTGAAGCTATTTCCTCAATATTATCTATAAAGCATGGTATTGTTCCTCCAACAATCAATCATACTACTGTAGATGAAAATATTGACCCAAGCCTTAACTTAACACTTAACAAAGCTCAAAAAAGAG
Organism: Aureibaculum algae; assembly: GCF_006065315.1. Taxonomy (GTDB): domain Bacteria; phylum Bacteroidota; class Bacteroidia; order Flavobacteriales; family Flavobacteriaceae; genus Aureibaculum; species Aureibaculum algae. The sequence continues at coordinate 288,718 of NZ_CP040749.1, read as the reverse complement.
ATGTTAAAGTGGTTATGAGTAATACCTTTGGATTTGGAGGACATAATGCATGTGTAGTTTTCAAGAAGCTAGACGCTTAAATAGAAAATGAGTTTTATTAGCAACATCTTAAAATCTCGCTCTGAACAGGACGAGAAGTTTTTGGCTACAATAAGAAAAATTCTAGGTTTTAGACCGAATGATCTGAAATACTATAGAAAAGCATTCACACACAGTTCTGTTAAAAAAAAGACGGAAAAAGGAATCCCTTTAAATTACGAAAGATTAGAATTTTTAGGAGATGCCATTTTAAGCTCAACAATAGCATTATACTTATTTAAAGAAATTCCTGCAGGTTCTGAAGGAGACCTTACTCAATTACGTTCTAAAATTGTAAGCCGTGAACACTTAAATGAAATTGGAAGAGACTTAGCCTTAATTAATTTAATTGACAGTAATGTACCCAAGAAGAATTTTGGAGACAATGTACATGGTAACATGTTTGAGTCATTAGTTGGGGCTGTTTATATTGATAAAGGGCATGAAGCTTGTCAAAAATTTATTAATAGAACCGTAATTGAACCATATGTTGATATTGAGCGGTTAGAAGGCAAAATTACCAGTTACAAAAGTGTACTTATAGAATGGTGTCAGAAAGTTAAAAAACATATTAATTATGAAGTTTATGAGGACACCGGAAATGATACTATTAAACACTTTAGTGTAAAGTTATTTGTAGACAATAAGATTTTAGCAAAAGGAAGAGCAACATCTAAGAAAAAAGCAGAAGAAATAGCATCTAAACGTGCATATTTTAGATTACAAGACGTAATTTCATTATAATTTACAATTCGTGTAGTTTACTACAAGGATTTCGTAAATATTTTCTCTTTTCTATAAAACAATCATTATTTTCGCATAAATTGTTTTGATTATGACTAAAGTACTATCATTAGGATTTGAATTTGAACATGATTACACCTTAATAGCAATTAATAGTACTTTAGAAGATTACAGACTTGCCTATTTACTGAATAGAGAATTTAATATCAGATTGAATTGTCAACCAGAAGGACTTTCATTTAAAGACAAAAACTGTACATTTACTTTTTTCGATTATGAATGTAGTTCTAGTTTCAGTTCATGGTCATTATTAGCCAATAAACTCATTTATACATCGGTGAGTATTAATGCAAATGATTTGTTTAAAGAAGAATCTAAAATAAATTATTTAATTAATGAAAAAAAAGAAATTGATTATTTTCTAAAAATTAATGGAGAAACTGAATTCGATGAATTTCAATTGATCAAAAAAATAAAAAGTATAAAAGGAGTAATAACTTCATTTAATGTTATTCCACAAACCTTAAAATCTAAAGATTATTTAATATTTTAATATATGCGAAATAGAAAAAAAACAAAAATAGTAGCCACCTTAGGACCAGCTTGTGATACATATGAGATCATAGAAGAAATGATGACTGTAGGGGTTAATGTTTTTAGAGTGAATTTTTCTCATGCAGATTATGAAAATGTAGCTGAGAAAATAAAAATGATAAGAGAGATAAATCAGAAATTAGGTTATAATGTAGCCGTTTTAGCTGATTTACAAGGTCCTAAATTACGCGTTGGTGTAATGGAGGAAAAAGTCAAATTAAATAAAGGAGACCAATTTATATTTACTACTGATAAGTGTGAAGGAACTAAAGAAAGAGCCTACATGACCTATCAAAAATTTCCTCAAGATGTAAAACCTGGGGAAAGTATTTTAGTTGATGATGGTAAACTTTTATTTAAAGTTATTAGTACTAATGGTAAAAATGAAGTACTTACTGAAGTTTTACGTGGTGGTAAATTAAAATCTAAAAAGGGTGTTAACTTACCTAATACTGCTATTTCTCAACCTGCACTTACAGATAAAGATAAAAAAGATGCTCTTTTTGCTATTGAAATGGAAGTGGATTGGATCGCACTTTCTTTCGTAAGACATGCAGAAGATTTAATAGAGTTAAGGGCATTAATTACTGAACATTCTGATTTTAGAATTCCTATAATGGCAAAAATAGAAAAGCCAGAAGCCGTTGCCAGAATTGGAAGTATTACACCGCATTGTGATGGTTTAATGGTTGCCAGAGGTGATTTAGGTGTTGAAGTTGAAATGGAAAAAGTTCCGTTAATTCAGAAAAAATTAGTTCTTCAAGCTAAAAAAGCAAGAATTCCTGTAATTATTGCAACTCAAATGATGGAAAGCATGATTACCAGTCAAGTTCCTACAAGAGCTGAGGTAAATGATGTTGCCAATTCAATTATGGATGGTGCAGATGCAGTAATGCTATCTGGTGAAACATCTGTAGGAGAATTTCCTGTTGAAGTAATTCAAAAAATAAGATCGATAATTGAAAATGTAGAAGATTCACCTTTAATTACAAGATCTGACTCTTTTATTAGAAGTGTAAACGAACGTTTTATTTCTAAAACAATATGTTACCAAGCAGCTAAAATGGCTGATGATATAGGAGCTACAGTGATAACAACTTTAACCAATAGTGGTTATACGGCGTTTCAAATTTCTGCATGGAGACCAAAAACTCATATCATGGCTTTTTCTAACAACAGAAGAATATTAGCCATGCTTAATTTATTATGGGGCGTAAAAGCTCACTTCTATGACGAGATGAAAAGCACCGATGACACCGTAGATGACATTAACGAAATAGCAGTAACAAAAGGTTATGCCAATAAAGGAGATTATGTTATAAACATTACCTCTATGCCTGTAAAAGCACACGGTATGGCAAATACTATGAGAGTTAGTCAAATAGAATAAAAACACCTTTCTTACCCTCCCTTTTGGGAGGGTATATTTTTGTTACAGAAGCTCAACGTATTATAAACTAAGTTTTAGCAGCAATTCTGAAGCGACAGAAATCTCGTTTATAGGAGTATCAATAGTTTCCGCTTACACCTAAAGTCAATTTTATCTAATAAATATCATTTTAATGAAGAAAGTCCTATTAGGCATAATTATTACCCTGCTTTTTGTTTTCATTTTTCGATATTGCGAAAATAAAAAAGATGATCAATCTATTTTGTATGAAAACTCAATGTTAATACAAGAGCAGATTAAAAATGTGGGTAAACTTATTGTCACTGAAGGCCATTTTAGTGAAGTATTTAACTACAAAAATTCTAAAGCATTATTTACCGAATATATAACTGCAGATAAAAAAGCATTGGTTGTAGTTAATGCCGATGTAACCATTTCTTACGATTTAAGTAAAATTGAATATAAAATTGATGAGGCCACAAAAACGCTACAAATAATCAGTATCCCAAAAGAAGAGATTTCTATTAGTCCCGATTTAGAGTACTATGATATTCAAGCTGATTATTTTAACCCTTTTGAAGCAAAGGATTATAACGACATTAAAGAAACGATAAAAGCCTCACTCATTAAGAAATTACAAAAATCTGATTTGCAAAAAAATGCAAAAACGAGATTATTAGAGGAACTTACGAACTTTTATGTGTTGACCAAAGAATTAGGATGGACTTTGAAATATGAGGAAACTCCAATTACAGATGAAAAGAATCTCTTTGAGCTAGAGCTTTGAAAATTTGTAACAAGTCCAAAAAAGGGTTTTTAACAATATAAATTAAGACAATAAAAACCGCTTAACCATCTCATCATATCACCCTCTTCATTTCCTTTTCCAACAATTCAATTCCGCCATTAATTAAATGAGCTATCTCAGTATTTTCCGCCAAGGATTCTAAATAATTAATCATGTTTCTTTTAAATTGAGAATTTTCATTATAAACCAATTCGGTCATTTCTAAAGGCAACAACCAATCATTAGGAAATTCTAACTTTAACAAAATAAAAATTTCTTCTAACCGAATATAGTTAATTCTTCCTTTCTCTCTAATTTTACGTACTTCATCGTATAAACCATGAAGTTTTTTATCTTTCTCAGAATATTTAATTTTATGTGTCTTTTCTTTAGGCACGTCATAAATCAAACCAAAATTTTCAGGATCTGCAACACCAGAATATGCAGAAACAACTTCTTTACCAACTGCCATATCAAAAATACCCCAGTTAGGATGAAATAACACTTTTTCTTTATGTTTAACAGTACAGTTTTTGAATGAAATAAGAATTATTTTACCTTTCAGGTTTCTTTTACCTGTTATAATTTCACCTGTTACCGTAATATTACCTTCAAACTTAAGATTTACTATTTTACCTTCATATATACCGTACGCCTCTAAATCTGTAGGCGACATATCTTCAATGGCAATATTTATACCTTTTAATTTACCAATAGCAGAACTAAAGCCATCGGTATGATAGGCCTTACTGTGCCCAATCAATTCTTTATTTTTATACGCTAATGCCGTACCTCCATTTGTTTTAAAATAAACGGGATTATTATTTTCATCAACTATTACATCCTCAAAATTACCTGAAATTTGTATACCTGTACTTAACTCAATCGTTCCTAAAATTTTAGAATCTATCAACTTATTCAGTCCTTTTAACCCTCCTTTTCGTAATGCCATTTTATTAGCATATTCTTCTAACACCATACTTAAATGAGCAAAGTCTGGAGTTACAAATAACTGAGGCTGCGGTTTTGTGATATCAAAATCAGTATCAGCTGCTTCTATTGAATACGGTACTTTTTTTACTTTGTCACTCATACACCATTGACTTTCGCCAATAGAAGATAACAACCCTGCACCATAAATTTTAGAATTTTCTAATGAGCCTATCAGTCCATATTCAACAGTCCACCAATGTAGGTTTCTAATTTTTGCCATTTCACTCAACTCCGTCATGCTATCAACAACTTCAGCAACTTGTTTATCTGCCTTCGCAATCTCTTTTTCACTAGTATTCGGGTCTTCTTTTATAATTGATAAATGCCTAATAGCTTCATATAATTCAAAATCTTTAGCCGATGAAATAGCCTTACTTCCAATTTCTCCAAAACGTCTTAAATATTCTGCATATTCTGGATTCGCAATAATAGGAGCATGACCCGCCGCTTCATGAATAATATCTGGAGCAGGTGTATATTCTATGTGATCAACAGTTCTGATATCGGCAGCAATCACTAACGTGTTGTACGCTTGAAACTCCATAAAAGCATTTGGAGGTATAAAACCATCTACCGATACTGCCGCCCATCCCAAGTCTTTTAAGATCCGATTCATCCCTTGCATTTTAGGAATAGAATTGACAGATATTCCTGCTTTCTTCAAGCCAGGAATATAAGATTCATGTGCAACTTTTGATAAATAATCAATGTTTTTTCGCATTACATATCGCCAAACTGCTTGATTTTGACTTGTATATTCATTGTAAGGTTGACGTATTACAAATGATTGCAAGTGCTTGGGTAACCTTGAAATAATTTTGTTTGACTTAAAGTTCATTAGTGTAATTAGTGAGTTTGATTTGTAAAGTTAATAATAATTAAACTTGCACTTTTAAATAAATTGTATCTTTATTGCATACAAAACGAAATTAAAACTATTATGAGAGGAAGAGGTGGACTCAAAATCAGATTATTAATTGGTGCTGGTATCATATTATTTTCATTATTTAAATATTACTCGAATAGAGATACAAACCCTTATACAGGTAAAAAACAAAGTATTGCTATAACCACAGAAGAAGAAATTGCTATTGGTTTAAAAAGTGCTCCACAAATGGCGGAACAACATGGTGGTTTATACCCAAGTCAAAAAGATCAGAACATTGTAGATAAAGTTGGCAATGCATTAGTTAACAATAGTATAGCAAAAGAAACACCGTATCAATATGATTTTCATTTATTAAGAGACCCTAATACAATCAATGCTTTTGCTTTGCCCGGCGGACAAATATTTATCACTTATGCCTTGTATTCACAATTGCAGAATGAAGACCAATTGGCTGGTGTTTTAGGACATGAAATAGGACATGTAGTAGGTAGGCATTCAGCGGAACGAATTGCAAAACAAGGCCTTACACAAGGAATTATTTCTGGTGTTTTAGTGGGTGGTGGTGATGGAACTGGACAAATGGCAGCAATGATTGGAAACGTTATTAATATGAAATATGGACGTGGTGATGAATTAGAAAGTGATGAGTTAGGTGTCAAATTTATGCTGGATGCCGGTTACCAACCTGAAGAAATGATGGGAGTAATGGAAATATTAAAAGCGGCAGCAGGCCCAAATAGGACTCCTGAAATGCAAAGTACACACCCAGATCCAGAAAATAGAATCGAGAAAATTAAAGAGGCGATAGAAAAATATAGGAAATAGAAATTATGAGCTTTGGTGGAGCTGTATCGGCAATGGTTACTTCGTTAAAAAACAATAAACGGAGTAGAGTCAGTACGTTTGAAAAACTAAAAGATTATAAAAATATTGATTATGGAGAAGGTAAAATTGACAAAAAAGCAACTCCTGAACAACTCAAAGCAATTAGAGAAAAACTTCAAAAAGAGAATAGAAAAAAACGAATAATAACTATAGTTTACTTTGTTGTTTCATTTGCTATAATTATCCTACTTTTAAATATAATTAAATTTAAACAGTAATATTTTTGATAAAGATTCTTAAGAATTAAAGTTTCCCCTCTTGAGAGGGGAATCAATATAGAAAAAGCGAAATGTTACCATTTCGCTTAAAGGAGATTTCCGTGAATCAATCGGAGTAAATAAAAAACTACTTTCTTTTTCTTTTTGCTTTTTTCTTAGCTTTTAAAGCATCCTCTATAATTTTATAAGTATCATGTGCTTTTGATATTTTAGCATATTTTAAAGCTGTATACCCCTTGTCTGATTTTACTTTCAAATTAGCTCCATTAGCAATTAACAGCTTCACAATATTCACATTATTATATCTAGCCGCGTACATTAAGGGTGTCATTCCAACTGATTTTTTATTAATATCTACACCTGCAACAATCATACTTTTAACAGCATCATAGTTTCCTGTAGTTATTAATTTACAAAAAGCATTGACATTGGTGCTATACACGATATTGAGATTCATACTACTTCTTTCCATATTAGAAATGTTATTATCCATTTTAACATTTTTAATGGTGTCATTTACTGGGTTTGCATGAACTGCTAATCCGAAAACGAGTGCTGATAATAAAATTAAATTTTTCATAAGTTTAAATTTTAGTAATTGTTAGATAATAAAATAATTATAAAATTAAGATCGTATGTAACTGTTACGCTCTGACATTAAAAATTTTAACATCACTTTTCGTGAAGTTTTTTTTATAATTTCTTAATGCTCGTTTCATAATATATTTAGTTTTGAGTTACAATATAAAGACGAGGGCATTGTGTATTTCGTTACTCGTTCCCTTCACAATTAACCTAAGTTTAACCGTATCTTAAAAAAATGTTATTGCAATAAAACAATTGTTAAAACCAACTATAACGTTATTGTTATTAATCGTTTTCTATTACTGATTTCCCTTTTAAATTTCTTAAATTTGTGATTCAAGTTAATCATTATGAATAAGAAAGTTATTTTAATAATCCTAGATGGATGGGGTATTACACAAAACCCAAAAGTATCAGCAATTGCACAAGCTAAAACTCCTTTTATAGATTCTCTATTTAAGAAATATCCTAATGCCAGTTTAAGAACTGATGGGCTGCATGTCGGCTTGCCAGAAGGTCAAATGGGAAACAGTGAAGTCGGTCATATGAATTTAGGTGCCGGACGCATTGTTTATCAAGATTTAGTAAAAATAAACAAAGCGGTAGAAGATGGAAGTATTGCCCAGCAAGCAGAACTTCAAAAAGCGTTTTCATATGCAAAAGAAAAAAATAAAAATGTCCATTTTGTAGGTTTAGTTTCTGATGGTGGCGTACACTCACATATCAATCATGTAAAAGGATTAGTAACTGGAGCCAATAATTTTGGTTTACGTTCATATGTTCATGCATTTACAGATGGTAGAGATGTTGATCCACATTCTGGTAAAGAATTTATTGCCGAATTAAATAATCATCTAGCACAAAACAATGGTCAACTGGCTTCAGTTATTGGTAGATATTATGCAATGGATAGAGATAAACGTTGGGAGCGTGTTAAATTAACTTATGATGCCATGGTTAAGGGCATTGGTACAAAATCACACAATGCTATTGAATCTATTCAAGAAAACTATGACAATGGTGTAACTGATGAATTTATCAAACCGATAGTTATGGTTAATGATAAAGATCAGCCAATATCTACTATTAAAGATGATGATGTTGTTATCTTTTTTAATTTTAGAACAGACAGAGGTAGACAAATTACGGAAGCTTTATCTCAAAAAGATTTTCCGGAATATGACATGAAGAAACTTAATCTGTATTATGTTACCATGACTAATTATGATGAAAAGTTCAAAAATGTTCATGTCATTTATAACAAAGACAATTTAATCAATACCTTAGGAGAGGTATTAGAAAAAAACAATAAAAAGCAAATTAGAATAGCAGAGACAGAAAAATATCCTCATGTAACATTTTTCTTTTCAGGTGGTAGAGAAGATGAGTTTGTTGGTGAAAAAAGATTAATGTGTCCATCTCCAAAAGTGGCTACGTACGATTTACAACCAGAAATGAGTGCAAAAGATATCACTGCCGCTATTATTCCTGAATTAGATAAGAAAGAGGCTGATTTTATCTGTTTAAACTTTGCCAATACAGATATGGTTGGTCATACTGGTGTTTTATCTGCTGCTATAAAAGCTGCTGAAACAGTTGACAAATGCACTGAAGAAATTATTGAAAGTGTATTAAAAAACGACTATACTGCTATTATAATTGCAGATCATGGTAATAGTGAAACTATGATTAACGAAGACGGTTCTCCAAATACAGCACACACTACCAACCCGGTTCCAATCATTATTGTTGATAAAGAAATCAAATCAGTTAAGAGTGGTATTTTAGCAGACATTGCCCCAACTGTTTTAAAATTAATAGGTGTTGATAAACCTGAGGTAATGGATAGAGAATCATTAATTTAAACACAAAATAGAGCCCAAAATAAAAATATGAAGAAAATAATTTTTGTGATTACCTGTATGTTTTTTATTAATGGATACACTGTTGCACAACAAAAAACGACCATTAATAAGCCAAACTATTTAGAGGGTATTACCTCACAAAATGCATTTAAAGAAGCTCCTTATGCCTCATGGTTCAATCGTAATTATGATAATTACAAACTTGATGAAGCTACTGTAAAAGAAGTTAAAAAACATATTAAAGGTATTACGATAAAAGCTTTTATGGGTACTTGGTGTGGTGATAGTAGACGTGAGGTTCCTCATTTTTATAAATTATTAGAAGAAATAGGTTTCGATGAAAGCGATCTAGAAATGATTGCTGTAAACAGAGGAAAAAAAACGGCTGATAACTTACAAGAAGGCTTAAATATAATTAGAGTGCCTACTTTTATTTTTTATAAAAAGGGTAAAGAAATTGGCAGATTTGTAGAATATCCTAAAGAAATTTTAGAAAAAGATATATTAAAAATCCTTAAAGAAGAGCCGTATAAGCATGCATATGACAGAAGTTAATTTGTAATTTTAGATACTAAAAGTAATTGTTATCAGTTTAGTATTTTGTAAAACAGAATATTGGCTTAAATTTGCAAAAACTTTAATAACTCTAAATGATTCCAAAGGACCCTTTAATAATTGCTATTGATTTTGATGGTACCATAGTAGAAGACGCGTATCCTAAAGTTGGCTCACCTAAAATATTTGCCTTTGAAACTTTAAAAGAATTACAAAAAGATGGACATAGATTAATACTATGGACCTACAGACATGGGGAACGTTTGCAAGAAGCCGTTGATTTTTGTGAAGAAAATGGTATCCATTTTTATTCTGTAAATAAAAACTACCCCGAAGAAAAATTTCAAGGAAAAGTAAGTAGAAAAATCAATGCTGATTTATTTATTGACGATAGAAATATTGGTGGTATGCTTGGCTGGGGTGAAATCTACAAGATCATAAAAAACAATCCTAACGCGGAAGTACCAAAAAAGAAGAAAAAGAGTTTTTGGAAATTTTAAATATGCGTTCTTGATTTTAAAGTTTAGGTGTCTACCCATTAAAACACCATAAAACGCAATTTTTCGTAAATATAACTTAGAATATTCCTTGTTTTTGAACGCAACTAACGCTTTTAAAAAAAACGAGTACGTTCGATTTTTTTTCATTCTAATATTTAATTTACCTTTGCACTTTACACGTATATAATGATTAAAATAAAAACTAGAGAAGAAATTGAATTGATGCGAGAAAGTGCATTAATCGTTTCTAAAACACTAGGCATGTTAGCCAAAGAAGTTAAGCCAGGTGTTTCAACATTACAATTAGATAAACTAGCTGAAGAATTTATTAGAGACCATGGTGCTATACCCGGGTTTTTAGGCCTATATGATTTTCCAAACACGTTATGTATGAGTCCTAACGCACAGGTTGTTCATGGATTTCCAACAAAAGAACCTTTGAAAGAAGGTGATATTATCTCTATAGATTGCGGTGCCTTAAAAAATGAATTTTATGGTGACCATGCCTATACTTTTGAAGTTGGTGAAGTTGATGAGGCTACCAAAAAACTCTTAAAGGTTACAAAAGAAAGTTTATACATCGGTATTCGTGAATTTAAAGCGGGTAATCGTGTTGGCGATGTTGGTTTTGCCATACAAGAATATTGTGAAAACCACGGCTACGGTATTGTACGTGAACTCGTTGGTCATGGACTTGGTAAAAAAATGCATGAAGGCCCTGAAATGCCAAACTATGGTAAACGTGGTAGAGGAAAGAAATTTAAAGAAGGTATGACCGTTGCCATTGAACCAATGGTCAATATGGGTACACATAAAATTAAACAGCTAAAAGATGGTTGGACAATTCTAACACAAGATGGTCAACCTTCAGCTCATTTTGAGCATGATGTTGCTATCGTTGATGGCAAACCTGAGCTTCTTTCTACTTTTAAATATGTTTACGAGGCTTTAGGAATTAAAAGTAATGAAGAGGATGAATTTAGACACGAATTCCACTAATTATCTCGAAAAAACAAAAATTTGAAATCATTTTCACAAAATTTAGTAAACTAGTTTCCAAACAAAATTATGACCAAACTATTATTTAAAGAAGAATCTTATAAAATAATAGGTCTATGTATGGAAGTTCATAAGGAGTTAGGTAAAGGGTTTAGTGAAATTATTTATGGTGATTCGTTGGAAATTGAATTCAAGAAAAATAACATTAACTATTCTAGAGAAAAAAGATTTAAAATTGTTTATAAAGGTGTCACATTACCTCATTACTACATTGCTGATTTTATAATTGATGATAAGATTATTGTTGAAATAAAAGCAATTGAAAGTTTAACAGGTAGTCATCTAAAACAAACATTGAACTATTTAGCAGCTACAAAAATTAATCTTGGATTATTAGTTAATTTTGGAGAAGATAGTTTAAACTATAAAAGAGTTATACTTTAATATTTAATTAGTGAAAATTAGTGAAATTCGTGTCTTTTTTTAAATACATATTAAATACCATTCCTCGTCCTTTTTTAATAAAAGCAAGTTATTGGGTTAGTCCCGTCTTTGCCCTGTACTTAAAAGGATCAAAATACACGGACCCTATTGACGGTAAGCGTTTTAGAAAATTTCTACCTTATGGTTATGGTACACAACGTCCAAATGTATTATCACCAAGCACATTGTCTTTAGAACGTCACAGATTACTATGGTTATACTTACAAAATGAGACGAACTTTTTTGAGGATTCAAAACCTAAAAAAGTTTTACATATGGCACCAGAACAGTGCTTTTTAAAAAGATTTAGAAAATTAAAACATATTGAACTCATTACGGCTGACCTCTATTCGCCAATAGTAGACGTTAAAGCTGATATTTGCGACCTTCCCTTTGAAGATAATAGTTTTGACATGATTTTCTGTAACCACGTCTTAGAACATATTATAGACGATAAAAAGGCGATGCAAGAACTTTACAGAGTTTTAAAACCGGGAGGCATGGGAATCTTTCAAATTCCACAAGATTATTCAAGAGCAACAACTTATGAAGATTTTACCATAACTTCACCCGAAGAACGTGCCAAACATTTTGGACAATATGATCATGTGCGTGTTTATGGAAGTGATTATTTTGATCGTTTAAGAGCTGTTGGTTTTAAGGTTAACGAAGTTAATTATTCGCAAAAATTATCTGAAGCTGAAATGGATAAATACAGATTGATGAAAGGTGAAATTTTACCCGTTTGCACTAAATAGATATTAAATATTAGACTTTTACAATTCCTTAATATCATCTGATAAGATCCAGCCAATTTTACCGTCAGCAATTTTAATTTTTTTCCAGTTATCTAAACTTTCCAACACCTTTACTTTAGTACCTTCGTGTAGTTCAAAACTAACTTCACTAGATGCTGTGGGTGCAGTTTTGACTTCTGTTTGTTGAGCAAAAACTATAGCTTCCGTGTTGGCTTTTGCATGCTTGTAATTTTGGAAAGCAAAGGCAATCATTAACAAGGCTAAAAATGCACTTGCAAAGCTTGTTATAAAGTACAATCGTTTACTACCTGTACTATATGAAAAATGATACAATAGAAATAACAGGGCAAATAGAAACGATAAGCCGATGGCTAACCAAGCCCATGTGTTATAAGTAAATCTCATAACAACCGATTGATTTAACTTTTGCAATAAAGTCTTTGGTAAAGGCTCTATATTATCTATAGCCATGCGTTTAGCAAAAGATAAATTAAAAGCAGCATCTGTATAATTTGGACTCTGTTGCAACACTTTTTCATAATAATAAATAGCAGGAGCAATTTTATTCATTTTATAATAGGTATTCGCCATATTATATAATAAATCATCAGAATTTATATTATGTTTTTCTATCTGCTTATACACCTCTAAAGCCTCATTGTATTTTTCACTTTGATACAATTTATTTGCTTTTACGAAAAGGCTATCTGCTTGGGTCGCAAAGACTCCAATTGATGATAATAACAATATGAATAAAATAATTCTTTTCATCTATAGTTGCTTATCTATTTTTACAATTACTTTTCTTGCTGCTTCATACTCTTGCTTCATCATTACGTTTGTAGTTGGCGTATAACGTGCATAATCACAACTATCAAACACGCTAATAAACTCACTTATAGTATCATTATCAACTTTACGCTCACTTAGTATTTCCTTAATTTTATCTTTACTAATGTCAGCTGTTTCAACTTGTAACTTTGCTTTTAGATAATTATGTAAGGCCTTTTCTAACGCTTCATAAAACTGCTCTTTATGACCTAATTGTTTTTTGGCTTGAGATAAGAATTTTTTGGCCAATTTATCTGCCTTACGTCTTTTATTACCTATAATATCACTATCTCTTTTTTGCTTTTTCATCCCAATAAATATTCCAAAAGGAATTGATAGTAAGGGCAAGATCAATAATAAATAAAACAGATCTGATTTAAAAAAGTCTTCAGAGTCTTCATGAGATACCATAGTGGCATTTGTACTTATAAATCGGATATCCTTGGCATTGGAAATTACGTTTTTCTTTGTAGATGTAACAGCATTTTCATCTGCTCGCGTTTTTCCTTCGGGTGCATTAATAATTATGGCATCAGAAGTGATTGTCTTATACGTTTTATCTTTTAAACTGAAATAGGAAAAGGTGGTTGAAGGAATTTTATATTTCCCTCTAAACTGAGGTACCACCGTGTATTGATCATAAACACTTCCAGAAAATCCGCTTATGGCAGTTCTTATATTTTCTTTATGCTCTGGCTCGTATTTCTCTAATCCAGTTGGTGTTTCAATTTTAGGTAATTCAACCATTTTTAAATTCCCTTTACCCGAGACTTGAACTTTTATTTGTGCTGCTTCATTTGCTTTAAGTTCATTTTTATTAGTCGTTACTGTAAAGTCATAATCACCTACAGCACCTGTAAAATCTATTGGCTTATTAGCTAATGGTAATGGTTTTACCTCTATGGTACGTTCACCCGTTGTGGCTGTAAAATTAACATTTCTGGTAATCATGTTTCCTAGTAAACTTCGTCTACCAATAGGTACTCCAGCTCCTACTTCCATTTCTAAAGGGCTAATCGTTAATTTACCTGATTTTTGTGGTATCAAAACGACTTTTCTTAAAACGGCATATCTATGTGTTTTTCCTTGAAATGTACCTTCCTGTCCATTGGATTGTTTAACATCAATGTTCTGATTCCAAAAACCATTAAAAGACGGGGAACCCGTTTCTCTATAATTTCTAACATTGACTTTACTTACATCGACATAAATTTTATAAACTACTGAAATACTCTCACCAACATAGGGGTTTGAATTAGAAACTTCGGCAATTAAATGTATGTTTTGTGAGGCAATATATTTGGGATCATTAGGATCTTTTGGTATCTCAACAGCGTTAGTAACCGTAATTTTTACCGTATTACTTTTTATGGTTTTCCCATTTAATTCAATACTAGCGGATGGAATAGTAATAACACCTTTCCTTTTAGGCTGCAACGTATAAGAATACGCCATTTCAAATGCTTTTTGCCCATTAAATTCAAAAAAGTTTGTGGCCTGCATTGGACCAGCAAGTACCGTAAAATCTTTAAAATTAGGTGGCGTAAAATTATCTCCACCTTGCTTATTGATAGTAAACGTAATACGCAAACGTTCATTTACGCCTAATCTGTCCTTACTGACAGAGGCTTTAAATGACATTTCTTGAGCCCAAACAGATGGACTCAAAAATAGAAGTATCGCTATTATGTGAATGTTTTTAAACATTAACTCTTTTCAATTATGGTTTTCATTATATCTAACATAGATTGTAGCTGTGATTTTAACTCACTTACTACCAATCTTTTTCTTGTTTCACTTTTTTCCCTTTAGCCTTTTTCGTATTTACCTTTTTCTGGGTTTTATTCTCTTCATTGTTCATGGCTTCTAACAGCTGTTTTACTTGCTGAGGAGATAATTGGCTAGGGTTTGGTTTCGGCTGTTTTTGATCCTTGTCCTTATCGCCCTTATCATCTTTTTTATCTTTATTCTGATCTTTATTTTCGTCCTTGTTATCTCCCTTTTTGTCCTTGTCTTTATCCTTGTCTTTATTTTTATCGTCCTTGTCTTTATTATCCTTATTGTCTTTATCCTTATCCTCGTTCTTGTCGTTCTCTTTTTTATCCTTATCCTTATTATCTTTATTATCTTCCTTTTGGTTTTGCTCCTTTTTCAATAATTTTTGTGCTAAGGCTAAATTATAACGTGTTTCATCATCTTTAGAACTGTTTCTTAATGCATTTTTATATGCTTCAATAGCTTCGGCATACTTTTTTTCCTTTAGCTTAACATTTCCCATATTATGGAATGCTTCCGCTTTCGTTAATTTATCTTCAGATGTTTTTGAAACCAATTCGTACATTGGCAACGCTTCCTTGAACTTATTTTGTTGATAGATAGCGTTACCTAGGTTATAATTTGCCTTTTCATAATTAGGATTTTTCTTCAATGCCTTTCTATAATTAGCTTCCGCTTCAACATAGTTTTCTTGGTCATAAAAGTCATTTCCTGTTCGTACAATTTCCTTTTCATCTATCTCCACTTTCCGTTTTTGCTCTTTTTTTTGTGCAAAAATTAAAGTAGTATTGATAAGTAGAAATATGATTAAAAACTTCTTCATACTATTCTTTTTTTTCATTAAACAAATTCAATTTCTGAATCCATTTCGTCTTTTTATTGAACATTAAAGCATCAAATATTAAGAATAAAATTCCCAAGCCAATAAACCATTGAAATTGATCTTTAAAATCAGAAAATTGCTTTGTTTCAAATTCTTTTTTATCTGCTTTTAACAATAAATCATTAATATAATCTACAGTTTTAGTTGTGTTATCTCCATACAAATATTCACCATCACCATCAGTTGCAATTTTTTTCAAGGTCTGGTCATTCATTCGCGTTATAACCACTTCACCCGCTCTATCTTTTTTATATCCAACCAATGTTCCATTTCTCTTAATAGGTATAGGTCCACCATCTGCATTACCAACACCTATGGTAAAAATCTTAATACCTTCTTTGGTTGCCTCATCTGCTATATAACTAACATTTTCATCATGGTCTTCTCCATCAGAAATTAAAAACAAATACCTGTTGGTCTGTTCATCATCATCAAAATAAATTTTGCCCAATTTTAGGGCTTCGTTAATTGCCGTACCTTGTGATGATACCATATCTGGATCTGCGTTTTGCAAAAACATTTTTGCTGCAGCTTGGTCGGTAGTAATTGGTAATAATGGATATGCATTCCCTGCATAAATTATTATTCCCACTCTATCACTCCCTAACTTGTCAATAATTCTTGATATGATTTGCTTCGCCTTTTCTAATCTATTGGGTGCAACATCTTCAGCCAACATACTTTTAGAAACATCTAAAGCAAAAACGACATCAACACCTTCTCTTTTAATTGTTTTAAGCTTGGTTCCCATTTTAGGGTTTACCAATGCTATTATTAAAAAAGATAATGCCAAGGCTACCATTAACATTTTAAAAAAAGACTTAAACGGAGATATTTCAGGACTCAATTTTTCTAATAAGCCACTATCAGCAAACGCTTTCTGTTTTTGTTTTTTCCATAAAGAAACTAACAAATACACCACGAAAAGCACAGCTACTGCAGCGAAATAATAAAAATATGTCTTTTCTTCTAATTGATACATTTATGCTATTCTAACCTTCCCAAAGGGAAGGGATTTTTTAAATAAAACTTTTAAATATTGTATTCCTTAATAACATTTCAAATAAAATCAGAAAGCCAGCTAATAATACTAGTGGACGATACCTTTCTTGATAATTATAATATTTGAACTCTTCTACTTCTGTTTTTTCTAATTTGTTGATTTCATCATAAATTGATGCCAATTTTTCATTATCAGTGGCTCTAAAATATTTACCTTCTGTTTCATTCGCTATAAACTTTAATAATGGTTCATCAATCTCGACGGGTTGCATCTTAAAAATTAAACGTCCATTAATGTCTCTTGCCACAGGAAATTCTGCTCTTCCGTTAGTTCCAATACCAATGGTATACACTTTAATTTCTAACTCTTTGGCCAACTCTGTTGCTGTTTTAGGATCAATAAATCCTGAATTATTTACACCATCTGTTAATAGAATTATAACCTTGCTTTTCGCTTTACTATCTTTTAATCGATTAACTGCAGAGCCCAATCCCATGCCAATGGCTGTACCTCCATCTAAATCGCCCCATTTTAATCTACTTATGGTATTCATAACAATACGTTTGTCACTGGTAATAGGTGTTTGTGTAAAACTTTCACCAGCATAAACTACAATACCAATACGATCATTCGGACGTTGACTAACAAAATCTTTAGCTACAACTTTTAATGCTTCCAATCGGTTTGGTCGTAAATCTCTCGCCAACATACTTGCTGAAATATCAATTGCCATAACAATGTCAATACCACTAGTTGTTTTAGTTTTTTTACTCACCTCAACATTTCTAGGTCTGGTCATTGCTAATATTAAGGCCGATAAAGCCAACAACCGCAGCACATTTAATAGCGGTTTTAATTTTGCCAATACCGACGATCCTTCAAATCCTTTTGTGCTTGAAATGGTTAATGTTGCTTTGTCTTTCTTACGCACAACATAGTACCAAATGGCAATCAATGGTATTAATAAAAATAGCCACAGAAATTCTGGATTTGTCAGTTCTAAGTTATTCCACAGCTTCATCTTCTTCTATCGATTTTTTAACTTTATCAATTATATTTTCAATACGCTTTTCATTTTCACTTCTAAAATAAGTGTTCTTTATATAGATACTCCCAAAGTATATAAATGGGAATAAGAATGATAAAATAATTAAGACCCTAGTGAACCTTTTTCTTAGTTTATAACTCTTGTTAAAATTCTCATCGTTTTTAATAAAATCTATTTTATCTTTTATTTTTTGGCTATTTGTTGATTTGGTAACTACACCTTTCTTCTTTAAGAAAACCATACCACGATCTAAAAATCTACCTGTAAAAATTGTTTCAATGATAACCACCAATAACAATATTGGTGATGTCCAAATAATCCAAGCCAGAATTAATAAGCCATTTAGAAAAGGGATTTTACTAAATATTCTGCCGTACTCATTTATTATTTTCCAAAAATAACTCTGACGTCTTAAATGCAATTCTTTACCCACCGGAGATAATTTAACATCAACTCTCTGTAAACCATAATAAAAAATATGATAAACCCATCTGTACAACGTAACTGTTTCCGTTGCATCTCCGTTCGTAATTGAACATTTAGGTTTATTTACAACTATTTCAGGTTTCGTAGTTTTTATATCTTCAATTATTTTACTAGTGGTATTTCGATGCAATTCAATCTCATTTGACAAGGGTACATATTTGGCAAATTTCACTAAATCTGCATCTTTCAGTAAGCTTTGTAATTTATTGATGGTATCTGACGGAATATTCAAAGAACTTGAACTATTAAAATCCATAATGGTTTCCATCAATTCATTAGTTGTTGA
The DNA here is from genome assembly GCF_006065315.1 of Aureibaculum algae. Lineage (GTDB taxonomy): Bacteria > Bacteroidota > Bacteroidia > Flavobacteriales > Flavobacteriaceae > Aureibaculum > Aureibaculum algae. Next base: position 270,082 of record NZ_CP040749.1, on the reverse strand, counting down.
TTCTAATGCTGGTATTTTCAATTCACGTTCTATATACAACCTGACAATTTCTGTCAACTCAACGTAATATTGTTTTATTTTATTTTTCTGCCACAACTGCTTATCATCTAATTCTTTCAAGCGTTTTAAAGCAAGTTGATAAGGTGGTATTTTAGCTTCAAGCTCTTCTTCCGTTTCTTTCTTTCTAAATACAAAATATAGAATTAATGCGATTAGAGCTAAACCTCCTAAAATCCACCATAAATAACTTTTAAAATCATCAAAAGTATAAGGTTCATTTTGAACAGATTTAATCGGAAACATACTTTGTTTCAGCGTATCAACAGCAACCGTTGATACATCTACAACAACAGAGTCCGTTAAATACTCTTGACTCCAAACCGTAATTTTTTGCTGCGGAATCGTATAGCTTCCACTATCAAAACTAGTCAGTAAATATTTTCTTACCAATCGATTTTTTAATGTATCGATATTTAAATCTTCTACTATTTCAATTTTACCAGCAGGATCTAATCTTAATTCAGGAAAGGTTACCCCTGTATCAATATTATCTACTGTAATTTGATAGTTTATTTGCTCTCCAATTCTTATAATCGTAGTATCTACTTTTACAGACACCTCAGGTTCTGTTTGAGAATATGAGGATAAGCTAAACATCACAACCAGCAACAACATAGTTTTTTTCACAAACAAATGTTGTTGTGACAAAAACGCACCACTCGCCCCTTTCAATTGAGGGAATTTTGTGTTGAATATTTTATTAATCTTTTTCACTAAGCTCCTTTACGTTTAAAATATCCTAATAATTTTTTTACATAACTTTCATCAATCCGTGTATTAATAACCCCGGCACCACTTCTTTTAAAAGTATTTTCAAACTGATCTACCATTTTTAGGTAATTTGCCTTATAACTATTTCTTACTTTCTTAGAAGAAGTATTTACTAAGACTGTTTTACCACTTTCTGCATCAATCATTGGCACCATACCTAACGATGGTAATTCTTTTTCATACCTATCGTAAAGTCTTATACCCGTTACGTCATGTTTTCTTGCTACGATTTTTAAAGCATTATCATAGTCATCATCAATAAAATCAGATAAAATGAAAACAATGGCTTTTTTCTTCATCACATTCGATAAATAACGTAAGGCCTGAGCGATGTTTGTTTTTTTACTTTTCGGCTGAAACTCTATCAGTTCTCTAATAATTCTTAAAACGTGTGTTTTTCCCTTTTTGGGTGGAATAAACAACTCTATATCATCAGAAAACAATAACAATCCAACTTTATCATTATTTTGAATTGCCGAGAAGGCTAATGTTGCACTAATTTCGGTAATGGTTTCTCGCTTAAATTGTTCTGTTGTTCCAAAATATTCAGATCCACTTACATCAACCATTAATACCATAGTCAACTCACGTTCTTCTTCAAAAACTTTAATAAAAGGTTCGTGATACCGTGCTGTTACATTCCAATCTATGGAACGAATATCATCTCCAAATTGATATTGACGCACCTCAGAAAAAGTCATACCTCTCCCTTTAAAGGAGCTATGATATTCTCCTGAAAATATATGATCAGACAACCTTTTTGTCTTAATCTCAATCTTTCGAACTTTTTTAAGTATTTCTTTTGTATCCACTTTTTCAGTCAACAGATGGCAGTCGCAGTTGGCAGTTTATATAGAACGTCAATTTAAAAAATAGGTTACTATATACTGAACACTGAATAATGCCAACTAATTTTTAAGGTACTTCTACTTCGTTTACAATTTTGTTGATAATATCAACAGAGGTAATGTTTTCGGCTTCTGCTTCATAGGTAATCCCTACTCTGTGGCGTAATACATCATGTACAACGGCTCTTACATCTTCAGGAATCACATAGCCTCTTCGTTTAATAAAGGCATAACATTTTGATGCCATAGCCAAATTAATACTACCCCTTGGAGAGGCTCCGAAACTAATTAATTGTTTTAAATCTGGTAATCTGTAGTCTTCAGGAGAACGGGTTGCAAAGACAATATCTAAAATATATTTTTCAATTTTCTCATCCATATAAACCTCTTTAACTGCTTCACGAGCAGATAAAATTTCTTCAAGACTTACAACGGGATTTACTTTCTCATAACTACCTTTTAGACTATTACGCATAATCAATTGTTCTTCGGCTAGTTTAGGATAATCAATAACCGTTTTTAGCATAAAACGGTCAACTTGAGCTTCTGGCAACGGATAGGTTCCTTCTTGCTCTATAGGATTTTGAGTAGCCATTACTAAAAATGGCTCTGGCAACTTAAACGTAGTTTCTCCAATGGTAACTTGATGTTCTTGCATTGCTTCTAATAAAGCTGACTGCACTTTGGCGGGAGCTCTATTAATCTCATCTGCTAATACAAAATTTGCGAAAATAGGACCTTTCTTAATAGCGAAGTCATTATCTTTCATGTTATAAATCATTGTACCAACAACATCTGCAGGTAACAAATCTGGGGTAAACTGAACTCTACTAAAAGAGCCTTTTACCGCCTTAGATAATGTATTAATAGCTAATGTTTTTGCCAAACCCGGCACACCTTCTAACAATATATGTCCATTTCCTAACAAACCTATAAGTAATCTTTCAACCATATGCTTTTGGCCAACAATTACTTTCTTCATTTCTAGTGTTAGCAAATCAACAAAAGCACTTTCTTTTTCAATTTTTTCGTTGATAGCTCTAATATCAACCGTTGGGTATTGTTCTTCCATACTTTAATTAAAATTAATACTTATTTTCTACACTAATTTTACCGATAGCAAACTTAGCGTTTAAGAGAAGGTTATGTTGTTAAAATTTGGTTAAAATAAGGGGGTTCAAAAGAAATTGGGAATTTTTTAAGGGGATTTTACCTTAAATGTTAAAATTTTCTTCAAAACTATTGTAAATATTACCCCTATATAAAAAATAAAGCATTAATACTGCTCATCATCATTTGGAAAATCACCGCTTTTCACATCGGTTATATATTTTTTAAAAGCACCATCCATTTCATTATATAAATCTAAATATCTACGTAAAAACCGCGGACTAAATTCATGAGTCATACCAAGCATATCATGCGTAACAAGCACCTGACCATCAACGTTTCCAGCACCGATTCCAATTACAGGTATGGTTAGACTTTTAGCAACTTCTTCAGCCAATTTAGCAGGAACTTTTTCTAATACAACTGCAAAGCAACCTAAATCTTCTAATAATAATGCATCTTTTTTTAACTTCTCAGCCTCAGTATCTTTTTTGGCTCTAACCGTATAAGATCCAAATTTATAAATGGATTGTGGCGTTAATCCTAAATGTCCCATTACAGGGATACCAGCAGATAAAATTCTTTTTATAGATTCAGCAATTTCTTCTCCACCTTCCATTTTTATAGAATGTGCTCCAGATTCTTTCATTATTCTAATCGCACTATCTAAGGCATTTCTCGAATTACCTTGATAACTTCCAAAAGGTAAATCTACTACTACTAAACATCTTTCAATGGCTCTTATTACAGAAGAAGCATGATAAATCATTTGGTCTAAAGTAATAGGCAATGTGGTTTCGTGACCTGCCATTACATTAGAGGCAGAATCTCCAACCAAAATAATATCTATACCTGCGTTATCGATAATTTTTGCCATGGTATAATCATAGGCCGTTAGCATAGCAATTTTACGATTGTTACGCTTCATTTCTACTAAAGATTTAGTAGTAACTCTTTTATATTCTTTTTTTGCTGTTGACATATTATGTAGCTAAAAGTCTTTTGACTACAGACCAAAGTCTATAACTCAAAAGACCGATTATATTTTTTCTGATTTCAAAAATAGTTAAAAACTATATAATGACTGGACTTTTAGTTAAAGATTAAATCTAAAGGACATTTAGACAATCTATTTTTCATAATTCTTACGCATACATTTTGTTCTCATCAAATAATTCACTTTTTAATATCGTACTTAAATCATTTTAGTAACACTTCACAAAACAACAACATCAGCCTTTAACCCTTATGAAATATAGAGTTTTAAAAAAACCGTGACGAATTAAAAAAAATATAAATTTTCTTATCTTTAATGAGTCTAAATAAGAAATATTTATATATTTGCATCTTATTTGTAATTAATCTAAATAAGAATTGAAGACGCTACCTCTATTATTTTTATCTTTTTGCTTCAGTATGAACAGCTTTTGCTATTCCACTAAGAATGATAACCTAATGAGCTTATCCGGTAAAGTGAGTTACAAAAATGGTTCGCCAGTAGAAATGGCATTGGTTTATATTAAAAAGCTAAATAAAAGTACTTACACTGACGAAAATGGAAACTTTATTTTTTCTGATGTACCTGCTGGCATTTACTCCGTATTTATAAAAACTTTTGAGACTGAAGGCATCACAATTAAAGTAGATCTTAGTAAAAAATCTGACCACTTATCGGTTGTTCTAAAAAATGATCAAGGAATTGCCCTAGACGATGTTATGGTGGTTAGCAAATCGAAGGGAAAACTTATTAAAGAGAAAGGTTATGCTATAGATGTTGTAAATACGCAAGAAATGGCAATTCAAAATTTACAATCTACTGAACTTTTAAATCGCACGTCAGGAGTTAAAATTCGACAGTCAGGTGGATTAGGTTCGCACACCCATTTTAACCTTAACGGACTTACAGGCAATTCTGTCAGAATTTTTATTGATGGAATTCCAATTAGAAATTATGGCGAATCTTTTTCATTATCAAGTATACCACCGGCTATGATTGAAAGGATTGAGACCTACAAAGGTGTTTTACCCGCAGCGTTATCTGAAGATGCCTTGGGAGGAGGTATCAATATCGTTCTTAAAAAAAATATTGGCACTCATTTAACTGCTTCCTATTCTTTTGGCTCTTTTAACACGCATCAAGTCAATATCGATGCGGGGTACAGAAACCCAGAAACCAATTTCAATGTTGACGTTTCGACATTTTACAACAGTACAGATAATAATTATGAAGTTTGGGGAGATAATGTATATGTTATTGACCCCAACACTGGAAAAGTTGAATATGTAAGAGCAGAACGTTTCCATGATGCTTATAAATCTAAAGGTCTAAAAGCCAATATTGGTTATACTTCAAAAAATTGGGCCGATGAAATTACACTTGGTTTAATGATTTCTGATATGGATAACGACATACAGACTGGGCCAACTATGGATATTGTTTATGGAAATAGAAGAAGCAAACTCGACAGCAAAATGGCTTCTCTAAAATATAGTAAAAACGACATCCTATTTAAAGGCTTGTCTGCAAATACATTCACTTCCTTTTCGCACACAAATAGAATGGTTATAGATACCATGTCTGTAATGTACAATTGGCTGGGTGACATAATTAGGGATGATGAAGGTAATCCTATCAATTGGCAAAGTAATGGCGGAGAAGCTGGAGATGCGACTCTAGAGAATAATAAAGAAGTAAATGTTGCTAATAGAACAAATATTTCATATCAATTCCATCCACAACATAAAATCGGGGTGCATTACTTCTTCAACCGATTTACGAGAGATGTTAACGATCCTTTACGACCACAATCAATCCAAGACTTATCTGATACCCGCTATCTTACGAAACAAATAGCTAGTGTTACTTATGAAAGTAATTTTCTAGATGAAAAACTAAAAGCAAATCTATTTTATAAATATTACAAACAACATGTTAAACTTTTAGATCGTATTAGAGAAGACAACGAGATTAAATCGTTGATAAATGAAAATGATATTGACTTTAATGGTTATGGACTTGCTCTATCTTATGCTGTTTCACCAAAAATAACGTTGTTAACCTCTGCAGAAAAGGCAGTGCGTATGCCTGGTGACTCAGAACTTTTAGGTAATACAAGTGGAGGAATAGAACCAACTTATGACTTACTACCAGAAAACAGTAATAATTTTAATTTGGGCTTTCTTTTAGGCACTTACATTCTAAACAAACATAGTTTTAACTTAGAAGCTAACTATTTTATTAGAGACATTAGCGATCTAATTATTAGAGGAATAAGCAATAGTATATCGGATACCTACGGTTATGAAAATCTTGGAAAAGTTAAGAGTTCAGGTTTTGATGCAGAACTAAAATACAATTACGATAATCGTTTTTTTGTAGCGACTAATTTTTCCAACTTTAATGCCCGTTACAATTTAAGATATGATGAAAATGGTTCCAAATACGGCCATTATGGCGATCGATTGCGAAATACACCTTACCTCACTTCTAATACTTATATAGAATACAAGTTCAGTAAATTATTTAAAGAGAACTCTAAATTTTCGGTCAATTATAATTTCGGATATACGCATGAATTTTTCAGAAACTGGGAGAGTTATGCCAGTACAGGAAAAGCCTATATACCAACACAAGCGATACATGACTTTGGAGCTTCATATACAGCACCAAATAATAAAATCACCCTAAGTTTTAATGCTAAAAATATTACAGACGAACAAGTTTTTGACAACTGGGCAATGCAAAAACCTGGTCGGTCTTTTTACATTAAATTAACCTATAGACCCATATTTTAAACCAAATAAATCAACACAAATTATTTCTATTATTATGAAAACAAATTTAATATCAATAAGCAAATCATTGCTATTATCAGCAACCTTAATAGGGGCACTATTTACAAGCTGTGACTCAAGTGACGACCCAGAAGAACCTATTCCGGTAGGGAATCAGGAATATTACAATGTAGCTTTTGGAGTAAGTTCAGAAGGAAATTCTGGTACTTATGCACAAGCCTTCACGGATATATCAAATGGAAGCATTTCATTTGATGGAGAAGGTTTTGAGGTTCCTTCTGTTCGTACAGCAAGAATTTACGGATCACCATCTGGGAAATATTTATATAACCTAAGTTATGGAGGTGGATTTTTATACAAATATGAAATAAAAGGAGGTTCTAATTATGTGCAACTAGAAGAAACCAATGTACAAATTGCAATGGGTACGGCATATCCGAGATGGAAAGTACTTAATGCTGATGATGCCCTTGTCCATACTATAAACACTGAGCACATTTATGTAGATGATATCTATACGCGTACTGATGCAACTGCCGTTTTACAACGTATTGAATTAGCTGATTTATCATTGGCAGAAAAGTCAGAAGTTATTATTCCTCAAACGGAAGATGGCTTACATATTTGGAGAATAGACAATCCTACTATCCAAGGTGGTAAGGCATACTATGGTGTTGCCAAGAGAGGTTATGACCCAAATACTGATGAAAATATTAACACAACTGATTATAAAGCCACAACATTAGTAGTTGATTATCCATCTTTAGAAAATCCAACTTTATTAGAATCTGAAGTAGCTCAAGGCTCTACATACGGCTACCGTGCCCCTGTTTACCATACTGATGAATTGAGAGATATTTATCATTTAACAGCAGAACCTGCTAAAATTATTAAAATAAAAAATGGAGCTTATGATAACTCTTATGAATTAGATTTATCAACTGCTTTGAGTATGACTAACGTTGGTGCTAATGGCTGGTACTATGTAGGTAACGGAATAGGGTATGCTCCATATTACGATGCTACAATAGGAAGTGGAAGTGACGATACTACGCCTTGGGGTGTTGCTAGAGTCGACCTATACAACAAAACTGCCGTGAAGTTAAATCTTCCTAATAATTTATGGATGTGGTATTACCAATCTGGTGTTTTAGGGAAAGATGGTAATTTCTATATGGCCATTGCTCCCCTTGGAGAATCAGGTAACATCTATATGTTCGATCCACAAAGCACATCACCAGATGGCTTTACAATAGGAGCCGAACTTGATAATGGTGCAGACTCATTCTACCTTGGAGTGTATTAAATTCTCATATCTTTACTGCCCGATTTAATTATCGGGCAGTATATTTAATCTTAACTTATGAAAAAATATTTTACAATAATATTATTAGTTATTACCAGTACTATTACAGCACAACAAACTAATATTTTTTGGAGTCGCGACTTCTGGAAACCAACGACCACAATTGCTGATGTAGTACAAAAAGTAAAAGAAGGTAATGATGCCGTAGCATTAAGCTCAAGTAACTTTGATGCTACTGTAAATGCCATTTTAGCCAATGCATCTGATGATGTTATTAAACATCTATTAAGCTATGATGGTAACGATGTTAACAAGATTACTCATGACGGTCGTACCTATTTGTTTTGGGCAGGTTTAAAAGGGAATTTACCTGTAATGAAACACCTTATCAGCAATGGAGCAAAAACGGACATCCTTGATGATAAAGGAAGTACTGTTTTACTTTTCGCAGCTGGAGGTGGACAAACGAATCCTGAACTTTACAACTTGCTTTTAGCTAACGGTGCCACCCTAAATGAAACCAATCCAAAAGGTGCCAACGCATTACATCAGCTGATTGGTAAAGCCAAGAACTTAAAAGAGTTAGACTATTTTACAAATAAAGGATTAGACTTAAATAGTAAAGACAAACTAGGACATAATGCTATTGATTATGCCGCAAAAACTGGAAACAAAGAAATTATTGAGCAATTGATTAAAAAAGGTATTTCGTATAAGGACACTAATTCAGATGGTAGTAATGCTATTTTAATAGCTTCCATTGGAGGTCGTGGCAGTGGCAATAGTTTAGAATTTTTCAAGTATTTAAAAGGGCTAGGAATTGAAGCAAATATTTCTGATAAGCAAGGTGTAAACCCAATGCATTATCTAGCCTACAAAAATAAAGAGGTAGCTATTTTTGACTATTTTTCTGAAAACGGTATACCAATAACAAAGGCAGATAATGAAGGTAATACACCATTAATGAATGCTGCTTATAGCAATGACTTGGCAATAGTAAAATATTTTGTTGACAAATCTGAACATATAAATGCAAAAAATGAATTTGGCAAAACAGCACTGACTAATGCGGTAAGACAAAATTCATTTGAAGTGGTTGAATTTTTAATCAACAACGGAGCAGCTATAAATATTATTGACGAAAATGGAAATAATCTAGCATTCTACTTAGTAGATTCTTATTCAAAACGTAATGAAAAATCTTTTAACCAAAAGTGGGATTTACTTACAAAAAAACAGCTGAATTTTACCCATATTCAAAAACAAGGCAACAACCTGTATCATTTAGCCGCAATTAAAAACAGCACGTCTATTTTAGATAAAATTGCTAAGCATAAACTGGATATTAATGCTAAGAACAATGATGGACTTACCCCTTTGCACAGAGCGATAATGACCGCCAAAAATGTAGAAATAATCAAACATTTAATAGCGTTAGGAGCCAAAACAAGCATTTTAACAGACTTTGAAGAATCTTCATATGATTTGGCACTAGAAAACGAGCTTTTAGATAAAAACAGTATTGAATTTTTAAAGTTATAAATTGTGAATAATCTCGGAGCTACTTTGAGATCCATTAAAAAACCACGCTTGCCATCGTGGCAGGCAATAAATATAAACACATGAAATTAAAATTATTTATTTTAAGCATCGTAACGGTACTAACGCTTGCTGCTTTCAGTCCAGTAGCCAAAAGCACCTCTTACAAATGCATGATTCAGCTTATTAATTACGATGGTGAAGGAGCTTATATTGCCGTTTCATTATTGGATGCTAAGGGCAATTACGTAGAAACTTTAAATGTAATTGGAGATGATAATGAGTGGTATCACGATTTAACAAATTGGTGGAAATATTTTGAAAACACAACCAATACTATCGATGCAATTACTGGAGCCACAATTAGTGGTGGAGAACGTACCATTAAAGTCATTAAAATTGATGATGACAAATTAAATAAAGGATATAAAATTCGTTTTGAAACCGCTGTTGAAGATCAAAAATATGTTGCAGATGACGTAACTTTTGAATTGACTTCAGAAAGTGTAAAAAGTAAAGTAGACGGTACAGGCTATATAAGATATATCCGTATGTTACCACAGAAATAAGCTCATTATGACATTATCAGTTTGGAGGTACAGTCATCTTGTTTTGGCTGTATCTTCTTCTATTTTTATCTTACTCGCTTCCATAACTGGAATTATATTAGCTTTTGAGCCTATTTCAAATCGTGTACAACCTTACACAACTAATAATTTAAACGAGATTACCGTTGCTGAAATAGCAACTACACTTCGTGAAAATTATACTGAAATTATCTCTTTAGAAATTGATAAAAATGATTGGGTTACCGCATCAATTATAGATGGAGAAGGCAATAACGAAATCTTCTACATTAACCCTAAAACTGGAGAGAATTTAGGAAAACCTACTGAAACAAATTCCATATTTCAATTTGCAACCAACCTACATCGTTCGTTATTTTTAAAAAGTATTGGGCGTTTTTTTATTGGACTGACCTCTTTATTACTTTTTTTAATTAGCATAACAGGAATTTTCCTAATCTTTAAAAAGCAAGGAGGCTTTCGTGGCTTTTTTAGGCCAATTGTAAAAGAAAAATTCAATCCGTATTATCATACCCTATTTGGAAGATGGTTGTTAATTCCCATACTCATTATCACCATAAGCGGTGTTTATCTTTCATTAGAGCAGTTTGCTATTATTCCAAAATCAAAAATAGTTCATCAAGAAGACACCCTTTTTGCAGAAGAGTCGTTATTAACATTGTCGCAATTTGAAATATTTAACAACACCAAATTATCTGATGTTCGCAAAATAGAATTCCCTTTTGCAGAATTTCCAGACAGTTATTTTTTACTGCAATTAAAGAACAAAGAAGTATTGGTTAATCAATTTAACGGTACTATTGTTAGCGAGTTTAACTATCCCTTTACCGCATTAATTTCTTATTACAGCCTGATATTACATACTGGACAAGCCAGCATTCTCTGGAGTATTATTTTACTACTTGCCTGTATAGGGATTCTTTTTTTCATGTATTCTGGTTTTAGCATTGCCTTGCAACGCAGAAAGTCGCGAATTAAAAATCGCTTTAAAAAAGATGCTTGTGAATATGTAATCCTTATCGGTTCCGAAAATGGAAATACATTTCATTTTGCAAATGCCCTTCATTCAGAATTAATAAGACTTGGAAAAAAGTCGTTCTTAGCAGAATTAAACAGCTACAAAAGTTACAAAAACATGCAACAATTAGTTGTGATGACGGCTACTTATGGTAAAGGAGAAGCTCCTACAAATGCAAAAAAATTCAATGCATTATTACAAACACATCAACAAGGTAAGCCCTTTGATTACTCCGTTGTAGGTTTTGGCTCGTTGGCTTATCCTGATTTTTGTCAATTTGCGTATGATGTTGATGATATGTTACAACAACATGCTAACAGTAACCGATTGGATAATGTTTTTACTATTAACAATCAGTCATTAGAATCTTTTAACCAATGGTTACTGCAATGGAAAGACAAGGAAAATTTAGATATTCGCTTACCAAGTACTGTTATTAATAAAAAGAAACGAAAAACCTACACATTTGAAGTCACCAAAAACACGAAAGCAGATGAACAATCTGATAACACATTTTTGATTCAGCTAAAGGTTACCTTGGGTAAAGTAAGGTTCAAATCTGGTGATTTATTATCAATTGTAAGTGATAAAGACCATAGAGAACGTCTTTATTCTATTGGGAAATCAGATGGAAACACCATTTTAATTAGCGTAAAATTGCATGACAAAGGATATATTTCTAACCGTTTAAATAACCTTAACATAGGCGATAAAATAGAATGTAGTATTGTAAAAAATAAAGGCTTCCGTCTTCCTAAAAAAGCAAAAAATGTAGTGTTAATTGCTACAGGAACTGGTATTGGCCCCTATTTAGGCATGATGCATGAAAACAATAAAAAATCAGATTTACATCTTTATTGGGGTGGACGGAAAAAGGAATCTTTTAATCTGTATAAAAAGGAAATAGATGCACAACTAGAAAAAGGAAACTTAGTGTCACTACGATTGGCTTTATCTCAAGAACAAAAGGAGAAGTTATATATACAACATGTATTAAAAGAAGACGGTGAAAAGATTTCCGAAATTCTCAAAAATAAAGGTGTTGTTATGATTTGTGGATCTGTTGTTATGCAGAAAGAGGTTACCAATATGCTAGACGAAATTTGTAAAAAATACCTAAAAAAATCACTAAGTTATTATCAAAACAAAAGTGCTGTACTGATGGATTGTTATTAAACTTCATCTTCATTAGCCTCCTCATCCTCCTGAACTATATTCGGAAAAATTAACGGCACAATACCTTTGACAGGTTCGTACAATTCTGATTCCTCTATTTGCTCCTCCGTAAGAAATGGGATTGTTCTATTTAATTTACTAAAAACCACTAAAACTACACTTAGAATTAATCCTATTTTGGCCGCACCAAACAAACCTCCTATCATTTTATTAAAGAGACCTAACGCTGCAACATCCGCAATTTTTGTCAATAGCTTACCCGCTAATGAAATTAAAATAATAATCACCAAAAAAGTCACCGCAAAAGCAGCTATTTGAATATGTTTGTCATTCCATTCCACACTTCTCTCTATATAACTAGATGCAAAATGTGAAAAATGAATAGCTCCGTAAAGTCCTAATGCCAAAGCTGCTAATCCGGCAACTTCTACAAAAAAACCTTTCATAAATCCACGGACCAATCCGAAAAGTAACAAGGCGGCTAATATTATATCTAAGGTATTCATAGGTTAGGTTTAAAGCTCAAAAGTAGCGGTTTGAGATTTAATAGGACAATTTAATTTAAAATCACGTAATTATAATACCTCTTCTACAGCGATATCTTCATCTATATAAACCAACATCTTCTTAGCAACTGTATAGCCCAATTGAAATACAACATTGGCATAACTATTCAGTTGATGATGGTATTTTTTTTCTGGTTTTCCTGTTTTATAATCGATTATTGTGGCATTATTATCTTCGTCAATCACCAAGCGATCTGGTATGATAATCTCACCTAACTCTGTAAAGATCTCACGTTCGTTATAGACGGTATTGTTCTGCTGGTAATAACTTTCTAAACTTGGATGTGATACTATTTGATGGATTAAACCACTAATAGTTTCCTTGTCACTCGCAACAATATTCCCTAAACTCACATATTTTTCAATAACCTCCTCAATATCATCTGCAGTTTTTATCTGAGACATCAATTCGTGAATTAAATTACCATATTTAATAGATTCACCTCGCTCACTATCCCATAACAATGAAGAATTTGCCACAATGGCAATGTTATGCGATTGCCAAGAAGTACTCATTAATTGATTAAATTGTACCGTGTTTTTCTTGTCCTCAGGTTTAACAGAAACTCTTTCTTTATTTCCAAAAGTATATTCCGTTTTCGTCTCACTCCATTCGCCTTTTTTATCCAAGAAATCCATTAAAAATTGAGAAGAAGAAGTAGGTTTATCCTTTAACGTTTTTTGCTCTCCAATAATATATAATTGCTCAATTGCTCTTGTAAAAGTGACATATAACAAATTAATATTATCCAATTCCTTTTCATTTCGATAGGATTGATACAACTGCTGGCCTAGTTCGCCAATATTCTCTAACGATTTACTCTGATTGACCAATAAAGTCTCAAAATTATTAAAGTCCTCAGGGTTTTCAATCGAATACCAACCTTTAGACCCCATATCTCTATAAATATCTAAATCGAAAGGAAAAATAACTACTGGAAATTCCAGTCCTTTAGACTTATGAATGGTCATAATCTGAACGGCATTTTTTTCTTCAGGCACTACGATACTGAGCTTATCTTTTTTATCTTTCCAAAATTCTAAAAACGCTCGGGTATCCGTCGATTTTTTTAGTGAATATTTTAATACCTCATCTAAAAAGAATTGTAAATAGGCATCAGAAGTTTCATTAAAATTAACGCTTCTTAAAATATATTCAACACTTTCATAAAGTGGTAATTGTCCAATCTCTTTAGGATCAAAGTCAATTTTAAAATCGTTTAAAAACTGAAATAACTCAACGACAGATAAGTCAATTAATTCTTTAAAAAACAAGTGCTTATCGCTAGTCACACCTAAATGATTATATAAAAAATAGAGCAGGTTAAACTTCGCCTCTTTATCGTTGTTATTTTGAAGATATGTTAATACATCAATCACATAATTAACCTTTTCAGAATTCTGTAATAACAACGTTTCTGAACTGATAATATCGACATTATTTTCTGTTAAAAAATTGGCAATAGCAACGCCATGTTTCTTTGTTCTTGTGAGTACACAAATTTCATTTAATTGAAAATCTTCCGCTGCATTTTTTATAATCTGAAGTACTTTTTCTCCATAAGCCAACCCCTTTTCGTCAGCAACTAAGCCTTTTTCAACAAAAGATAGTGAAACATATCCGCCCACTTTATTGGTTTGTTGCTGCTTATTCTCATTAAAGTAAATATCCTTGTAATCAACTTCATTAAAATAATTAGAAATGTATTGAAAAAAGTTGTTGTTAAAATTAATAACCTCCGTATAACTTCGATAATTCGTTTCTAAAGACCGTAACTCCTTTTTTATATGAAAAGGGTTATGAGCATGAGTATCTCCTTCTTGAGCCAATTTAAGGAACTGTTCTGGCTCACTTCCTCGCCAACGATAAATGGACTGTTTGGTATCGCCCACCAAAAGCAATCCGGTATGTTCTTGAGACAAGGCGTTTTTTATTAATGGAATAATATTATGCCATTGCAGCAAGGATGTATCTTGCATTTCATCAATAAAATAATGCTTGAATTTTTCACCAATACGCTCGTAAATATAAGGTGCCGGTTGATCTTGTAAATTTTTACTTATAAGTTGATTAAACTCGGCATTTAAGCGAATATTCTTTTCTTCTTTTATCTCGTTTAACGTCTTGTTAATACGACTTAATACTGCAAGTGGTATTAAGTTCTTAAGAAAAAGTTGCTTTAAAATATATTCTTGATATATTTTTTCAGACTCAAAATACAAGGAGCTTAATTCAGAGGCTACACCATCAATGGCTGCTTTTATATCGGGCGATTTTGATTTTGCATAAAACTCTTGATTCGTTACTTTTTCTCTTAAGCTATTTACACTAAAAAATTTGGCCTTTTCTAAATTGTAAGCTATATTTTTAAAATGATTGGGTAACATTGACCGAAAAAAGTCATTGAAATTCAATCCCAAATTTTCAATAATCTTTATACCTTCTTCACCAATTGACTTGAATTGGTTTTCTAGTAATTTTTGATCTTTTAATAACTGATTTTTTAAGTCAATAAAATCTTTTATTGGTTTTTCTTGAATTTTTTCAAGCTGTATTTTATCATTTTCATTCAATAATATTTTGGCAATTTCTTTTAGCTCTCGCGTTATATCCCACGACTTATCATCATCAGTTTTCTGTAGAGCAAAATCGATTAAAATAGTTGTTAATTCAGCATCTTCACCAATTTGAGAAATAAGTTGATCTACAGCCTCGTCTAATAACGAATTGGCATCCATTTCAACATCAAAATTAAGCGACAGTCCCAAATCATGAGCAAAACTTCGAATTAACCGATGCGTAAAACTATCAATGGTGGTTATATTAAATGCAGAGTAATTTTGAAGAATAGCATTTACTACTTTTTTGGAGCGTTGATGTAATGCAATATCATTTACAATTATTCCTTCCTTTAAAAAATCAGCTTCTATGGTCTTGAAAAGATCCGTTTTATTTTTTAAAATATCAGGATTAGAAAACGCTCTTAGATTTTCTATCACCCTTGTTTTCATTTCTGCCGCGGCTTTATTGGTAAAGGTTACGGCTAAAATATGTTGAAAACGATACGTCTCTTCCGTTTCTAATAAAATCTTTACATAAGACTTTACAAGCGTAAATGTTTTACCACTTCCTGCGGATGCATTATAAACTTGAAATGTTGATGGTTGCAAATCGATTTTTTTATAAAAGTATATTATATCAAAACAATCGCCAAATTTGTGCAACTAAAAAAGTAACTACAAATCCCATAATTACAGGTAAAATTGTGGCTACGGTTGTCCATTTTAAACTGTTTGTTTCTTTATATATGGTATAAATAGTTGTACTACACGGATTGTGCAACAAGCTAAATAACATCAAATTAACCGCTGTAAGTAAGGTCCAACCTCCTGATCGTAATAAATCGCCTGTGGCATTTACTGAATCTAATTCAAACATAACTCCTGCACCTTCACCTCCTGTAACACCAGTAACCAAAACAGTTAACATTAAAATAGTTGGTATAACAATTTCATTTGCTGGAATAGCTACGATATAGGCCAATAAAATGACTCCATTTAAACCTAGTAGAAAACCAAAACTATCTAAAGAATCTATAGTCCAAGCGGCGATACTTTCATTACCTATATAAATATTTGAGATTAACCATATTACCGCACCGGCCGGAGCCGCAAAAACAATAGCTCTCCATAAAACAATTAAAGTTCTGTCTATTAATGAAGTATAAATTGTTTTTAATACTCTTGGAGGACGATAAGGTGGTAATTCCAAATTAAAAGTAGAAACCTCTCCTTTTAACACCGTTTTTGTTAGAGCCCAAGATGTTAAAAACATAAAAAATATTCCTAAAATTGCAATTCCAATAACGGCTGACATAGAAGCTACGGTTGAAAGTGAAGAAGGAACTACGGCACCTATAAAAATTGTAGCTATTAATATCTGAGTAGGCCAACGACCATTACACAATGAAAAATTATTAGTAATTATTGCGATCAAACGTTCTCTGGGACTATCAATAATTCGTGTTGCTACTACCCCTGCAGCGTTACAGCCAAAACCCATACTCATCGTTAATGCTTGTTTACCATGAGCTCCAGATTTTTTAAACAAATAGTCCATATTAAATGCTACTCTGGGTAAATATCCAAAATCTTCAAGCAATGTAAATAACGGAAAAAAGATAGCCATAGGCGGCAACATTACAGCAATAACCCATGCAACAGCTAAATAAACACCATCAATTAAAAATCCGTCTAACCACCACGGCATTCCTATACTCGCTGCCAATCCTTTTAAAAAGGGATGAACAACATCTAACAATACATCAGCTAACATAGCTGATGGGTAATTAGCACCTATAATTGTAATCCATAATATCAAAGCCAACACTAAAAACATGATTGGAAATCCCCACGTTTTACTCGTTACAATTCTATCAATCTTCGCATCTAAACGAAACTTTTTCTTCTCATTATCTTTGCTTACTGATGCATTTGAAATTTCAGAAGCATCAGCATAAATACCTTCTGCTAAACTATCGTGAAAATCGTCGCCGATTTTCCAGCGTAAATCTGAAGATAAGGTTATTAAATTTTCTATCTCGTCTTTATTCATTTGTTATTTTTAAGCAAATTCACCTGTTTTTAACGCTTTTATAATACGATTATCACCTTCTAACAATCTAAAGGCAATCCATCGACTATTTGGTATCGTTGGAAACTGTTTTTTTATCTCTGTACTCAACTTTTCAACAGCATCTTCAATTTTTTTGGGTACATTTTTTATTCTATGTGGTTTACAAATTATTTTTCCTGAAGCCACTTCGCTAATCGTTTGTATTAAATCAGGAATCCCTTCGTTAAATCGAGCACT
This sequence comes from Aureibaculum algae, assembly GCF_006065315.1. Lineage (GTDB taxonomy): Bacteria > Bacteroidota > Bacteroidia > Flavobacteriales > Flavobacteriaceae > Aureibaculum > Aureibaculum algae. Next base: position 252,433 of record NZ_CP040749.1, on the reverse strand, counting down.
CGTTGGCACTACTGGTATTCCCAAATCTCTAGAGAGCGTTCTTTCATCTATTTTAATGTTATTTCTTTTGGCCTCATCCATAAGATTTAAGCATAACACTGCTTTATCTGTAATCTCTAATATTTGCAATACTAAATTTAGATTTCGCTCTAACCTACTGGCATCTACAACAATTACCGTTACATTAGGCTTTCCGAAAAGAATAAAATCTCGTGCCACCTCCTCATCTTGCGATGTAGATAGCAGCGAATAGGTTCCTGGTAAATCAACCAATTTAAATTTACTGTCATTATACTCAAAAGCACCTTCAGCCCTAACCACCGTTTTACCAGGCCAATTTCCCGTATGTTGACGCAAACCGGTTAATGCATTAAAAACGGTACTTTTTCCTGTATTAGGATTACCCGCTAAAGCGACTACATAGTCAATATTATCGGTATGAACGCCTAACTTTTTTAATCCTTTCGCATTAAATTGCGGGCAAGTTTCACATGCACTATTTACTTTATTTTCCATTTTCTATACCCTTTTTGATGAGAATTTTAGAAGCTTGATCATGCCTTAAAGCAATGCTGGTACCTTTAATTAAATAAGCAATAGGATTGCCAAAAGGGCTCTCTAAATCGATGCTTATTTTAGCTCCCCTTACAAATCCTAAATCCAATAATCTTCTTCTACTATCTCCTCTACTTTCTTTTGAAATTCCTATAATAGAAGCCTCTTCATTATCTTTTAAACTAGATAATCTGGCCATATTCTCTTCCAATGATTCTTCTTTTTCAAGAAGTGTAATGGTAATATTTGCCGCTACTATTGGAGCCAGAACAAACTCTTGACCTTCCGCATAAAAAACCACGCGTTCTTTATTATTCTCTATAACTCTTATTTGAGAACCAATATGAATTTTCTCTGCAAGTATTTGTTTATAAATTACATCAGGCTCATCTTCTATATGCACTATTCTACCAACAGAACCAACTTTTAAAGATGACAAAAACTCACCTTCTAAATCAGCCACTTTTCCTAATTTGGTGGGAATAGGATCTCCATGTGGATCATATTGAGGATTTCCTAAACGTGTGGCTAGCAAATCAGTTTCTTCATGACTCAATTTATGCTCCATATCTTCTGCTCGATCGTGCCACTCCATTTTATCAAAACCTGTTTTTTCTGCTAAATATTTTTCCCAAAGCCTATGCACTCTTACAATTCGCAATGCATAATCTCTACCAGAATCCGTTAATTTTAAATTTTCGCCATCAAAGGTTATCAATTCAATAATTGTCATTTTTTTAATAACATCAACTATAGTTCTTTCATCAAATTTCAATGAATTACTTAGCTCATGTAAATTCATGTCTTTTCCAGCATTCTCGGTGTGATATAATTGTTTTAAAACATCTTCAATAACTATTTTTTCGTTTGATTTTAAATTATTCTTAATGACCCAAAACCATCCTGATTTTGGTCTAAATAATAAATAAGATATCAAAACCAGTCCGAAAAATATTAACAATGCATGTGTTGGATTGTAATTCATTTTTTTATTAAATATAAGTTATGAGCCGCTTTTTGTGAAATTAACATCTCCTTTTTTCCAACTTTTATAGTTAAAGAATTATCAAAAGGCTCTTTAGCGAGTACGGTAATTTTTTGACCTATTGCAATCTCGTTTTTATCTAAATATCTTAAAAATTCGTCTGACGAATCTTTAACCCCTAACAAAGTACTTTCTTGGTTTACCTCTAAATAAGACAATTGAATTTTTTCCCTTCTGGTAATATTACCATCCTTATCTGGAATAGGGTCTCCATGTGGGTCTATCGTTGGAAAATCTAAAAATTCATCTAGCTTATCCACCAAATCGTCTGACTTTATATGCTCTAGCTGTTCGGCGATTTCATGCACTTCATCCCAAGCAAAATCTAATTTATCTACTAAAAAACTTTCCCATAAACGATGTTTTCTTACCAAATAAACTGCAATTCCTTTTCCCTCTTTAGAAAGTTGAACACCTTGATATTTTTTATAAACTACTAGTTTTTTATCAGATAACTTCTGCATCATATCCGTTACAGATGATGCTTTTGTGTTCATTTTTTTTGCAATAGCGTTCGTGCTAACCCCTTTGGGCTCAAGAAGCTCAAGATGATAAATCGATTTTAAATAATTTTCTTCAGAAGAACTAAGCATATAATAATTTTGACTATGCAAATATACGTTTTTAAATTTATTAAAAATATTTTTAGTCAACCCTAAAAATAAGTTAAATTTATAATCTTATATTTGAGATTCAAATCACCACTAGACATGCTAACAAATCAAAAATCATTATTTAACCTTCCTGAATCCATAACATATCTTAATGGAGCTTACATGTCTCCGCAATTAAAAAGTGTTGAAAAAGCAGGACATGACGCAGTATCAAAACAAGGCTTTCCACATAAAATTGGTGTTGACGATTTTTTTAACGGTCCAGAAATGCTAAAAAAAGCTTTTGCTGAACTAATTGATGTACCCGATTTTAACAATACAGCAATAATTCCTTCCGCCTCGTACGGTTTAGCAAATGCCGCTAATAATGTAAAACTTGAACCTGGTGACGAAATTATAATAGTAGATGCTCAATTTCCTAGTAATGTTTATGCTTGGCAAAAAGTAGCAGCCCAAAAAAAAGCAACAATAAAAGTAATTGCCACTCCAAAAAATCTCACAGGAAAAGGCAAAGCGTGGAATAAAAATATATTAGATGCCATAAACAAAAAAACTGCTGTGGTTAGTTTAGGTCCAATTCATTGGGCAGACGGTACAATATTTGACTTAAGGGCTATTAGAGAAAAATCAAAATTGTATAACGCAGCATTAATTATTGATGGCTCTCAATTTATTGGAGCCGCTCCATTCTCCGTTAAAGAAATTAAACCAGACGCCGTTATATCTGTGGGTTACAAATGGCTAATGGGCCCGTACGGATTAGGTATGGCCTATTATTCTGACGATTTTAACGATGGCGAGCCACTTGAAAATAATTGGATTAACCGTTATAAAAGTGAAGATTTTACGCAATTAGTAAATTACAATCCTGGTTATCAACCAAAAGCAGGACGCTATAATATGGGGGAATGCAGTAATTTTATTTTGGTTCCGATGCTAACTGAAAGCATCAGACAATTATTAAAATGGCAACCTGAAAATTTTCAAAATTATTGCAATTCTATTTCAAAAAAAGGGATTTCCAATTTGCAGGAATTGGGATGTTCTATTGAAGATGATGATTTCAGAAGCAAACATCTATTTGGTGTTTACTTACCTAAGCATATTGACTTACAAAATTTAAAAACAAAATTTCAACAAGAAAGTATTCATGTTTCTTATCGTGGTGATGCAATCAGAGTTTCTCCTAGTGTTTATAATTCAGAAGCCGATTTTGAAAAATTTGTGAGTTGTTTTAAAAACAAATAATAGACCTAAAACTCACCTTTCTTTTATGAATTTCTCTAAATACAAAGCAAACAATCAGTCAAACCCAACATCTGCAATACTGGGGTTTCTATTTATTTTTTTAATATCAGTATTTCTAGGTTGGCTTTATAATTTGACTTATTTAATTCCTATAATATATTTCAACGTTGTTATAACCATTGCATTAGGCTTTGCGGTAGCATTTTCTGTTCAAATAGCAGGTAAAATATTTAAAATCACAACAAGAGCAAGAAGGCATTACTTGACTATATTTTCTTTAATTACAGTCTATTACTCACATTGGATTGCCTTTATTTTATTTACAACAACGGGAAGTATTCCAAACGCATCCGAATTCATTAGTTATTTCTTTTATCCTAATAACTTCTTTTTAATAATTGGTGAAATTAATACCTATGGCACCTGGAGTTTTGGTACTATGGAAGCCCCTGTAAATGGGTTAATACTTACCGCTATTTGGCTTATTGAAGCCATAATCATTTTCTTTATAGCTATTAGATATACATTGTTATTTCCTGAAAATCCCTATTCTGAAAAATTCAATAAATGGTATCCTAAATTAACTTTAGATTATGATTTTAACTCCTTTTATTCAGAAGATAAAATAATTACAAATCTAAAAGAACAGGGTATAGATATAATTAGCAATGCTGAAAAAGGATTGGCGTATAAACATTCAAAAATTTCTATCTTTTTTCTTAAAAATGAAGAAAATCAATATCTCTCAATTGATAACATTTTTATAGAGGTAAGAAATAAATCTAAAAAAACAATAACGCCAATGTTAAGTCCAATAAAAATTACGAATACTGACGCTCAGCAATTAATTACCAAATTTGGAACGAAAAAGGCCTTTTATTTCGATTTTTAAACTATTAGCTTTTATTTACTGCTTTAATTGCTTGTGTAAATTCTTCGAGGTCTTCGTCATTTAATACAAGGTGAACGGCTTCATCACAAATTGTTTCTACATTTGCTGTTGGAAAACCTAAGCCTATAGCAACACGTCTCAACACAATCATTTCAGAACCCGTAACTTCATCATCTGCAAAAATCATTTGCGTCAATTTAAACAATCGTTCAATACGCTCATCGTAACTATTCGGTGGACGAATAGCAAATTTATCAGCATCTTTTACTATTTCTTGATACTTCTCATCTCCAATTTCAAATGTTTTTGACAATTTTTCTAAAAGTCCTTTTTCAGAATCTGTTAGTTTTTCATCAGCCAAAGCTAATTGAACAATATTGGCAAAATGGCTCAAATTATCTTTTTGAGCACCACTTGAATATAAATCTGATATTGACATGTCTAATTTTTAAGTTGTCAAATATAAATAAACTGAGGATATTTTAATAAGGTTATTTATAATTTTATCTTTGCACCTTCACACTCGATTACCATTTGGCTAATGAGTTTAAAATTCTAAACAATTGAGCAAACAAGCCATTGTTAAACTTTATGAGCAATCTGACAACGTAAAGCAAATTGCTACATTATTAAAACAAGAAAACCAAAAGCTATTTTTATCGCATTTGGCAGGTTCTTCATTGTCTTTTGTTATTTCAAACACTTTTTTGTCGGTTGAAAAACCTTACTTACTCATCTTTAACGACAAAGAAGAAGCTGCTTATTATTTAAACGATTTAGAGCAACTGTTAGGCGACAAAAATGTACTTTTTTATCCTGGTTCTTACCGTCGTCCCTATCATCCCGACGCTTCGGGAGAAGAAACTGATAACGCTAATATTTTATTACGTTCTGAAGTACTTAATCGGATTAATTCTCGTAAAAAACCTGCAGTAATAGTTACTTACCCGGATGCTCTTTTTGAAAAAGTAGTTACCAAAAGTGAATTGGACAGAAATACCTTAAAACTGAGTGTTGGTATGGCAATTTCGCTCGACTTTGTCAATGAGATGCTTTTTGAATATCATTTTAAACGTGTTGATTTTGTTACTGAACCTGGAGAATTTGCAGTAAGAGGTGGTATTGTAGATGTTTTTTCTTTTTCTAATGATGAACCTTATCGAATAGAATTTTTTGGCGATGAAGTAGATAGTATCAGAACTTTTGATATTGAAACGCAGCTATCTATAGAAAAATTAAAGAAAATAAGTATTTTATCGAATGTTGAAAATAAAAAACTTCAAGAAAAACGAGAGAGTTTTCTAAAATACATTTCTAGCAAAACAGTTGTTTTTGCGAAAAATACAGACTTAATTTTTGATAGCCTAAACGGACTATTTGAAAAAGCTAAATCGGCATTCTCAGAGCAAAAACAGGTTGTAAAATTAGCGGAACCTGAAGAATTATTCTGCGATGGCCATTATATAAAAAATCAGCTCCAAGAGTTTAACCTGGTTACTTTTGGCAATAAACAACACGGAGAAAATCAGGCCATTGAAATTTCATTTCAAATTAAGCCGCAACCTTCATTTAATAAGCAGTTTGATTTATTAATTAACAACCTTAATGAAAATACCAAAATTGGCTTAAAAAATTATCTTTTTTGTGCCAATGAAAAGCAGGCTCAACGTTTTCACGATATTTTTAAAGACATTGATGAAAATGTTAAGTATAAAACCTTGGTTTTTCCAATATATGAAGGGTTTATAGATAATGATTTAAAAATTGCCTGTTATACAGATCACCAAATTTTTGAACGTTATCATAAATTTCGTCTGAAAACTGGGTTTTCTAAAAAGCAATCTATTACGCTTAAAGAATTAACCAATCTAGAAATTGGCGATTATGTGACCCATATGGATCATGGAATTGGTAAGTTCGGCGGACTGCAAAAAATAGATGTTGAAGGTAAAAAACAGGAAGCTATAAAACTGGTTTATGGAGATAGAGATATACTTTATATCAGCATCCATTCACTACATAAAATAAGCAAGTTTAGTGGCAAAGAGGGTAAACCTCCTAAAATTTATAAATTGGGTTCTGGTGCTTGGAAAAAACTCAAGCAAAAAACTAAAACTCGTGTTAAGCAAGTTGCATATGATTTAATTCAACTCTATGCCAAGCGAAAATTACAAAAAGGGTATCAATCTAAACCCGATAGCTATATGCAATTGGAATTGGAATCGAGTTTTATGTATGAAGATACGCCTGACCAATTATCGGCTACGCAAGATGTAAAGTCCGATATGGAGAGTCAACAACCTATGGACAGATTGGTCTGTGGTGACGTTGGTTTCGGCAAAACAGAAGTCGCCATTCGTGCAGCCTTTAAAGCGGTAGATAACGGGAAACAAGTTGCAGTATTGGTACCTACAACTATTTTGGCGTTCCAACACTTTAGAACATTTTCTGAACGGCTAAAAGATTTACCCGTTGTGGTAGATTATATGAACCGATTTAGAACTACCAAACAACGAAATGAAATTATTAAAGGTCTTGAATCTGGTAACATTGACATTGTTATTGGTACACATCAATTGGTAAACAAGAAAGTGAAGTTTAAAGACTTAGGTTTATTAATTGTTGATGAAGAGCAAAAATTCGGCGTTGGTGTAAAAGACAAACTAAAGACTATAAAAGAAAATGTGGACACATTAACTTTGACCGCGACGCCTATTCCGCGTACCCTACAATTTTCATTGATGGCCGCTCGTGATTTATCAGTTATCAATACGGCTCCACCCAATAGGCATCCCATAGAAACAAATGTTATCCGCTTTAGTGAAGAAACTATTAGGGACGCCATTCAGTATGAAATCTCTAGAGGCGGACAGGTATTTTTTATCCATAACCGAATAGAAAACATTAAAGAAGTGGCGGGACTCATACAACGCCTTATTCCAGATGCTAAAGTTGCCATTGGTCATGGACAAATGGACGGAAAAAAGTTAGAACAACTAATGATGGCTTTTATGAATAATGAGTTTGATGTACTTGTTTCTACAACTATTGTGGAAAGCGGACTAGATGTGCCTAATGCGAACACTATTTTCATTAATAATGCCAATAATTTCGGATTGTCAGATTTACATCAAATGCGAGGTCGTGTTGGGCGATCTAACAAAAAAGCCTTTTGTTATTTTATAACACCACCATACCATATGATGACGGATGATGCCAGAAAACGTATTCAAGCATTAGAAGTGTTCTCTGATTTAGGTAGTGGATTAAATATAGCAATGAAGGATTTAGAAATTCGTGGAGCTGGAGATTTATTAGGTGGTGAGCAAAGTGGTTTTATTAATGATATTGGTTTTGATACCTATCAGAAAATACTAAATGAAGCAATTGAAGAACTGAAAGAAAATGAGTTTAAAGACTTGTATAAAGACACTTCAGATAAGCCTAAGCCATTTGTAAAAGAAATTCAAATTGATACGGATTTTGAATTGCTTTTCCCTGATGATTATATCAACTCCATAACGGAAAGACTCAAGTTATATAACGAATTAAACGACTTAAACACCGAAGAAGAGCTTAACATTTTTGAACAACAATTGATTGACCGCTTTGGTGAATTACCAGTACAAGCTGAAGATTTATTGAATAGTGTTCGTGTAAAATGGCTGGCAAAAGACATTGGTTTTGAACGCCTCATTTTGAAGAAAAAAAGAATGATTGGTTATTTTATTTCCGACACGCAATCGAGCTATTATCAAACTGAAATGTTTACCAAAGTGTTGCAATTTGTTCAAAAAAACCCGACTACTTCTGTAATGAAAGAAAAAGAAACCAGAAACGGTTTACGCCTGTTATTGACTTTTATCAGAATTGATTCTATTGAAACGGCGTTGGACGTGTTGCGTAAGGTTTAGAAAAAAAATATTATGATGTAATTTTATTATATTTAACTATTATTTTCAAAGATATAATTCAATGAAATTAAATCACGACATAGAATTAGTCAATGCTACGAATTTGGGATCTGGAGACAGAGCATATAATTTGCAATTTAGTAGATTTATAACAAATGAAAAATTTTATCCTATTTGTTTCGTAATTAGCCTACTAGCACCTTACTATTTTATCACATTGTTGATATAGATATCAATTATGAAAATAAGTTTACATCTAATGGATACAATTGGAAAAAAATTAATGGTAGAAATGTAAAATTTGAATCAGATAAAAAATATAGAAATATAATTGATGTAGTTTCCAATGAAATTACATTGAAACTGGGTTACAAAAAATTTCCTAAGGAATTAATTAATAAAATTATTCCTGACGTAAGCTACCAAGAGATTAAAAAGGGAGAATTAACATATTTTAATGCTTTTTTCTTAAATCAATTTTATTGTACGGCTTAAAAAATAAAATATCATGAAACGAAAAATATTAGTTACAATGTTAATTTATTTTATAGCATTTGTAAATGTGAATGCTCAGCACAGCTGTCTAGCTGAAAGTACTTATATTTCAATGCCTGATGCTGATACTTACACCAACAGACAAATCTTGGAGTTTAGTGGAAATAAAATATATTCTAAAGATTATAGAATGAAAATTGATACAACTCATTCATTTCAAATTAAAAGTGATAATCTAATATTCAATGACAAGTTTAATTGGGGTAAAATTGTATGTTATGATGAGTATTTTGAATTAATTGATAAAAATAATTCGAGTTTTCAATATACCAAGTTAAAACCTACAATTATAGAATGTACTGAGGAAGAATTAAACAATATTATTTTATCAAGTCATTGGAAGTTGAATTTGGAAAATGAAAATGGAACCATCCATATTAATTCCAATGAGGAAGGTGATAAGTTGAGATTAAAATCTAAACTTGTTAAACTAAATGACACTTATGTTATTTTTTTAGATGAATGGTGGAACTTTACGATAAGTAAAATATCTAAAGACACGATTGAACTTTACGGTTTGGCTAAGAGTAATAATTTGCCTGAAAATTTAAATTTAACACGTAAACATCTTTAAACATTTAATAGTTTATGAATTCCATTGAAAAGGCGTTGGAAGTGTTGAGGAAGGTTTAATTCATAATTATTATATATTTTTAGACTACAATTTTAAAACACTTTACCAAAGTGCAGGCAATTAATTTTTTTATATTTTTTATTCTCAGTGTTGTAGTTCTTTCTTGTAGTTCTTCAAAAATAGTACAGAAAGATATAAACCAACAATTTAATGCATTTACAAATGCTGATTTTAAAACAAAATCTGTTGATTCTGTATTAAATAGCTTAATTAACTTAACTGTACGACAACGGGAAGACTCATTAGTTTCTTCCATGTCAAAAGGCTGGATGCCCACTTATAATTTTCAATTCAAAGAAGTTTCGTATACTTATAAAAATACTTCGGGTGAAAAATATAAGATTCGTTTTTGGGTAACACCTGATTATTTATCCATCGGTAATGACGACGATTTTGTTAGAATGCCGCTAACGCCTCAAGCGGCACAATTATTAGCAAATCAATTTCATTGTGCATTACCCACTGCAAAAATGGTGGATGAAATTTACAAAAAAGCGAGTGTAAAATTACCGCCTATTCCGTTAACAGAAAATCGGGACTCGTTAGCTACTTTTACCAAACATCATTTGCTAATTCAACAACAGTTACAACATAAAATTCCAAACGGAATTGTTGCCGGTATCAAAAAAGATGTTGTTCAATCTACAGCAATTCTAAATAATCCTAAGTCAAATAGAGTTGCTATTTATGGTTGGCATAAGTTGAATGGAAAACCTATACAACCATTATATACTGGCCATGTAGATTGGTATGTTGATTATAGCCATGGAATTCGATTGATTTATGAAAAAATGCTCATTAATAACAAAGTTCATTTGGTAAAAGATGTTTTAAACAATCCAGAACTTGCGGGAAGCATTTGTAATGATAGCAAATGTGCAATGATGAGATATGGTAAGGCTAAAATGGATTAAAACTTTCTTTTCGGTACAAAATTTGATACTTCCTTAAAAAGTATCAGCCATGAAAAAGCAGCTTCATATTTCTATTCCTAAACCTTGTCACGAAGATTGGCGAAAAATGACCCCATATCAACAAGGAAAATTTTGCAATTCTTGTGCAAAAACGGTGGTTGATTTTACCAAAAAGTCTGTAACTGAAATACAATCTTTCTTTATTGTAAATCAAGGTAAAAAGGTATGTGGGCGTTTTCAACAAACCCAATTAGACACCATTACCATAGAGATTCCAGAGCAAGTCTTATTTCAACAACATTCGTTTTCAAAAATATTTCTATTATCTTTATTGATAACCATGGGTGCAACGTTGATGAGTTGTAACAATGATGGCAAAAAGCAGAAGATAAATCAGGTTATTGTGTTGGATAGTATTGCTAATTCTGAGATATCAATCCATGAGAAAATTGATTCATTAGGAGCAAATACCAAAGTAGATAGCATTCGTGAAAATAAAAAAGATACTCTAATAGAAAAACTATCGAACCCACCAATACCTCCACCACCAATTACTACTGTTGGCATGACAGTATTGGGATTACCGCAGCCAGAACCACAAGAGGAAAAAGACAGTATTAAAGAAATTGAAGAACCTATGCCTTTTGGTATGATTGAAGCTTCTCCGAAATTTAAAAATTCAATAACTAAAGGTTATGACGAACAGAAAGAGGAGTTTAGAAAAAAAATGACTGAATTTATCAATTCCAATTTAGATTTAAATATTATTAAGGAGGTCGTACCACCTGGAAAATATAAAAACTATACCCGATTCACTATTGACAGCTTAGGAAAGGTAACTGATATTCAGACTAGAGCAAAATATAGCATTATTGAATCTGAAATTAATAAAATTATTGCTGAATTACCAGATTTTATTCCTGCAACACAAAGACATAAGCCTGTTCCCGTTAAATATACCGTACCTATTCATTTTATTATAGAATAGTTATCTTTGGTTTGATTTTTGACTAGTTCTCAATACACCACGTGAAAAGCGAGGCACTCGAACCGACGTTTTTATATATTACATTATGATTAAGAAATTTTTATTGTTACTTTTATTAGCAACTACTTTTGTTAATGCCCAACACACCATTACTGGTAAAATGCAACCCAAAGGTGATTATGAATGGATGATTCTGTACCATATGCAAGGAGCCAAACAAAATTACATTGGCAATGCTGATATCAAAGAAGGAGCATTTTCCTTTACATTATCCGACACATTAAATGTGGGTATTTACCGTTTGGTGTACGATTTACAAAATCAACTTTTTATAGATGTTATTTATAATAATGAAGACATTGCTTTTACATTTAATCCTGAAAATCCTAATCAAGAAATTCAATTTTCAAGTTCAGAAGAAAATAAATTGTACTATTCTTATTTGAATAAATCTGCTGGAATTCAATACACTTTAGACTCGCTACAAGTGGCCTATTTTAGCACTCAAAATAAACCTAAACTCAACGCTTTATATCAGAAAAAACATGCAGATTTAGTCGAAACACAAGAGCAATCAGAGAAACAATCAAAAGGAAAACTTGCTCATCATTTTATAAAAGCAAGTGGGCGTTATAATGCAACGCAACCTATTGAAAAACCAAATGATTATCTTAAAAGTACAAAAACACACTTTTTCGATACTGTTGATTTTAATAATGAGACCTTGTTGGGTTCAACTTTTATAACCGACAAAATAAACGACTATATTTTTTACTTGAATGCCTCTGATGACTATCAAGTTAACAATCAACTTAAAAAAGAAGCGATTACAACGGTAATTACAAAAATTGGAACAAACTATCGCTTAGCGAAAGATATTGAAGAAGTTCTATTATATAACTTCACACAACAGCAAAATGTACCTATAGTTCGATTTATACTAGAGAATTATTACAATAAACTACCTGCTAGTTATCAAGATTTAGACTTTAAAAAAGATGTTGAAGTTAAAATTAAAACAGCTATTGGTAATAAAGCACCAAATATCAATTGGACTATTAACAATGAAAAGAACGACCTCTATAAGTTATCAGGAAGTGACATCTACCTAGTAGTTTTTTGGAGTTCACAATGTGGGCATTGCCTAAAAGAAATTCCTGTTCTAAACGACTATTTAAAGGGAAACACAAAAATCAAAGTTATAGCGGTTGGTATGGAAGAAGAGACTAGTAAACCGATCTGGCAAAAATTAATTTTAAACTACCCTTCGTTTATAAATGTGTATGGAGCACATAAATGGAAAAATGAATTTGCTCGAGAATATGGAGTAACCTCTACTCCTTCCTATTTTGTATTAGATGCTAACAAAAATATTATGGCAAAACCTGATACTATTGAGGATGTGAAAGCATTTTTTGAGGGAAATAAATAAACCCCTCCGCCTAACGGCACCTTCCCTTGAAAAAAGGGTAGGAACGTATATGTTTTTTGTTCCATTTCATAACGCAAAAACACTCGAACTGACAGTAGTTTATAAGCGACTAAAAATGATAAAAAGCATCTTCTAAATGCTCAATTTCAAATTTATTTTTATCATTTATAATGGCAATAATATCAAACCGTACATTTACATCTAAATCTTTAGAAACTACATAATGGTCTGTGGCCATAACTAGTAGTTTTATTTTCTTTTGGTTTACAAAGTCCTGCGGTAAACCAAAATCTCGTGTAGAACGTGTTTTCACTTCAACAATGGCTAAAACATCCTTTTTTTGTGCAACAATATCTATTTCTGCCTTTAAATATCTATAATTGATATCTCGTATTTTATATCCATTTTTCTTTAAATAGGCAATGGCAAGCTCCTCTCCTTTTTTTCCTAATTCGTTATGCTCAGCCATAATTTATAAGTTCAAAATGATATATATTATTCAGGAATTGTATGTTTAAAGAAAGTGTTTCACCCTCAAATGCCCTTCCCTTTAGGGAGGGCATTTGAGGGGATTTTTCTATTTCTCAAACTTTACCACCGTCTTACTTCCTTTAACTTTCAGTTCAATTTTTCTTCCTAGAATCAAGGTACGGTTATCTGTAATATGACCTGCTGGGAAATCAAATGCTACTGGAAAATCATATTCTTTTACAGCATCTAAAATTATTTCTTCATAAGTCATTCCAAATTCAGAAGCATCGGTTTTTCGATCGGACATTCCACCAATAATAAGGCCTTTACAGTTTTCAAAATAGCCAGCTCTTTTCAAACTAATCATCATTCTATCAATATGATACAAAGCTTCACCAACCTCTTCCAAAAACAAAATTTTACCATTAGCATCTATCTGCGATTTTGACCCTAGCATACTATATACCAAAGATAAATTACCACCGACAACTTCGCCTTCAGTAGTACCTTCACGATTAAAATCAGATTCAGCAACTCTATACTTTACTCTTTTACCAAAAAAGGCCCTCTTCAACGATTTTAAGGCTTGTCGCTGTTCTTTACTATCAGGTTTATAGGTCAATGGCATTATACCATGCATTGTTTCAATACCCATGATGTGCACTTCATTGTGAAAGGCCGTTATATCTGAAAAACCAATAATCCATTTAGGATTTTGCTTAAACTTTGTAAAATCGAGATCATCTAAAATCCGAATGGCTCCATAACCACCTCTAGCACACCAAATGGCTTTTACATTATCATCATCTAAGGCTTCTTGAAAATCAGCCAAGCGTTCTTCATCAGTACCGGCAAATCTAAAATGTTGATTGAATAAGTTCTTACCTAATTTCACTTTCAGTCCCCACTTTTTTAACAAGTCAATCCCATTTTTAACACCAACAGAATCTCTAACAATACCTGCTGGAGCTACAATCATTACCATATCACCTTTTTGTAAGGAAGGTGGTTTAATCAATGAAGTATTACTGTCATTCTGTGCTAAAAGCGTTATTGAGATAAATAATAAGAAAACGCTAAAAATTTTATTCATGATAATTTTAATTGATGGGGTTTTGTGTAAAAGTATATAAAATGCTAAATATAACTAGTGTTATGAGTGCTTTTTCTTACTTTTGCCCTACTAAAATTGAGGAATGAACACACCGAAAAGATATACTATTACTGCAGCTTTACCTTACACAAATGGCCCCGTACATATTGGACATTTGGCCGGAGTTTATGTGCCTGCAGATATTTATGCCCGTTATCAACGTTTACAAGGTAGCGATGTACTTTACATATGCGGCTCAGATGAGCATGGCGTACCCATTACTATAAAGGCGAAAAAGGAAGGAATTTCGCCTCAACAAGTGGTTGACAAATACCATGAAATGATTAAAAAATCATTTGCTGAATTTGGAATTTCATTTGATAATTATTCACGTACTACGGCTAAAGTACATCATGATACTGCCTCTGATTTTTTTAAAAAACTATATGAAGACGGTAAGTTTATTGAAGAAACTAATGAACAATTGTATGATGCGGAAGCCAATCAATTTTTAGCAGATCGATTTGTTGTAGGTACGTGCCCTAAATGTGGTTTTGAAGAAAGTTATGGCGATCAATGTGAAAATTGCGGAACGAGTCATAATGCTACGGATTTAATCAATCCGAAATCAGCTATTACTGGAAACACACCTACGTTAAAAGAAACAAAACACTGGTTTTTACCTTTAGATCAATACCAAGATTGGTTAAGAACTTGGATAGTTGAAGGGCATGCCAATGACTGGAAACCTAATGTATTGGGCCAAGTAAAATCTTGGTTAGATGACGGTTTAAGACCTAGAGCGGTAACTCGTGATTTAGATTGGGGAATCCCAGTTCCCGTTGAAGGTGGTGAAGGCAAAGTGCTTTATGTTTGGTTTGATGCTCCTATTGGTTATATTTCATCAACAAAAGAATGGGCAGAACGTACCGGTAAGGATTGGGAACCGTATTGGAAAGATGAAGACACCAAATTATTGCATTTTATAGGTAAAGATAATATCGTTTTTCACTGTATTATTTTCCCAAGTATGCTTAAGGCAGAAGGTTCTTATATTTTACCTGAAAACGTACCCGCAAATGAGTTTTTAAATTTGGAAGGAAATAAACTTTCCACTTCAAAAAACTGGGCAGTTTGGTTGCATGAATATTTAGAGGATTTTCCTGGCAAACAAGATGTGTTGCGTTATACACTAACTGCAAATGCACCTGAAACTAAAGATAATGACTTTACTTGGAAGGATTTTCAAGCAAGAAACAATAATGAGTTAGTTGCCATTTTTGGGAATTTTATTAACCGCGTGGTGGTGTTAACTCATAAGTATTATAATGGAATAGTACCCAGTCCGAATGCATTTAGCGAAGTAGATGAAGACACCTTGATGATGTTAAAAAAATATCCTCAAATTATTTCAAAATCTATTGAAAGATACAGATTCAGAGAGGCTCAAAACGAGTTAATGAATCTTGCCAGAATGGGTAATAAATATTTAGCGGATGAAGAACCTTGGAAAGTAATTAAGCAAGATGAAGAACGCGTAAAAACGATAATGTTTGTAGCACTTCAAATAGCAACAGCACTTTCAATTTTGAGTGAGCCCTTTTTACCATTTACCTCTAACAAACTAAAAGGTATGTTGAATGTCAGTTCGAGCACCTCAACTCCGCTCGGCACAGGCTCCGAAGAAATGTCATGGAACAGCGTTTCTAAAGAAAATGTTTTACTAAAATCAGGCCATCAAATAGACAAAGCAGAATTGTTATTCGCAAAAATAGAAGATGCTGAAATTCAAATTCAATTGGAAAAGTTAACGGCTTCAAAGAAAGCCAACGAACTAGAAAACCAGTCGGTTGAACCTCAAAAGGAAACCATTGAATTTGATGATTTTACAAAACTTGACATTAGAATTGGCACGATTTTAGAAGCTGTAAAAGTAGCTAAAACGAAAAAATTATTACAATTAAAAGTTGATGTTGGTATTGATATTAGAACCATCGTTTCTGGTATTGCTGAAAGTTTTAGCCCAGAAGACATTATCGGAAAGCAGGTTACTGTACTAACCAATTTGGCCCCACGTACTATTCGTGGTGTAGAAAGTCAAGGAATGATATTAATGTGCGATACTCCTGACGGAAAATTGGCATTTGTAGAACCTGATGCTAATGTTGTAAATGGTGGACGGATATCATAAACAATTATAATCATGAAATTAATAAAGATAAGCTTAATTATACTTACAATTGCCTTGTCTAGTTGTAGCACAAAGAAAAAAATAAGTGAAAAAAAAATAGAAGAAACGGTTATTGATATGCATAACAGTATGAATTCTTTAGACTGGAGCGGCACTTATCAAGGCAACTTGCCTTGTGCAGATTGTGAAGGCATTCAGACCGTTCTTATATTAAATAATGATTTAACTTTTCTTAAAAAATCAAAATACTTAGGTAAAAAAGATACTATTTTTGAAGATAAAGGTTCTTTTTCTTGGAGTAAAACCGGACAAATAATTACGCTAAACAATCAAAATACTGAACATTATTTTGTTGGTGAAAATAGGATTTGGAAATTAGATGAAAACGGTAATAAAATTACAGGTGATTTAGCTCAACAATATATTTTCAACAAACAAAATTCACAACTTACAGACAGACATTGGAAATTAGTCGAATTGTATGGCCAAAAAGTAGACTTTGACAAGAAAAAAGGTAAACAACCTTATTTAATTCTAAGACCTGAAGAAGAAAACAAAATTTATGGTAATGCAGGTTGTAATCGCTTTTTTGGCACTTTTGAACTTAAAGAAGGGAATCAAATTGTTTTTTCACAACTAGGTGCCACAAAAATGTATTGTCCAAATATGGAAACTGAAACTCAGTTTTTAAAGGCTCTCAATACTGCCGATAATTATTCGCTTAACGGAGAAACGATGACTTTGAACAAAGCGAAAATGGCTCCGTTAGCAAAATTTGAAGTGGCCTATTTTTATTAGAATGAATTGTTTATGAAAAAAGTAATACTATTTATTTATGCCTTATCTATAAGTTTTTCTTCATTTGCTCAAGAAGAAATAATAACATTTAATAATTATTTAAAAACATCCAGTTTAAGTATAACTGATGCGGTCCCATTGGTAAATGATAAAACTGGCGAAACTTCATTGATTTTTGTAGATCCTAAAAAAATTTATGGATATTTATTAGATAGTAATTTTAAAGTTACAAAAGACTTCGTTTCAGACAATAGAAGTAAAAAATATAAAACCATAATTGGAAGTATTAGTTCTGATAATAATTATTTGTTATTTCTATCAAATAATAGAAGAAATAAATTTGCATCGTTGAAATTTTCATATGAAAATGATAATTCTGAGATAACAGAAATACCATTGGAATTAGATAATGAAAGATTCATACAAATAGCGGAACTCAATAATAAATTCTATTTATTCACCATAACAAGATATTCATCAATATTGAATGTCTATGTTTTTGATAAAAGTTCAAATTACAAAAAAAATGAAATTAATCTTACTGAACATTTCGATGAAGACGATAATTTATACGATTTTTTAACGGTTACAGCTGATGGAAGTATAAGAAAAGTGGTTGACATCAATAAAATTGAGGATAGTAACCCAAACGCTATAGAAATAACATCCGAAATTTCAAAAATGTACCAACAAGGCTCAAAAGTCCTTTTTTCATTTGACGACTTTAAAGATTTCACAAAGGTAGTTACATTAGATTTAAAAGATTTTAAATATGAGGTCATTGAATTTGACAAACCATTTGGTGATATAAAATCAAAGTCCACAAATTCATTTATTAATGGTAACGAAATTTATATGGTGGCTGCTACAAATGAAGATTTTAATTTTTCAGTTTATGATTTTGAAACAGGTAATCTATTAAAAGCATATAATGTTGATGTAGATTCAATTATACCTTTTAAAAATACACCAATTATTCAAGTAGGTGGCCAATATGATAAATATAGGGAGTTGGAAAAAACGCAGAAATTTTTAAGAAAAGTTAGGAATGGAGATATCGGGATCTCTGTTTTTAAACATAAAGATCTATTCCAAATTACAATGGGTGGTAAACAGGAAATTAGGACAACCTCGGCAGTCGGTTTTGGAGGCAGTAGCGTATCTATATCGGGTGGTGGACCCCCGGTAATGGTGTTTTTTAACCCTACGCTTTTTGCATATGGTTCTTATACACGGACAAAATCAATACATTTCAAAGGTCTTTTTGATGAAAACTATAATCATGTAAAAGGTGAAGTTGAAAAAAATGCTTTTGATAAAATGAAAAATTATGAAGATGAAAATAAAGTTTTTCAGAAAGGTAAATCAGTTTTTAGGTATAAAGATTATTATATTTTAGGAAGTTTTTCTCGTTGGCCAAAGAAAGAATATAACTTAAGAAGGTTTAATAATTGATCAAAAAACTAGAAAAACTCACAGAAAACTTCATTTAACCTTATTTAGATTTAATAAAAATAACTATATTTGTAGTGTTATTTTATGATCTGAATAATTTTGGGCAAAAAGAAGAAAAAAAAAGCGATTAAAAAGTTACAAAAATTGGGTCTTATACCTGATAAAGTAAAAAGTGATTGCTGTAAAAAATTCAAAAAAGACGAACAAAAACGTTGTAAAAAATGTCCTTGTTTTGATTTACATAAAAAGGTAGCATAACTTCAATTTTAATCAATATTTCTGCGAGATAGTTTTTATATTGCATCTTTAATTTAAGCAATGCAATTACTCAACTACATAAGATCTTTTACCAACCTTCCTGATAGGGGAATACAAAACACAATTGAATTATTAAATCAAGATTGTACCATTCCGTTTATTTCACGTTATCGTAAAGAGGCAACTGGAAACTTAGATGAAGTTCAAATTGGCGATATTGTCAAATACAAAGAGCAATTTGAAACC
Organism: Aureibaculum algae; assembly: GCF_006065315.1. Lineage (GTDB taxonomy): Bacteria > Bacteroidota > Bacteroidia > Flavobacteriales > Flavobacteriaceae > Aureibaculum > Aureibaculum algae. Next base: position 233,130 of record NZ_CP040749.1, on the reverse strand, counting down.
CTAGAAAAACGTAAACTTTCTATTCTAAAATCATTGGAAGAACAAGGGGTTTTAACTGATGAACTCAAACAAAAAGTAAAATCAACTACCGATGTAACCTCCTTAGAAGACCTTTATTTACCGTTCAAGAAAAAACGTAAGACAAAGGCCGAAACTGCACGGAAAAATGGACTAGAACCGTTGGCTAAAATTATAATGAGCCAATCCCACAGTGGTGACATCAATTCTATTGCCAATAAATACCTTAGAGGTGAAGTTACCTCGGTTGAAGAGGCTTTAGAAGGTGCCAGACACATCATTTCCGAGTGGATTAATGAACGAACTGATATCAGAAATAATATCCGTAAACAATTAGAGCGTTTTGCACAAATTACAACAAAGGTTATTGGCAGTAAAAAAGACGATGAAAAAGCTCAAAAATTTAGAGATTATTTCGATTGGTCAGAAAGTTTAAGTAGATGTCCATCTCACCGTTTACTCGCTATTTTAAGAGCGGAAAAAGAAGGATTTATACGTGTAAAAATAGAAATTGACAATGATAAGGCTTTGTACAATATAGAAAACCGTATTGTCCGTTCTAATGGTGAAGCTGCCAATCAAATTATAATCGCAATCCAAGATGCGTATAAACGCTTATTGTTTCCTGCTCTATCTAATGAAATATTAAGTTTGGCCAAAGAAAAAGCGGACGAGAGTGCCATACTTGTTTTTGCTAAAAACCTTAAACAATTACTATTAGGTGCCCCTTTAGGCGAAAAAAACATTTTGGCTATTGATCCAGGGTTTAAATCGGGCTGTAAAGTGGTTTGTCTTAACGCCCAAGGCGGATTAGTGCATAATGAAACTATTTACCCACATGCTCCACAAAATGACAATATAGGAGCCATTAAAAAGATAAGTTCTTTGGTAGATGCATATAAAATTGACGCCATTGCTATTGGTAACGGAACCGCATCTCGAGAAACAGAACACCTCATCCGCAAAATCCGATTTAATAAAGACATACAAGTATTTGTGGTTAGTGAAGCTGGAGCTTCCATTTACTCAGCATCTAAAATTGCCAGAGATGAATTTCCTAATTACGATGTTACCGTAAGAGGTGCCGTTTCTATTGGTAGAAGGTTGGCTGATCCTTTAGCAGAATTAGTGAAAATTGATGCTAAATCTATTGGCGTAGGGCAATACCAACACGATGTTGATCAATCAAAATTACAACAAAGCTTAGATACTGTGGTGGAGAGCTGTGTAAACACTATTGGTGTAAATATTAATACCGCGAGTGAATCTTTGTTGAGTTATGTATCAGGTATCGGTCCTAAATTGGCAGAAAACATAGTGACGTATCGAGAAGAAAATGGTGCGTTTACCTCAAGAAGTCAAATAAAAAAAGTAGCCCGTTTGGGGGATAAAGCATTTGAACAAGGGGCTGGGTTTTTACGAATTAAAAATGCTAAAAACTCGTTGGACGATTCTGCTGTACATCCTGAAAGCTATGCTATTGTAAAAAACATGGCCAACGATGTGAAAAAGGATGTAGAAGATTTAATTGGAAATTCTGATCTTTTGAAGAAAATTGATCTTAAAAAATACGTTAACCAAACTATAGGATTACCCACGCTAACGGATATTGTTTCAGAATTAGAAAAACCAGGATTAGACCCTCGTGAAAAAGCTAAAGTATTCACGTTTAATCAGAATATTAAAACCATCACTGACGTAAAAGAAGGGCAGTTATTACCTGGAATTGTCAACAACATTACCAATTTTGGTTGTTTTGTAGATATAGGTATTAAAGAAAGTGGACTTATTCATGTTTCTAACTTATCTGACACCTTTGTAAAAGATGTCAGCGAACATGTAAGTTTACATCAACAAATTATCGTAAAAGTTCTGGAAGTAGATGTGTCTAGAAAAAGAATTCAATTGAAATTACACAAATAATTAATTAGACCTCACTGGTTTTCACCTTGAACTATCGGGGCTGTGAGGGCTTAGATAGCCCCTCTTCTAATTAACTATTTTTTTATTTCCATTTTACAAATTAGACTACTTTTGCATCTTTTTCATTCCTTATGAATAAACCAAGAATAGCATTAGCAATAGGGATAATCTGTATCAGTATTTTTCCTGTATTAGTAAAATTAAGTTTGGTATCAGGAGTAGTTTCAGCCTTCTACAGAATGGCATTTTCTAGCCTTCTGATTATACCTTATGTTTTACTATTTAAAAAATTTAAATTCCCTTCATTAAAAGTAACCTTGTTGAGTGTACTTTGTGGCGTTATTTTCGCAACTGATGTTACTGTTTGGAATATTTCCATCATAGATTCAACGGCTACACAGGCCTCTTTGCTTACGAACCTATCTCCTGTTTGGGTAGGTATTGGAGCGTTCTTCTTCTTAAAAGATAAACCCAAAAGAAATTTTTGGATTGGAACTGTTGTTGCCATTATTGGTATGATACTATTGGTTGGTATTCATGTATTTAGAAATTTGGATTTTGATCGTGCCTTTGCTTTTGGCGTACTTTCAGGCGTATTATATGCCTTTTACATGCTCATTAGTAAAAATGTATTAAATCAATTAGACATATGGCGTTTTATGACCATAAGTATCACCTCAGCTGCAATTTACTTAGGCATAGTTAGTTTCTTTATGAACGAACCTGTCATAGGATTTTCTAACACCAGCTGGTTAATTCTTATTGCCATGGCCATTATATGTCAATTATTAGCATGGTTACTTATTAGTTATGCTACTCAAAATATGCGTGCCACTCGAGTATCTGTAAGTTTATTAGGACAAGCTATTCTAGCCTCTATATTAGCATGGTTGTTTTTAAATGAGGAAATAACTCTTCAAATGGTTCTAGGAGGATTAGTGCTCCTCTTTGGTATTTGGATTACCTTTTATCCCACTCCAATTGGCTTACGGGTATTCCATAAAAAAATAGTAAAGGTCAAAAGCACGAAATAAAACTTTTATTCACATAAAACAAAGACCACAAAAGTTTTCTAAACTTGTGTGGTCTTTGTTTTATGGTTATAAATGAAGAAATACTATTATGCCGAATTCCTAGCCGCATTAATATTTCCAAATAAAGAACGTGTTACCAGTTTTTCATAAACCTTAATCTTCTCTTTATCTTTTGGATCTTCTTTTTCTAATTCTTGAATCTTTTTTAAAGCATATTGTTGTATGGTCAATAATGGTAATACAATAGATTCGCGAATATCAATAGACGCTTTACCAGCAGGCTGATTATCCATTAACGCCTTTGAACCTGTAAGCTTTAACAATAATCTTTTAGAAGTTTGATATTCTTCATGAATGATATCCCAAAAAGGTCCAAACTCAGCATCTTCTGACATATACTTTGTCAAATCAAAAAAGGATTTTGACAAGGACATCATACTATTTTCTACCAATGTTTTAAAGAATTTTGAATTTTTGTACAAGGCTTCTACCTTATCAAACTCACCTCTATCTTCATATTGTTTAATAGCAGTTCCTACACCGTAGAAACCAGGAACATTTTGTTTTAACTGACTCCATGAACCTACAAAAGGAATGGCTCTTAAATCTTCAAATTTTAACGTGTCCGATTTCCCTCTTTTACTCGGTCTACTACCAATATTTGTTTTTGCATAGTATTTAAGCGTACTCATACGTTCTAAATAGGGTACAAACATAGGGTGATTCTTAAAATCAACATATTTTTTATAACTGATGTTTGCCATTTCTTCCATCACTACTCTATCCTCTTCTGTCATAGCCAAATTGGTTTCCAATTTGTTATAAATACCAGAACTAATCAATTGCTCTAAATTGTATTGCGACGACTCTAAGGTTCCGAAATTAGAACTAATGGTTTGCCCTTGAATGGTCAACTGTACTTGTTTTGCTTCAATTGTTGGCCCTAGTGATGCATAAAACTGATGCGTTTTACCTCCACCTCTAGCAGGTGGTCCACCTCTACCATCAAAGAAAATAACATCAATATTATATTTCCTAGAAACTTCTGTTAAACGTTCTTTGGCTTTAAAAATAGCCCAGTTGGCCATTAAATACCCACCATCTTTGGTTCCATCAGAAAAACCAAGCATAATTAATTGTTTGTTTTTACGCTCTTTTAAATGTTGTGCATAGGCTGGATTCATATATAATTCTTCCATCACTTCATGAGCAATTTCCAGATCAGGAACTGTTTCAAATAGAGGGCCAATATCAAGGGTTAAATCATCCTTAAAAGCCGCCAATTTTAACATTGCAAACAGTTGCATAACATGTAATGTACTTTGTGTATTACTTATGATATATCTATGTACTGCTCGTTCACCATTATTTTCTTGAATTTCCTTAACAACTTTAATGGTATCGAACGTCTTTAATAGATCTTCATCATTAAATTGTGATACATCAACACTACCTTTAACTTCAGATAAAATTTTCACTTGCTCTTTAGCCGTTAGTTGAAAATAATCTTTTGGAAAAATAGCACTATTAGATGCTATTAATCCTTCAGCCAACGTATTAAAAACACCTTCGTGCACACGACTATCCTGCCTAATATCTAAAATGGCAAAATGATAACCAAACAATTTTATTTTATTCAACAAACTGTTTATTTCTGTTAAATACAACGATTGATGTTCTTCAACAACTAACGTCCTAATGTCTTTTAATTCTGCCTCAAAATCATGTAAACTTATTTGTGGCGAAGCATCTTCATCAACAAAGCTATTATATAATTTTCGCTCTAACTTTCCTAAACGTTCCTCTAATCCATTAAAAGTCAACTTTCTTTTTAATTTTCTTACATCTCTGTAATAATTTTTAAGAATGGTTTCTCTTAATCTGTTCGCTACCTTTTTGGTTATTTGAGGGGTTACAAAAGGATTTCCGTCTCTATCGCCTCCAGGCCAGAAGCCAACATTGATAATGTTATTATCAATATCTTTATTTTCAAAAATATTTTGCTGAATATAATCGAAAATAGAACCGAATGAATAATAAAATACATTTTCTAAATACCAAATCAAACTTACCGCCTCATCATAAGGAGTAGGTTTTTTCTTTTTATAAAAAGCAGTTTTACCTAATTGTGCAAGTAAATCGGAAATGGCTGTTAAGTCAGTTTCCTTTATAGCCTTCGTTAAATCAGTAATGATTCCCAATACACTACCAGGATAAAATTGTGTTGGATGAGCCGTAAGTACAATACGAACTTTGAATTCTTCTAAATACTGTCTCAACTGCTCCAATTGACTCTCAGCTCTGGCATTTTCTTTCAAGTTTCGCAATGTTCCAATACCATCCATATTATGGACTACTGGAAATGCAGCATCTTCAATAGCATCAAACAATACTACCTGTCTTTCGATATATTGAATAAAACGAAACAATAAATTAATTTGACTTTCTTTATTTCGTCTTGCCTGATATTTGCTAAAAAAGGTATCTACAATGGTAGTGGGATTCTCACCGTTTTTAAAACCATTTTTACAGGTTTCGTGAAACAAAGGCAATAAAACGCCCGTCTTCGTTATAGAATCAAACGGCAACGTCATAAAAATACTATTGTAAATTTGATATTTAGACAATACGTTTTGATTGAATCTTTGTAATCTTGGTTGTACAGACATATTTTGTGTTATATTTTGGTAAAAATACTAAAGCCAAAGTGATTGCAGATGGCTTCTTTTAATTTTTATGATATATTTAATTTTTTGAAATTCAAATTACTTTTTCATTACGTTAATCAATAATAACAAAGTAATCTATAATATAACTATTGTAGGTTTATAAAAAAAATTCAGAGTGCATTATTGTCGGCTTCTTCTGATTCATTTTTTTTCTTATCACTCTTTCTAGGTGATAGTTTATAAATTAAATATCCGAAGCCTACCACAAAATGGAGAATTACCACCACCATTATAAAATAGAACCAAAAGTTTGACATTCCCATAGTTCGAAAAAATTGTTCTTACAAAGTTACATCGCAATTCTTATTTTGGGCATGGAAAAATTGAATAAATTTTATCTTTTTTTGGTTTATTCTTAAAAAACTTTAAAACATTAACTTAGCAATTATTTCTTCTTCATCGTTTTTAGTAAGCCTTATAATTTGAGTCTCCTTTGTTTCCTTTTCTGTTCCGAACTTTTTATAAATTGTAACTTTCATAAATGTAGGGTTTTCAACCTTTTGGTATCTATCTCCAAAATATTTAATTTTTACATAATATGCTCCTTTAATAGCATTTTTTAAAGTGAACTCTTCGGGACCAAAACCTTGTGTCATATCTTCAGTCATATAACCACCAATAGTTGTTTTATTATGACTGTAAAAACATTCTTCTAAATTTGGATCTATAATATGCAAATCGATATCAGTATCATTATGGTTCCAATCTACAACAACTCGTATATCATAATTTACCGAATCTAACAGCTCTTTATCAACCTTACTTAGATCCAAATCATCTTTGTATTTTTGAATAAGGTATCTAATTTCATTTCTGGCAATTGTTTCTATTCCTTTAAATTTACGTCTATGAGAATTTTTATAAATTTCACCCGTAATAACACTGTTAAATAAATCTAATGCTTCTTGACAATAGCCTATGTTCTGATATGCAATTGCCAAATCTCTGTACGACTGAGAATCTTCAGGTCTTAAATTCAATATTTGCTTAAATATGAATAGTGCCATATCATCGTGTTTGTCAATTTGTAATTGATAGGCAAACACCTTTAATAATTCATAATTATCAAAATCTATTTCTGCTATATTAGATAGAATTCTAGATGAATAAATAGTATCATTATAATCGAGCTTAAAGTGATTGGCAACATCTACAAAGTAAGCAGGTGTTTCTAAATAGTTTTCTCTTTGTCCTAGATAGATTTGATAGGCTTGTTCTTTGTTTGTGGCTAATTCTAATTCGCTTAAATAATCAGTTTTAACGCCTCTCTCTTTTACAGTGAGGTCACCTTTATATTTTCTATAATTAGCTACATCTCGAGAAGGTGTAAATACATATGGTTCTATGGTGAATGATTGCCCTTGACTACCAGAACCTATTTTGAAAACTATAGGTAACGTATAATTAACTGCTACTGCTCTTCCTCTTTGTTTTCCAGGAATCATTTTTGGTAACAAACGCAGCACTCTAACGGTTTCAACTTCTAGTTTTCTATGTGGTCCTCTTGCTAGTAAATTCACAACATTACCACGTCTGTTTATAGTAAATCGTGCATAAACTCTATATGTACCTTCCGAAAGACCTAAATTATTACTTAGTTCAGCATTAAAGTTTTCACTAAAATGATGAGTTATACTATCACTAAAACATTTTTTCTTTTCATCATTGGAACCCTCGCAACCTGGATAAACCGGCACTTCTTCAATTATGGAAAAAGGGACATCTTCAATTTCTTCACTATCCTCAACAATTTCAACGATTTCATTCATCACTACCATATCATTGGATTCCAACACTTTTTCTTCTAATTCAATTTCATCACTAACCACTTGAATAGATTCAGGCTTTGGTAGAGTTCTCATCATACGAGCATTATCTTCAACATTATTACGTCTAGGTGGACTAATATTCTTTTCTTCTTGTTGTGCCAGAATACTGTTGTATTCTTCTAATAATTCTGCAGGAGGAGTTATTTGATAAGTGACATAATCTCTAATATCTTCCAACACAATTAAAGAGGTGTACTTAGTTACCAAACTAAATGCTTTAGCTAATTCTGTTATTTGATGTTTATTCTTTTTGACATTTAACATTAGGTTCTCTAATTTTTTCTGAGCCCAAATTCTTTCTACAATTTTGTGAATTGTAGTTTTTTTCATGTCAATTTCAACCCTTTGAAGGACCTCGTTTCCGTATCCAAATTTTAAAACAATATTCTTTATGTTGTCCGAATATTTACCAGAAATAGAAAAATCATTTGAAACACTAATAGGTGAAACAGGATAAACTTCTAAATTATTGTTAGATTCGTAACCCAAGAACTTATAAGGTTCAAATTTCATTTTTGATATTGCTTCAGAAATAGCCTTGGTTTGGAGATTTATATAACTTCCATATGTTACTTCAGCAAGTCTTTTCAACCCTGCATGGTTAGATTTCAAATTACTATTTATAACAAAAACTGGAGTCTCTCTTTTTAATTCCAAATTACTTAAAGTTGCCATTCCATCCGTAAATAACAAGCAGACATCTGTATTTTTTATTTTTGAAGAAAGGATTGAATAATTGGTTCCTCCATCATAAACAACCTCTTCTAATTCTTTTTTTAAAGATTCCCAATTTCCATTTTTTACAGTAAATAATTTATCCTTTAATACCGTATTACTAAATGTAACTAATTGTACTTTTACATTTTTATGATATGCAAAATACTCCTGTAAAAAATTAATTTCCTTCTCAATATTCCGTTCTCGTAATGAAAGTGACGCATCCCAATAGATGGTAATAAAATTTGGTTTTCTTCGGAGTCTTTTCTTTGGAGATAGCGTTTTATATATATAAAAGTAATTGTCACTAACCATTACCTTTTCTGTGGTAAACGATAAAGGGATTTTAATTAATAATGGCTTATTTGCAATGTAATTTCTCTTTTTAATGTCAATTGAATAATTCTTATTCCAATTTGAAAATTCAAGTTCTGAAATGCCATTTTTCTCAATAATTGGTTTGTATTTTTGATCAAAGACCGAGATATTTAACTTGAAGGAATCTAGTTTATTCTTAAAATTTAGGGGTAATTCATAAGCATGAGAATTAAGATGAAAAACAAGTTCTTGCTCATAAGCCAATAAAACCCTTTTATAGCCCTTTGCGGGAATAGGATAAATACGAGCTTTGTAATTGTTACCCGAACCCTTTTCAAGTAATGCCGGATCGACTCCCCTTCTAACCACATTTTCAAAAGCAATTCGACCTAATTCTTTTTCAACGACAACTGCTTCTCTTAATTTCCCATTCACCTCTAAGGCAAATCGTGAAACATTATGATCTTCTCCCAAAGGAAATGATAATTCTCCTTCCAACACTGAATTTGTGGGATTGTAAAAAAGCATATCATAGGTTGTTGTTGCTATATTACCTACGATATCAACCTTAATATCTAATAATGACAGGCCTAATTCTTGATTTTTTACTTTTAATGTTGGGCATCTTTGAGCATATCCAAATACTAAAATAAATAAGGAAATACAAAAGCTAATTACTTTTTTCATAGGGTCAATTTTAGAAAAAAAATGTTTTAAGAAATCTGCAAAATTTATGCCAATTGCTTGTGAAATTTTTTTAATATTTACAATACTAATATGATAAACACAAAAAAGCGTCAACTTATTTTAACGCTTTTAGCCACTTACTCACTGAAAAAATCTCCTTTAATTGAGATACCAGACCACCATTACCTGATACAAGTATTTCACAAATTTTATCGACATTTTTTCAATATACTCCATTTCCTTAAGCTTAAATAAAATTTCATTGTCTTCCATCAATTTTACAATATTCAATAAGCTAAGTGTTGAAGCAGTTTCTTCACGCCTTACAATTACATTGGCCTGTGCTTTCTTTTGTGCCTTTAATAACAATTGAAAAAACAGGTAATGGTCCTATTTCATGAGAAAGCATCCCTTAAATTACATTTTGTTGAGCGGAGACTAAAATTGGAATCAAAAATGAAATTAAAATAATTAGCTTTTTCATAATTAGTTGATTTGATACCAAAAGTAGGTTGGTATACCTTTTAAAAAAACTACCAATGAGGGAATGGTGATTTTGGGTTAGGGAAAGGCTAATAATTACCTTGGGTTATTGGTCGGTAGAGTTGAGAAAGTAAAATTTCTATTATTTAATAAGATTAAACTTAAAACCTACAAACGCAATGCTAATTATCGTGAAGAGTATAATTAAGTAATAAAACGATTCATTGTGAATTTTTTCGTCAATATATTCATCGTAATCCAACCCAACATCAAATAACTTACCATTATCGTTGCTCATGTTATATACTAACGGTGTTTTATAACGATGATAGAATTTAGATAAAAAGTTGGGACTTTTTGCAGCTTCAAGGGCTGTCTTTTTATAGATAATGGAAACGGTGTCACCATGTTTCAAGTTTAAGTTTCTCATTCTAGATTCACTGAATGAGTTACTATTGCGTACAAATTGCGGCGAACGAAAGTATATAGGCTTGTTTTTTAAGGAAAAGGTTATTTCTGCAAAAACAACTTTTCTAAGATAAAGAGGCCAAGGCATTTGATAAATCAGCTTTGTATATGCCGAATCGATTACTACCTCCTCTGTAATAAAATCTTTCTCAGTTAATTGAGCTGCTTCATTCTTTAGGTAATTGGCTTTTAAAAATACACCACCAATAAAAACAGCCATTGTAAAAATAAAGGCTATCAATCCAAAAAGAATCCGTTTCCATAATTTGGGTTTTGACTTTTTCATTTTGGATCGATAACCTTTTTAATATTATTCTGGTCGTTGAACCTCTACCTCTTCTTCTGAATCTCCACTTGCCCCAATAAAGAAAAGTACGGCACCTAACACTACAAGACCTATTCTAATGATCCAAGCTGTGGTTTCTCCCCAAAGTCCGATCCAACTGAGGATTCTCAACTCGTAATTAAAGAAATATAAAATGATTGATGCAATTCCAAAGATTGCAATGTAACCTCCTATTTTTGACATAATTTTTGGTTTTAGTTAAACTATTAAACGTTTCAAATGTATAAAACTTATGTTTTCGGAAAATTAGGCAATCTATATTCGCGGCTTATCAAAGAATATTTAGACTATTTGAAGAAATATTTATAATTAAAAAGACCGCCTAGCAGACGGTCTTTCACTTTTTCTCGCTCAAAGCGATTTTCCGCCTCTAGCATTTTGTAGAACTATAACGCAAATAATGATTAAATATTTTTTACAACTTTTATTTATATTACTAAAACATGTTTATTAGTAAATTGTTCAAGTAACAAATAGCATATATAACTTTACTAAGTGTTTCATTTTTAATGATCTAATTTTAAATGTATGAAAATAATTAAATTTTAACTGAACCTATTTAGATTGATTCAAAATAACCCATATATTTGCACGAAATTTCACCAAAACGGGTTTGAGTAAAAAACATATCTTTACTTTATTATCACTTTTTTTCACCTTTCTTGTTTCTTCTCAAGAGGAAAACCCTACTACAAAAGATTCTGTAAAAATTGAAAATTTAGAAGAAATTATAGTTACCGCTACTAGAACGATTAGACAATTATCTTCACTCCCACTACCTGCCCAAATTATTTCTCAAAAAGACATTCAACGCTCTAATTCAGTTCGTTTAAATAATATTTTAAATGAACAAACCGGATTAATAACGATACCCGATTTTGGTGGTAGCAAAGGTATTCAAATGCAAGGTTTAGATGGAGCATATACATTAATTCTAGTAGATGGTGCACCCTTGGTAGGTCGTTTGGCAGGTACCTTAGACATTAGTAGAATAACTGTAGGTAATATTAAACAAATTGAGGTAGTACGTGGTGCTTCCTCTAGCCTCTATGGCAGCGAAGCTCTTGGTGGTGTTATCAACATTATTACAGAAACACCTAAAAATGGTTTTCATGGAAACCTAAATTATAGAATAAGTTCATTTAACACACACGATTTAGGTACAACAATAAGCTACAAAAAAGACAAATTAGGTATTAGCACTTTCTTTAATAGATATAGTAGTGATGGTTATAGTTTAACTGATCGTAACGGGCTAAGTACTGTTGATCCTTTTCGAAATTTCACCATTAACCCCAAACTAACCTATAAATTTTCGAACAGAACTGATTTGATTGTTGCTGGTAAATATTACAATCAAAAGCAAGATTATGTTGCCTCGTCATTATTGAAAGGTGAAACAAAAATAGAAGATTGGAATACACATATTAAATTAAATAATAAGTATAGTGATACATGGAGTAGTTATTTTGAATTCTATGCTACTCAATATAACGCCAATGAATATTTAGATGATGCCAATTCTACTTCGGCAACTGATGCTTTTTATAAGCAATTGTTAGTTCGTCCAGAAATTAGGGCGACTTATGACCCGAATGATAAATCATCATTTATCGCTGGTACTGGCTTTAATCATGAAACTTTAGATAGGACTGATTTTTCTGAAAAACCCGTTTATAACTCACCATATGCCTATTTACAATATGATGGAAATCCCACAGAAAAAATAAATATTATTTTAGGTGCACGCTTTGATGGCCACAGTGAATACAAATCTCAGTTTAGTCCAAAAGTAGCATTACGCTATGAAGTAAATGAGAAACTAGCTTTAAAAGGCTCTTTAGGTTACGGATTTAAAGCTCCTGACTTTAGACAGCTCTATTTTAACTTTACAAATGCCACTATTGGCTATACACTTTTAGGATACAACGCTGCCCCAGATGCCATCAAGGCATTAGAGGAGCAAGGTCAATTAGCTATAATTTCTATTTCATTAGACCAATTTGATAGTGAATTAAAACCTGAAAACTCTGTGAGTATAGATTTGGGCTTTGACTATAAAATATCTGAAACACTTAAGTTAGACCTGAACTTATTTAGGAATAATATTGATGATTTAATAGATAATAAAATAGTTGCTACTAAAACGAATGGACAAAGTGTATTCAGTTATTTTAATATAAACAAAGTCTACACACAAGGTTCAGAATTTAATATCACTTGGAGGCCTGAAAATCAATTAAAAATTACAGGAGGTTATCAATTGCTATATGCAAAAGATAAGGACGCAGAAAAAGAATTTAAAAATGGAGAAGTATTTGCCAGAGTAGATGCCAGTTCCCCTTCATTTCAACTCAAAAAAGATGATTACTTCGGTTTGTTTAATCGCTCTCGCCATATGGCAAATTTGAAGGTCTTTTATACTATTCCTGAATGGAAAATGGATACCAACATTAGAGGAACCTACCGAAGTAAATATGGTTTAAATGATAAAAACGGTAATAGTTACTTAGATAGTTATGACGATTTTGTTGATGGCTATACAATTGTAAATGTTGCAGTAAACAAAACCATTTATAAAAACTATAGATTAGGACTTGGTATTGACAATATTTTCGATTTTACGGATCCTCAAAATATTGGTAATATACCAGGTAGAATTCTTTACGCAAAACTTAATATTCAATTATAATTTATAACAATAAATAAACATGAACTTTTCAAAGAAAAATCACGAACACATTACAAAAAATAGTAATTCTATGAGTAAAACAATAAAATTTTTAATAGTAGTAGCATTATTTGTAGGATTTACATCATGTAGTGATGACGATGACCCAACTCCGTTAGTAGAAGTAAAATCTGAAAACGTAGTCAATTTATACGCACCAGTAGGTGGTGGAAGTCAACAAGGAGCACCTGGTCCAGCTTCAGGGGAATTTACAAAGTTCGATTTTGCAACAGGTTTAACCACAACAAGCGAAACAGAATGGGATATCGCTTTTAGAGGTCAATCAATTATTGTTAATGGTGGTGTATCTGCCGGAGCAATAGATGAACCGACAAGAACTAATGAAGCTGCAGGATATATTGCTTCTGGTACTTTAAGTACCATTACGGAAGTAAATACAACATTACTAAACCAAGACTCTGAAGGAGGGTATGTTTTAGCAAATTGGTATACTTATGATGCAACCTCACATATAATTAACCCTACACCAGGAAAAATAATAGTAGTTAAAACAAGAACTGGAAACTATGCAAAAATGGAGATTTTGAGCTATTATAAAGATGCTCCGGCAGAACCTGATGCTTACACTAGCGAAAGTCCTTATTTTACTTTCAATTATGTTTATCAACCAAATGACGGTGTAACAACCTTCTAAAAAAAAGAAGTAAAACCTCTTTATTATTAGATTTGAAATCTATTTAAAAAGTCAACAAAAAAGCCAGATACATTTAATTGTATCTGGCTTTTTTTATGGATTGTAAACTAATAATTACGCTTCGCAACTACTACACTCTTTCTTTTGTTTAAACTTCTGAGCAGCATTCATACTATGTTGATAGTACAATGACTTTAAGCCCATTTGCCATGCTGTAACATGTATTTTGTTGATTTCCTTAACAGGAGTATCTGGGTGTATAATTAGGTTTACCGATTGCCCCTGATCAATATGATTTTGACGATTGGCTGCTTGATAAACAACATCCATTTGATCTATTTCAGGATATGTTTTAAACACCTCTTTTTCATTCTCACTTAAAAACTCTAAATGTTGTACTGAACCATCCCGTTCACGGATACTATGCCAAACACTAGTCGTATTTTGACCTTTCTCTTCCAATAACTTAACTAAGAATGGATTTTTAATAGTAGTTTTTACTTTCGCAATATCTTTTACATAAATATTAGACCAAATTGGCTCAATACCTTGAGAAACTTGCCCTAAAATAAACGCTGATGATGTTGTTGGTGCAACAGCATTCAATGTAGCATTTCTTCTTCCGTATCCTTTTAAAACCGCTGGTTCTCCAAATTTATCAGCTAACTCAGCAGATGCTTTGTAAGATTTCACCTTAATATTTTTAAAGATCTCGTTGTTTAACATGTACGCTTTTTCACTATTAAATGCTAGTTCTTTAGACTGCAATAATGAATGCCAACCTAAAACACCTAACCCTAAAGCACGATTGTCTTTTGCAAAATTATAAGCACGCTCCATAAACAAGAACGTTTGACGATCTTCACGACTATCAGAATCGCGATATCTTTCTAACTTCTCAAGAAATTCTGAGATTACTGCATCTAAAAAGTAAACCATAGTTTCAACAGCATCTGTATCCTTCCATCTATCATAATGAAGCACATTTACTGATGATAAAACACATACAAACGACCAATCATCGTTTGATGGTAACATAATCTCCGTACATAAATTACTTGCATAAACGGTATGTTGTTTGTCTTTATATACATCGGCCGCAAAATTGTTAGCGTGATCTTTAAAGAAAATATAAGGATAACCCATTTCACCTCTACGTTGTAAAACTTTGGCCCAAATAGTACGCTTATCAGCATCACCATCAATCATTTCTTGCATCCACTTATCTGTAACCGTTACACCGTGTGTTAACTCTTGAATTGGATTACCTTCAGTACCGATTTCCAAAAATTCCATAATATCTGGATGCTCTACAGGTAAGTAAGGCGAAAAACGACCACGACGTATAGAACCTTGGCTAACGACATCTACCATAGATTCAAAAAGCTGCATAATATGCACTGCTCCAGACGCTTGTCCGTTGTCTGTCACTTCAGCACCACGACCTCTTATTTTTCCAAAATATCCTGAAGTTCCACCTCCAAGTTTAGACATCATACCCACTTCAGATTGGGTATAAAGTATATTACCCATATCATCGCCAATATGCGAACCAAAACAGCTAATTGGCAAACCTCTTTCTTTACCGAAGTTTGACCATACTGGTGAAGCTAATGAGAAAAACCCTTCTGACATATAGCCAAAGAATTTCTCTGAAAAACCAGGCATATCTAAAATTTGTTCTGCTCTATCAGCAATTTCTCTAATTCGTTGCTCTGCATTTACGCCTTCTGATAAATAGCCCGAATTTAAAAAATTACGACTATGTTCATTTAACCATTCAAAACCGGTTTCTTTTGATGGAGCTAAATTTTTAAGCGTTTCTTTTCTTGCTTTTAAAAGTTGTTCGTTTAATAAAGTTGTCTTTGTTGATTCTTGTGTTTTGTTTAAGTCGTTCATTAAAATAAGTCGTCGCTGGTTATACTTTTGGTTCTTTTACTATAGTTGATTGAGCGTTTTACGAAAAAATCGCCATGTTTGGTGCCAATAATTTCATCGTCAAACCACTCGGTTTCGTTTAATAATATTTCGTCTACTTCAAATACTTTAGCAATGCCAATGCTCTCTAAAGAATTGTTAAAACGTTTTTTGATAAATTCATTTACCAATGCTTTTGGTAGAAAATCTAATTCGCCTGCTTCAAAAATCCAATCTACAATACTGCTTTCAGAAACAAATGCTTCTCGACACATGTCTTGAATCATGTTGGCGTGATCATCATCAAACCAATCAGGATTTTCATCTTTAATTATTTTGATAATATCGATACCAAAATCACCATGAATTTGTTCTTCTTTAGATGTTGCTTCTACAACATTTGAAATACCTTTTAACATGTTTTTATGCTTGTTAAAAGCCATTATGATTAAAAACTGAGAAAACAATGATACATGTTCGATAAATAATGAGAAAAGCAAAATAGATTCTGCATATTCTTTATTATCATCACTTTTGGCATTCTTTAAAGCAGTTTCCAAATATTGAACCCGTTTCATAATTACAGGTTTTTTCTTTAGGTTCTTAAATTCATCATTCAAACCTAAAATTTCAAGTAAATGTGAATACGCATCATGATGACGCACTTCACTTTCTGCAAATGTTGCACCTACTGAACCTATTTCTGGTTTAGGCATTTTATGATAAATATCGCCCCAAAAACTTTTAACGGCTACTTCAATTTGAGAAATGGCCAACATTGTGTTTTTTATAGCACTTTGCTCTACTTCAGTTAAGCGAGTTTTAAAATCTTGAACATCACTTGTATAATTATATTCAGTATGAATCCAATATGAATGACGAATTGCCGAAACATATTCGTAAAGTGCTGGATACTCGTAAGGTTTTAGGTTAATTCTCTTTTCAAAAATATTCGATTTACGTTTTTGAGCTTGCTCATTTCTATAAAGAATATACCCTTTAGCAACATCAAAAAAGCCACTTTCCATTAACTTGTTCTCAACAAAATCTTGTACTTGCTCAATGGTAGGCAAATAGTCTTGATGTTTTGCTTTTCTCTCTAAAAGAGATTGATAAACACTTTCAGTAATTTTTTCAGCATCATCAATATCTCCATGCTCAGCGGCTCTCATTGCTTTAAAAACAGCTTGAGTTATTTTATATAACTGAAACGATTCTTTAGTATAATCCCGTTTTACTAAATGCGTAATTTCCATGGCAAATTTATTTTAAAATACTCGTGAAGTTGAGGACTGTAAAATTGCTGTTTTATCGCTTTCATTTCACATACCCAAGATTATCTTTTTCCAATTTTTATTAACATTGTGTTAGTATCACTTCAACAATATTGATTTACAAACGTTTAACTATCAATACTTAATTTGCATAATCAAGTTCATAAAAATCTATTATTTACCTCGACTTTTGTACTTGTTTGAAACTAACAACGTTGGCAAAAATTTTGATTATCTACACCCGTCTTAGCAGTCGAAATTTTATTAACAAATGTTTCAAATTAATCGTAAATTTGTTTTTCAAATGAAAAAACTCTTCAGTTATATTTACCCAGTTACCAAAAAAATAACCTCTAATTTTAGTGGCGAATTGGAAATTACTTGGTATAATGGCATTAAGCACCTAAATTCTAAAAATGCCAACTATTCATACGGCTCTCTACAGAAAATATTAAAAATAGGCTTGCAAAAAGTTGATCTTAGTACTTGTAAAGAAATCCTTATTTTAGGTATGGGAGGTGGTAGCGTTATTAAAACCTTACAAAACGATTTCAATTATAAACATAAAATTACAGCTGTAGAAATTGACCCTGTAATTATAAAAATTGCCGACGAAGAGTTTGATGTTAAAGAAGGTGAAAATCTTTCTATTATTTGTGATGACGCCGAACTTTTCATGCAGCTAAACACCAAAAATTTCGATTTAATAATCATTGATTTATACATTGACACTAAGGTGCCCAGTCCATTTTTAGAAAGTCCATTTTGGAGAAATTTAACGAACGCTTCTTCTACTATTTTATGCAACGCTTCTTTAGAATTGAAAGATGGAAATAAAATTACCAAAATTGTGCAATTATTAGAAGGTAAAAACTATGATGTTGCCATTGAAGAAAAGGTAAATGGCTCAAATACATTGCTTATTGCCAATAAAAATATAAAATAAAACATACCGATTAGTATTAAATCTTTTGTAAATAACTGTATTTTAATATACTAAATACCATTGTGGCAGGTGAAAAAATACTAAAGATTTAAATTACCCAATCCTGGATAAGAACTAGGATAAAGTACTCCATCTTTTAAAGTAAACAAACCTTTACATGGATCGTTGATCATATCGAGGTGCCCGTCTAAGTCAGCATAATGAATATTAGGTCTAGAAAGAGCAAAATGTAAGCCTGCTGAAATACCTAAACCACACTCATCAATACACCCCACCATAGCTTCTAATTTAGCCGATTTAGCCACAGAATTTATATGCAACCCTTCTAAAATACCACCTACTTTCTGCAATTTAATATTCACCATATCGATATGCTCATTTTGGGCGAGACGGAAGACATCTTTTAATGTTTTTAAACTTTCATCAGCCATTACTGGCAAGTGCACATTTTGGGTTACTTTACCTAATTTTTCTTCATTCTCAACTAATGTTGGTTGTTCAAATACTTCTATTCCAATTTTTTCAGTTCCTTTTACAAAGGCAATAGATTCAGAAAAAGAATAGCCTTGATTTCCATCAAATCGCAATTTAATATTCGGGTAGGCTTCATGTATTCGCATCATCTTTTCAATATCTTCTGAAACATCGAGTCCCCCCTTAATCTTTAAAATACTAAACCCTTGTTTTACAAATTCTGTGGCTTGTTTCAATGTTTCTTGTATTGGAAGAATCCCAATAGTAATACTCGTTGCAATACTATTGCGATAACCTCCTAAATATTGATACAACGGCACGTCCGCTTTTTTGGCGATTAAATCATGTAATGCCAAATCTACCATGGCCAAGGATGATGACTTTTCTTTTAACAACACTTTTAAATCCGCAAGTATTTTAGCATAATGAAATGGGTTTTTACCTTTTAAAAAAGGAATGATAATATCATTAATAGCTGTTTCTACCGCTTCAGGAGTTTCATTCGTAACTACCGGGTCAGGTGCTGCACAACCGTACCCCACCAAAAGGGATTCGGTTTCTATTTTTAGAATAAAGTTAACCGATTTACTTATGGTTTCATACGCAATGGTATAAGGTTCTGATAATTTAATTTCAAAACGTTGGTAAGATATTTTATTAATTCTCATTTTTATTTAAAAGCTAAACGGACTACTTGATTAGTAACAAGGTACTGAAATTAGGAGCAGGCCTAAATATTAAAAACACCACATATGACCTAGTGTTATTTTGATAATGCTATACGTTACTTTTACCCTTATGAGCTCAACAATAATTTGATGGACTTATAAAAGAGGAAAATTAATGTATGCAGCATTATTGGTTATTAGATTTTCGATTTTAACAGACTAATTAACTCGTCAGCTCCATGAGCCAATACATCAAAAGTTGGTAATCCTGTTTCTTTTTCTACTGCTTCGCAAGCAGGTAAAATTTCATCTGCTGTCATTTCTTCGTGGTTTATGGTAATTGCAATTACTTTTTTACCCGAAATAACCTCAATAGCATTGATTTGCTCCTTTATTGAATGCAATTTATATCCAGGAAACCCATCATACTCAACACGTTTAGGAGCATGCTGTAAAATAACATAATCTGGTCTTCCAGCAGCTAAAATTTCAAATCCACCTGGGTAGGCAGGATTCATTAAACTTCCTTGACCTTCAATGACAATAACATTAGGCTTTTCATTGCTGTAGGCACTGACTACTGCGTGTTCAATTTCTCCAGAGACAAAATCATTGATACAGCTATCCATAATCATAGAATACTTAGCCCCTTGCATCCATGCAGTTTGACCAGTTCCTATCATTTCCGACTTTAGTCCAGCTTTTCGAAAAGCGTGAACGATAATCCAAGCTGTGGTGCGTTTACCAATGGCAGAATCTGTACCTAAAATGGCTAATTTTAAACAATTAACTTTTTCTATGTCTCCTGTAAAAAAATGAAGTTGATCTCTATCTGGAGTTTTACGTACGTCTCTAATAGTGCAATTATTTTCAGCAGCTAATTTCGTTAGCACTTTATCATTTGTTAGAAAATCATGTAATCCACTATCAACGTTCCACCCCATTTCTAAGGCTTTTTTAATAGTATCTTTAGCCTGAATTGGTAAACGACCTCCATCAGGAGCTAACCCAATAACCAAAGATCTAGGTGCATTATTCGTTTCTGTCAGCTTCTTTACAGCACTTTCAATACTTTTAAAAATTGGTATATTATTTGCTTTTCCATCCAATACTTGCCCAGCATCTTGCCCAGCATAATTACCATCAATAACACCAACAACGTCGTATCGTTCGGTAAAACGAACTAATCCGTGAGCCGTTTTTCCGTTAGGCGTGTTAAAAGCATCGTCACAATAAACTAATGCTTTTCCATCAATTGAATTTTTCATCTTTAACTAATTTTATTTTAAAATTTTGCGGTGATAACTGCCACAAATCTATCAGGTTTAAAGTTTAATTTTTCATCTAATTCTAATAAGGCAATAAGACCTGCTGTAGCCGCTGGCAATATTTTTATCCCTTCTTTTTTCAACAAGAACGAACACATTTCTTTCATTTTTTTATCACTAATATTGAATGCCTCACCTTCCGATTGTTGCAAGGCATATAACGCCTCTTCACCATCAAAACTATGCCAATTAATTAAGGGTTCATTGTATTTTGTTTCTTTTATAGCTTCAGGGTTTAAATCTTTACAATAGTCTAAGCCTTGTTTAAAAGATTGTACAATAGGGTTTTTACCAGAAGAAGATCCGGCAATCATTTTAGGAATTCTAGAAGTTTTCCCTCTTTTGTAAAGACTTACAAATCCGCGATAGATACCAGCAAACAAAGTGCCATTAGAAACTGGAGCAGCACAATACATAGGTGCATCACCTAATTCTTCAACAATTTCAAAAGCTATTTGTGAATAGGCTGAAATTTGCAAAGGTGTATTTACGCCTCCTGGGTTGGCATCATACCACCCATTTTTTTCAGCAATTACCGTGCTACTCATAACAACATCTTCATAACTTCCAGGCAAACGTATAATTTCTGCATTGAGTGACTCCATTTCAATAATCCGATCAGTATGATAAGTTTCCGGTATGTAAATTTTACATTTAATGCCGGCAAGATTTGAAGCTAATGCCATTGCTACACCATAATTACCACAGGTAGCTAAAGAAATTACATCAAACTCTCTACGCAATGCATCATAAACTTGAGCAAAAGCTATACGATCTTTTTGTGTACCTGTCGGATTGTCTCCCTCATATTTTATATATAATTGACGAATATCAAACTCACGTTCCAGCGTTTTTGCTCTATTTAAACCTGTATCTCCAGATTCCAAATTAATAATATCTTCGAAACTTTCTAATCGATCTATCAATGAATTGCTTTTATCTTTAACAAATTCACATAGCTTATAAGCTTCAGAGGACACTTTATTTTCCGAGGTTTTTACACCATCTTTTAAATCCATTATAGTACGTAATTAACTAAGCTAAATTACTGAAAAATAGAACATCTACTTAAAATATTATTAAGTATTGAAAGATTACTTACTAGTGTATTTAATCAAGGCATACCTGAATGTAAACGGATAAATTGTATATTGCATTATATATAATCATGACCATGAATTTTAAAAGTATTCTATTCTTTGCTTTTTGCTGCCAAATTTCCTTTGCACAATTATCTGATTTAACATTAAATGTGATGAATCAATTAAATATAAATGAAGAAGATTGTGATGGTTCCTTCGCCGAAATGCAATTACCCTACAATACAGATGAAACTGCTATTGTAATACCCAAAATAGGAAAACAAGAAGAAGATTTTACTGCGTTAGATAGTTATGTCGTTTTAGTCAACAATAAAACGAAAGAAATTAAAAGTTTATTTATTGAAAGTTACGAAACAAGTGGATGGCAATCTGACGCGATTTTTATTTATGACATTAGTATTGATACAACTTCGTATTTAATTGATAAAAACACAAACGCATTTGGTGTTGTTTTAAAATCGAGAAGCATGTCACAACCAAACCCCTATTACGACAGTACAATTTCACTATTTACACCGAATGGTAAAAAATTAAAAAACATACTAAAGAACTACCCTATTTATGAATCGATAGGTGAAACCGACATGAAGTGTTATGGAAAATTTGAAATTGAAAGCAGACAATTGTCAATATCTAAAAACGCAACTAATGGCTTCTTAGATATCGTTGTAGACATTACCAACAAAACTGTTGTGTATGAGGAAAGTAAAGGTGAATGTGAAGACAAGGTAACTTCTGTGCAAACTGAAAAAGTTACCCTGACTTATGAAAATGAGAAATATAAACAACACTAATCTATGGAAAAATTATGCCCCGAATGTGGATCAAAAATAATTGGTCGTCAAGATAAAAAGTTTTGTTCTGATTATTGTCGTAATGCTTTTAATAATAAAGTAAACAGAGATAGTAAAAACCTAATTAGAAACACCAATAATCGCTTAAGAAAAAATTACAAAACACTTTCAGATCTAAACACAACAGGTAAAACAAAAGTAACCAGAGCAAAATTATTGAATCACAATTTTGATTTCACCTTTTTCACATCAATCTACACTACAAAAACTGGAAACACCTATTTTTATATCTATGACCAAGGTTATTTACCATTAGAAAACAATTATTATTTACTCATAAAAAAAGAATGAGCCCCATGAAAAAAACCTTACTTACTTCCCTTTTATTACTAGTATTTACCTTAAGTTTTAGTCAAGAAATTGATAGAAAATCAGCCCACCAGCAACATAGTGAAGAATTTGGATTTACTAAAACATTAAAATCTTCTTACAACCCAAACGGAGCAGATATAATACCTCTTCAAACCAAAAAAACTACAAACCTATCTAAAATAATATTTGGCTTTCTACCGTATTGGGAATATTCCAGCGGAACCCATGACAACCTTCAATATAGATTACAACGATCATGAAATTGTTGTGATTTCTCTTTACTAAAGAACAACAAAATACTTATCTTTCTTAACATCAACAACTTAGAGTCTGTATAATAATTATTTTCCTTTTTTAGGGGGAATTTCTCGTAGTAAATTGTTTCATATTCGAAGCAGTGTTACAAACAACGCTTTAGTCGAAAACGGGAAAATTGCTATGAAAAAGACAATAATTTAACCGATAGACTCTTGTCTCATTTCTCCCTAGAATTAAGACAAAAATTAGTTTAAGTTGATAGTTTAGTTAGAAGAAATCAACCCCACTGAAGAGTGGGGTTTTTTTGTTTAAAAAACATCCGTTTACCTGCAAAGAAAACTTTACTAGTTCAGAATTAAAATTTACGTGTATTAACTAAAAGATAGCAATAATTTAATATGCAAAAAAAATTAAATACGAATCTGTTTCGTAAGCGACAGCAATTAAAAATGGTGGTAAAATCACTTTTCAAAATAAAACCTTAAATTAAGCATCGTTTTAAATACTGTTTATCAGTTTGTTATAATTTTTAAAACATTTTATTTACTTTTTTAGGGGGAATTTCTCAAAGCAAATTGTTTCATATTCGAAGTAGTATTACAAACAACGCTTTAGTCGAAAACGGGAAAATTGCTATGAAAAAGACAATAATTTAACCGATAGACTCATGTCTCCTTTCTCCCCAGAATTAAGACAAAAATTAGTTTAAGTTGATAGTTTAGTTAGAAGAAATCAACCCCACTGAAGAGTGGGGTTTTTTGTTTAAAAAAACGATAATACTAATCTTTTTTCAAAAAATTAATTCACTACTATTGTTAGCATAACTACACTTAATCTTACCTAAACATTAACCTTCCATCAAAATTAAAACCACTAACACCTCTGTAATTTCAAAACAAAAATAATCACTAGCACCTCTATACCAAATAGTTAAAAATAATATTTAAAAATATCACTTTCTCAAGGGGGAATTTTATGCCGTAGATTGTTTTATAACCGAAGCAGCGAAACAAACAATGCTTTAGTCGTAATAAGTGGAAATTTTATGATAACAACAACAAAAATTTACCATTAAAACTTTATCTCCTTTCTCCCCAGATTAAGGAAATCCTCCAAAGGGATTTAGAAAAATATTAATATAAAATAGTACAAGAATTAGTTTAAGTTGATAGTTTAGTTAGAGAAAAATGGCCCCGCTGAAGAGTGAGGCTTTTTTTGTTTACATACTAAAATAATGACCTTTCTCCTCCTAACTTTTTTATTGTACCAATACAACAAAACGTTGCCTTAATTTTACTTAATTCAATAAAAAAATAACCCTATACTTCTTACTTCCTATTCATGAGAAAAGAAAAAAAACACCATAATTTACCTGAATATCAGATGTTTAAAAATATTATAATAAAAAAGTTAATTTTAAAGGGGGAATTTTATGCTATAGATTGTTTTATAATCGAAGCAGCGAAACAAACGATGTTTCAGTCGTAATAAGTGGAAATTTTATGATAACAACAACAAAAATTTACCATTAAAACTTTATCTCCTTTCTCCCCAGATTAAGGAAATCCTCAAAAGGGATTTAGAAATATTAATATAAAATAGTACAAGAATTAGTTTAAGTTGATAGTTTAGTTAGAGAAAAATGGCCCCGCTGAAGAGTGAGGCTTTTTTTGTTTATAGACTCAATTAAAAACCTATCTACTCTTAGCTATTTCTAATGTGCCAATACAATGATAACACTGCCTTAACTTTATTTAATTCAATAAAAAACAACCCTATATTTCTTACACTCCATTCATCATTAAAGATAAAAAAATCATAAAACAACTAAAAATCAGATGTTTAAAAATATTACAGTAAAAAACTTCATTTTGAAGGGGGAATTTTAAGGTGTAGATTGTTTTATAAACGAAGCAACGTAACAAGCAATGCTTTAGTCGTAATAAGTGGAAATTTTATGATAACAACAAAAAAATTACCATTAAAACTTTATCTCCTTTCTCCCCAGATTAAGGAAATTCTCAAAAGAGGATTTAGAAAATTTTAATATAAAGAATAATAAGAATTAGTTTAAGTTGATAGTTTAGTTAGAAAAAAAAGCCCCACTGTAGCGTGGGGCTTTTTTTTATTAAAAATTTAAAAGTTTTACTTCCAGTTCTCTCCTTTTTGTTTAAGAGCTGCAATAAGAATGTCTTTTTGACTTATCTGTCCTATTAGCTTACCGTTCTCTACAATAGGAAAACGTCTGTGCTTCGCTTTTAAAAACATATCAGCTGCTTCAAAAATATTCATATTTCCATCAATAGTATCCACATTTTTTACCATGTGCTTATCTACTGTATTATTATCCATTGGCATGTTATAATATCTGCTTTCTGAAATGTGCTTAATACAATCTCCTTCAGAAATAATACCGAGTAATTCATTATTTTCGTTAACAACTGGTCCACCTGAAATTCTATTTTGAATTAAAGATTCTATCACCTCAGAAACGGGTTGGTCTGGTTTAAATGTAATCAACTTTGTAGTCATGTAATCAGACACTAACGCTGGTTTTAATTCCTCTTTTTGAGGTTGAGATCTTTTGCCTTGAAAACTTTTGATTGCCATAACTTAATATTTTTAGGTTCGTATAAATATAACATAAATTCTTTAAAAATACTTACTTTAGTCAAAAATCCATTTTCAATCAAACCTATAATCAGAATGAAAAAATACGCTTCAGCCATTTCATTTATTATAATTACAACAATCATTTACTTGTCATTCAGTAGCTTAATGCCAAAAGAAAAATCTGATACAACTATTCCACTTAACGAGTTTTCGAGTGATAGAGCTCTCGTGCATTTAAAGGAAATAACCCAAAAACCTCACTTTGTGGGTACCACAGCACATAAAAAAGTACAAGAATACATTGTTAGTGAACTAGAAAAACTAGGATTGACCACTGAAATTCAAGAGCAAGTGGCTCTGAATAAAAAGTGGAGAGCGGGCACAAATACACAAAATATCATAGCAAAAATAAAAGGCACTGATAATTCAAAAGCATTATTGCTTTTAACCCATTATGATAGTGCTGTTCATTCTTCTTTGGGAGCTAGTGATGCTGGAAGTGGTGTCGTGACAATTTTAGAGGGTCTAAGAGCATTTATGACAACTCATAAAGCTCCTAAAAATGATATTATTATTCTAATTTCTGATGCTGAAGAATTAGGATTATTAGGTGCAAATGCATTTGTCAATCATCATCCTTTGGCTAAAGACGTTGGCTTGGTTTTGAATTTTGAAGCAAGAGGTAGTGGCGGCCCCAGCTATATGCTCATGGAAACTAATGGGGGTAACAAAAAACTAATTGAACAATTTGCTCAGGCTAAGCCAAAATATCCCGTTGCAAGTTCATTAATGTATAGTATTTACAAAATGTTACCAAACGATACTGATTTAACTGTTTTTAGAGAGGATGGTAAAATTCAAGGCTACAATTTTGCCTTTATTGATGACCATTTTGATTATCACACAGAACAAGATAGTTATGAACGCTTAGACAGAAATACATTAGAACACCAGGCTAGTTATTTGATACCGTTGCTAAATTACTTTGCTGATGCTGATTTAACTAATCTCAATTCAGATAGTGATAACGTATATTTTAATATGCCTTATATAGGTATGATATATTATCCTTTTTCATGGGTAATACCAATGATTATAATTTTCAGCTTCATATTTTTAGGATTGCTAATTTTTGGAGTTTCAAAAAAGAAATTACTACTTACTCACTTATTTAAAGGGTTTATTCCATTTTTATTCTCCATGCTAATTTCTGGCTTCATTACCTTTTTCGGTTGGAAAATAATTCTCAAAATCCACCCTCAATATCAGGATATTTTACACGGATTCACCTACAATGGCCATTGGTATATTGCCTCTTTTTCAGCTTTAACTTTAGCCATTTGCATAATTATTTATAATCGTTATTTTAAAAAAATAGAAGCTAAAAATTTAATAATCGCCCCACTATTAATTTGGATTATCATGAATATAGCGATAAGCATTTATTTAAAAGGAGCCGGCTATTTTATTTTAGCAGTCATATATGGTATAATAGCCTTAGTAATACTACTATTCTCAAAAAAAGAACATCAATCCGTTTTATTAAGTGTGTTATCAATTCCTGTTTTATTTATCTTCGTCCCTTTAATACAAATGTTTCCAATCGGATTGGGATTAAAAATACTAGCAGTTAGCAGTATTTTTATCGTGCTATTATTTGGTTTACTCGTACCCATTTTTTCATCTTATAAAAACATAAAAAAATTAGGACGATTGTTTCTAGCACTTTCATTGCTTTTATTTATTTCAGCAGCATTTAAATCAGGCTATTCCATTGAACAAAAACAACCAAATAGTATCATCTATGTTTTAGATGCAGACAAAAACGAAGCTTATTGGGCTAGTTATAACAAAAAGACTGATGCATTCACAACCCAATTTTTGGGTGATAACCCTCTAGAAGGAGGTTTTGATAATTCAACAACGGCCAGTAAGTATGGCACGAAAATAAAATTGCATAAAAAAACAGAAGTCAAAACTATAATTCAACCCCAAATAGAAATTAGCAAAGACACAATTATTGATGCATACAGACATATAGATTTAAAAATAACTCCTCAAAGAAAAATAAATAGAATAGAGCTACTTTCTACCAATGCCCTTTCCTTTAAAACCTTTGTTGTAAATGGCGAATTGCTGCCCAATAGAAATAATTCTGAATTTGTATTTAAAACCAATAGCCAAGTTTTAAGCTATTATTTTTCAAATGATGACGCGTACTTATCAATACGCTTTTCAATTCCCAAAGAGCAAAATCCATCATTTATAATCTATGAAACCTCTTATGATTTGTTTGAAAGTATGGCTTTTGACATTACACCAAGAACAAAAACCATGATGCCTATGCCTTTTATAATAAATGATGCCATTATTGTAAAAAAACAGATAAATCTAGACTAAAAAAGTAAGAGAAAGATTATATTTGTAGTTCAAAATTTTATAACACATGACTACAATCAACGATTTCAATTTTAAGAATAAAAAAGCATTAATCCGAGTAGATTTTAACGTGCCTTTAGATGAAAACTTTAAAGTAACTGACACTACAAGAATCGAAGCTGCAAAGCCAACTATTATAAAAATATTGGAAGACGGAGGTAGTTGTGTTTTAATGTCACATTTAGGTCGTCCAAAAGGAGTTAGTCCTGAATTTTCGCTTTCTCATATTGTTGATACCGTAAGTGAAATCATTGGTGTTCAAGTAAAATTTGTTGATGACTGTGTTGGTGAAGAAGCTGAAAAAGCCGCTGCTGAATTAGAACCTGGAGAAGTATTATTATTAGAAAATTTACGTTTTCACGATGAGGAAAAAAATGGAGATGTTGACTTTGCTAAAAAACTTTCTAAGCTTGGTGACATTTACGTTAATGATGCTTTTGGTACAGCTCATAGAGCCCATGCATCTACAACTGTTGTAGCTCAATTTTTTAAAGGTAGAAAATGTTTCGGTGACTTATTAGCGAAAGAAATTGTGAGTATAAATAAAGTTTTTAAAGACAGTGAAAAGCCCGTAACCGCAATTTTAGGTGGTGCCAAGGTTTCTTCAAAAATCACCGTAATTGAAAATATTTTAGACAAGGTAGATCACTTAATTATTGGTGGTGGTATGAGTTTTACCTTTATAAAAGCACAAGGTGGAAGTATTGGTGATTCTATTTGCGAAGATGATAAACAAGAATTAGCATTAGACATATTAAAACAAGCCAAAGAAAAAGGTGTAAGAGTACATTTACCTGTAGATGTTATCGCTGCTGATGCTTTCAGTAATGATGCCAATACGCAAGTAGTAGACATTTTTCACATACCAGATGGATGGCAAGGTGTTGATGCTGGTCCAAAAACTAATGTAGCTTTTTCAATGATTATAGCTCAATCAAAAACCATTTTATGGAATGGCCCAGTTGGTGTTTTTGAAATGCCAAAATTTGCTAAAGGAACTATTGAATTAGGTAATGCCATAGCTGATGCTACTGCTGATGGAGCTTTTTCTCTTGTAGGTGGTGGTGATTCTGTTGCAGCGGTAAAACAATTCGGTTTTGAAAACAAAGTAAGCTATGTTTCAACAGGTGGTGGTGCCATGTTAGAAATGTTAGAAGGTAAAACTTTACCTGGTATAGCGGCTATATACGAAGATTAATTCGTTTACATAAACTATTTTAAAGACAGAGTTTCATTATTAAAACTCTTATTTCATGAAGTACAGCAAATTACCAGAAACTAATATTGAAGTTAGCAAAATCTGTTTGGGTACCATGACATGGGGACAACAAAATACCGAAGCCGAAGGTCACGAGCAAATGGATTACGCCCTAGAACAAGGTGTTAACTTTTTTGATGTAGCAGAGCTTTACCCTGTTCCAGCAAAATTAGAAACGTATGGACGTACAGAAGAAATTATAGGCACTTGGTTTAAAAAAACAGGTAATAGAGATAAGATTATCTTAGCTAGTAAAATTGCTGGAACTGGAGCCTATACGGAGCACGTCAGAACAACTGGATTTTCAAAAGAAGCCATTACAGAAGCCATTCATAATAGCTTAAAAAGGTTACAAACCGATTATATTGACCTATATCAACTACATTGGCCAGAAAGACCTGTAAATTGTTTTGGTGTTAGAGACTACCCTTATCAGGTAGCTTCGCAATGGGAAGATAATTTTGCTGAAATTTTAGAAACCTTAGATGGTTTTGTAAAACAAGGTAAAATTAGACATGTGGGACTTTCAAATGAAACACCTTGGGGAACCATGCGATATTTAGAAGAGGCTAAAACAAAAAAATTACCTAGAATGATTACCATTCAGAACGCCTATTCTTTATTACACCGTATTTTTGAAACAGGTCTTTCAGAAGTAGCTTTAAGAGAAAATATTGGCTTATTGGCATTCTCTCCAATGGCATTTGGAGTGTTATCTGGTAAATATTTAAACGGAAAAGCCCCTAAAGATGCTCGTATAAATCAATTTCCTGTTTATAACAGATATAGTAGCCCAGAATCCTCAAAAGCAGTTGCTGAGTATTTAAAAATTGCTCAGAAAAATGGATTAAGTTTAGCTCAAATGTCACTTGCATTTGTAAATCAAATGCCATTTGTTACTTCTAATATAATAGGGGCAACAAAAATGATACAGCTTAAAGAAAATATTGATAGTATAAACATTGAATTGTCTGACGAAATTATTGCCGAAATTAATGCTGTGCATAGTAAGATGCCAAATCCGGCAGCTTAGCATGAACCTAGAAGATGAAAATAAAGAAAGCGTAAAAACGCTTCATTAACTGTTGCTGAATGGTTTGGATTTTTCTTACTTCCAATAAATATGACTTACAGAAGTTTATTTCCCGCCAGAGACTTTAATGATGATCAAGAAAATCGATTTGCAACATATGGCTTTGATAAAAAAATAAAACAAGCTGCTATTGCCAGAATTTTGGGTGTATTATTTTATGTACTAATAATGATTATTCTATTCACAAAATTCTAAGAATTTCAACCTCTAATACCCTAATTTCTCTCTAACTCTACCCAAAACTTCACTAGCCACTTTTGTCGCCTTAACAGCACCAATTTCAAGAGCTTTATCTATTTCATCTAGGTTATTCATGTAATACTGGTACAACTCACGTTCTTTAGCGTACTTTGTAATTAGCAAATCATAAAAAGCTTGTTTGGCATGTCCATACCCATAATTACTACCTAAATAATTAGCACGCATATCTGCTATTTGCTCTTCATCAGCTACTAATTTATACAAGGCAAATAAATTACATGTATCTGGGTCCTTAGGCTCTTCCATCGGCGTACTATCTGTTTGGATTTTCATAATCACTTTACGTAATTTTTTATCATCCAAAAATAAATTAATCTCATTGCCACGCGATTTGCTCATCTTCTCACCATCCAAACCAGGTACAATTTTCACATTTTCTTCTATTTTAGCTTCAGGTGGCACCAATGTATCTCCCATTTTATGATTAAAACGATTGGCCACATCTCTACTCATTTCTAAATGCTGCAATTGATCTTTTCCTACAGGCACTACCTCAGCATCATACAATAAAATATCTGCTGCCATTAACATTGGATAGGTAAATAACCCCGCATTAACATCATCTAATCTGTCTGCTTTATCTTTAAAGCCATGTGCCAATGTTAAACGCTGATACGGATAAAAACAACTTAAATACCAAGATAATTCTGTTACTTGCGGTACGTCACTTTGTCGATAAAAAACCGTTTTATTTATATCTACTCCAAATGCTAACCATACTGCTGCTGTGCTATACGTATTTTGCTTTATAATAGCTCCATCTTTTATTTGTGTTAATGTATGCATGTTCGCAATAAACAAAAACGAATCATTTGATGGATCATTAGACATTTCAATGGCTGGTATAATAGCTCCTAACAAATTGCCTAAATGTGGTGTTCCGGTACTTTGTACCCCTGTAAGAATTCTTGACATAACTTATTTTTCTAAAGCAAAAGTACAAATCACAAATCACAATATTTCAAATTCTAAAAAACAAATTTCAAAAATAATATTCCCGTCTTTTTTGAGATTTTAAATTTACACATTGGAGTTTATACAGATTCCCTAAATTTACCCCAATGAAATTATTAAAAAATATTTTTCGCGTATTTTGGCGTATTTGGTTTTATGGATGGGTATTTTTTTCAATCCTCGTTGCGTTACCCGTTTTAATTGTAGTAATCTCTTTCGATAGTTTATATCCTACTTTTTTTAAAATTGCCAAGGCTTGGGGTAAAACCATCATCTTTGTGATGGGTTTTAAACCTGTAGTTGAGACAGAAGAAGAAATAATTCCTGGTGAAAGCTATTTGTTTATTGCGAACCACGCCTCTCTAATTGATGTGATGTTAATGTTGTCAGTTATGAAAAACCCAGCCGTGTTCGTTGGTAAAAAGGAATTGGTAAAACTGCCCTTATTTGGATACATTTTTAGAAAAACAAGTATTTGGGTGGACAGAAGTAATGCTGAAAGTCGGAAAAGAGTATATATTTTAGCCCAAAAGAAATTAGATCAAGGCTTAAGCATTGCCATTTTTCCTGAGGGGTTAGTCCCTCACGAAGACATTGTTTTGAGTGAATTCAAAAATGGTGCCTTCCGTTTAGCAATTGAACATCAAATACCCATTGTACCCATGACTTTCTATGATGTTAAAAAACGTTTTTCATGGACATTTTTTAGTGGATGGCCAGGTAAATTAAGAGTAAAAATTCATAACTTTATCCAAACAGAAGGTTTAACTATTGACGATATGGAATCCATTAAAAAAGAGGCTTTTGACACAATCTATACGGAATTAGTAAATGATATCAATGATGAAAAATGAACATCTAACATATTATAATTCTACCGAAGAAAGACTAAATGTACTTACACATGCCATTGGATTAGTTTTAAGTATTATAGCCTTAGTCGTTTTGATTATTCATGCTAATGATCATGGAACCGCAAGGCATATTGTAAGTTTTTCTATTTTTGGAGCGAGTTTAATCTTGTTGTACTCTGCTTCTACTTTTTACCATTACGCTCAACAACCAGAACTACGTAAAAAATTAAACATTTTAGATCATGCTGCCATTTATGTCCTTATTGCAGGAACCTATACTCCTTTTACACTCATTACTTTAAAAGGAACGTTAGGTTGGACAATCTTTGGCATTACTTGGGGAATTGCTCTTGTTGGAGTTTTTCTTAAATTATTTTACACTGGTAGGTTTGAAAAAATTTCTACCGCAGCCTACATTGGTATGGGATGGATTATCATTTTTGCCGTAAAACCATTACTAGAAAATTTGCCCATAAACGGATTATATTGGCTGGTGGCTGGTGGCGTATTTTATACCGTGGGTGCCATTTTATACAGCATTCCAAAAATAAAATACAACCATACCATTTTTCATGTATTTGTGTTATTGGGTAGTTTTTCACACTTTATGGCGATCTACTTTTATGTGTTGCAGTAAATTTTAAACCGCCTCTTTTTGATGAAGTAACCGTGTTAACTTTATTGATAAATCCAATAAGATGATTTTGGCATTACCGTTACGTTCAATATGATAAATAGCATCGTTAAGCTCTTTAGTAATCTCCATGATATTACCACTATGAACAAACGGAGCAAATTTATCTAAATCGAAACTTGTGGTATAGGGCTCTAAAAACACCAACGAATCTGCTGTATAATTTTTCAATAAAGCTTGTCTAAAAAATTGGAGACAGTAGTTTAAAAAACTTTTCTGAACCTCTCTACCGTTTGATGCAATAGCATCGCTCCAAGCAATTAGTTCTTGTATTACGGCAGCATTGCCTTTTGCTTTAAAAGCGGTTCGTACCCAAGTAATAAACCACTGTTCAAATTGTTCATCGCTTGTTGAGTTATGTAAAATATTTCTTGCTTTATTCCAATTTCCATCTGCTTGATGGGCAATCTTTACAGCTTCATTTTCTGTAATATGCTCTCGTGCTATTAAAGCTTCCTTAATATGATTTTCACTTAAAGGATTTAATTTTACAATCTGACAACGAGATAATATGGTACTAATAATTTGCTCTTCACTCTCGGTAACCAACAATAGAATAGTCTTGTTTGGCGGTTCTTCTATTAGTTTTAGTAATTTATTGGCTGCTGCTGTGTTAAGCTTCTCGGCCATCCAAATAATCATGACCTTATAACCACCTTCGTACGATTTCAGAATCAACTTTTTTACGATTGCTTCTGCTTCATCTACACCAATTTGACCTTGTTTATTTTCAATACCTAAATGTGCGTACCAACTTAATAAATCACCATACGGGTTATCATTTATAAATTGACGCCATTCTTCTAAAAAGAAATCACTTACAGGGTGTCTTTTCACCTTATCCGTTGTGGCAACAGGAAATGCAAAATGCAAATCAGGGTGACTTAGATTGTTAATCTTTGTATTACAGACCTGGTCTCCTGTATTATTTTCACCATCACTATTATTACATAAGATATATTGAGCGTAAGCAATAGCTAATGGTAAAGCACCTGTACCCTTTGGTGCAACAAAAAGTTGTGCATGGGGTATTCGGTTTCTTTCAACACTATAGATAAGTTGTTTTTTTACTGTTTCTTGATCTATAATATTTGAAAAAAGCATTTATTTTTTTACGATTTTAAATGATTTTGAACTTCCTGTAGTTTTATCACCAATGTTTAGAAAATACAACCCTTTAGATAAAAATTGTAAATTTAAACGAGCAGAAAAATCTTCTTTTTCAACAACTTTTTGACCTAATTGATTAAAAACAGCCATATTGTAATCAGCTTGATTAAAGGTAAAGCCTGAAATTTTTAATTCATCCTCAAAAGGATTTGGAGCTACTGAAATTTGTGCTAATTTTTCATCTTCAACTCCCAAAGTAGCAGCAACTTCAAACTCGTGCCTAATCGTTTGACCTTCATAAGTTACTTCAAATCTATAAGTACCTAAGGTAGCAAGATTATCAACACTCCTAAACCAATACGATGTATTAAATGAATCAGTAAAATTTTCATCCCACACCGCAATTCTTATACCATTCGGGTTACGGATCCCAAAATTCGCTGTTGTTCCTGCCAATTGATCTTTAAAATAACCTGCAAAATATATTGTAGAATTTGGTAAAAATTTATTAGCTAAATTCGTGTTCTCTAGTTGAGGGCAAGGATTGTCAAAATTTGGTGGTGCACTATGTGTTAAAACCGCATTAATATTTGGATCAGTATAATCAGGTTGGTCTTGCCACCAACTTGTAATATTATTACAAGTCCCGCTAAAAGGATCAACTAAATTACTGTTGCTATCATAAACTTCAAAATGTAAATGAGGACCGGTAGAATTTCCAGAACTACCTACAACTCCTAAAAATTCACCTTCAACAACTGTGTCTCCAACAATTTTAGTGGTTAAACTTCCATCTTTTAGGTGACCATACCAGGTTCTACTGCCGTCACTATGTTGCACATAAATTGCATTCCATGTATTTGAATTAAAAGTACAACTCTTATCAAATTGACCATCATTCTTATATATAATTTCACCTGGAGCCGCAGCCACAACTTCAGCTAAATTATTTTCCATTTGATACCAAGAAAAAGGCCATGTAAAAATATCAGTACCTGAATGATTATAACCAGAACTGGTATCATAGGTATTCGTTCCACAATTATAATCCTGAACTTTATCAGGAAATGTAGCATCATGGTCTACATAATTAGAAATTGCCCAAACATCGTTAAAATCGCTCGTAGCTGCCTTTTTAACAGGCCAAATAAAAGTTGGTGCTGCCAAACCTGCTTTTTTTATCGACAATTTACCCTGTTTAATTAACTTGGCTACATTAACTTCAACTTCAGTATTAATTTTCGCTTTGGCTTCTTCCGTAATACATGCTAAATTATTTGGGTTAAATTTTACCTCACCACCATTTGCTTCCCCTATAATTTGGGAAAAACAAGTGAAAGGTAGTAGCGACAAAACAAGCAATAATCTTTTCATTATGGGTTCGTTTTATTGTAAGTGTATAGGTGTCAAAAGTACTAATTTTTAAATATAATTTTATTAACTTTTAATGTTATGAATTATATTTATATTTACAAATTAATAAAATATTAAAACGAATCAGTAGAAAATCTATTGTGTTTTAATTGAAAACGAATTTACATTATACTCATTCTTGAGTATAATTATAAATATAACATATAAAATATGAGCTGTAATAGTTGCTCTACGGATACAAATGGTGTACCAAAAGGATGCAAAAGTAATGGAAATTGTGGTACTGGAAGTTGTGATAAACTAACAGTTTTCGACTGGCTTTCAAACATGACATTGCCCAATGGGCAATCCTCTTTTAACATTTCTGAAGTACGTTTTAAAAACGGGAGAAAGCATTTTTTTAAAAACACAAAAAATTTAGCCATCGCTATTGGTGATGTTGTAGCTGTAGAATCTTCGCCAGGACATGATATTGGCACCGTTTCTTTAACAGGAGAATTGGTTAAAATTCAAATGCGTAAAAAAGATGTCAGTTTTGACAGTGAAGAAGTAAAACAAATCTACAGAAAAGCCTCTCAACGAGATATTGAAGTTTGGCAAGCTGCTAGAGACAAAGAACAAGAAGTTCAACGAAAATCTAGATTAATAGTTTCTAGATTAGGTCTTAAAATGAAACTCTCAGACATTGAATTTCAAGGAGATGGTAATAAGGCAACTTTTTACTACACCGCTGATGATCGTGTAGATTTTAGACTGTTAATTAAAGAATTGGCTTCAACTTTTAAAATAAGAGTTGAAATGAAACAAGTGGGTCTGCGTCAAGAAGCAGCCAGATTAGGAGGAATTGGTTCTTGTGGTCGCGAGTTATGTTGTTCTACTTGGTTAACTGATTTCAGATCTGTAAGCACCTCAGCCGCTAGATACCAACAATTATCATTAAACCCGCAAAAATTAGCCGGACAATGTGGTAAGCTTAAATGTTGTTTAAATTATGAATTGGATTCTTATTTAGATGCATTAAAAAATTTCCCAAAAACAGATACCTGGCTTCAAACGGAAAAAGGAACAGCTGTTTTCCAAAAAATGGATATTTTTAAAGGATTACTCTGGTATGCTTACAAAGACAACCCAATGCAATGGGTTGATTTAGAAGCGGAAAAGGTAAACGAAATCATTAAAATAAATAAAGAAGGGAAAAAAGTAGCTAGTTTAGAAATGTATGCATCTAAAATAAATGTTCCTACCGTACCTGAAGCTGCTTTTACAAATGTTGTAGGTCAAGACAGTTTAACTAGATTTGACAAAAACAAAGGAAATAAGAGTAATAAAAGAAGAAAAAATAGAAATAATAAAAGAAAATCTCCCCGCAAAAATGCGTAATATATTAGGCTTACTTTTCGTTTCGATAGCATTAATTTCATGTAATGATAATTTAGTTTTTAATCAATACAAATCAATGCCAAATACCGAATGGCATAAAGACTCTCTTGTCAAGTTTGAATTTAGTCCAATTGATACTATTTCTAGAAATAATGTATATATAAATCTCAGAAATAATAACGACTATGCCTACAGTAATTTATTTTTAATTGTAGGGATTGATTTTCCTAACAATTATAAAGTTGTTGATACGTTAGAATATGAAATGGCAGATGTAGACGGTAAATTTTTAGGTGAGGGTTTAACTGATCTTAAAGAAAACGTTCTAGAATTTAAAAGCAACGTAATTTTCCCTACAACTGGTACTTACAACATCTCTATTCAGCAAGCTATGCGTAAAAGTGGAGAAGTTGATGGAATAACATCGTTAAAAGGAGTAACAGATGTAGGTATACAAATTGAAAAAATGAACAATAATGAGTAAAAAAAAACCAGATAACACGGCTACATTTAAAAAATTTACCAAATGGCTCTGGATACTGTTTTTAGGTGGCTTCGGATTTATAGCTCTATTATTTTTTCTAGGTTCTATTGGCGTTTTTGGCCCTTTGCCATCTTTTGAAGAACTTGAAAACCCTGAAAATAATTTAGCAACTGAAGTAATCTCTATCGATGATAAAACATTGGGTAAATATTTTAATGAAAATAGAACCCCGATAAAATACAAAGACATTCCTGAAAATATAGTTAAAGCCTTAGTCGCTACTGAAGATGTACGTTTTTACGAACATTCAGGTATTGATTTTTATGGTACAACTAGAGCTTTTGTTAAATTAGGAAAAGATGGTGGGGCCAGTACGGTTACACAACAATTGGCAAAGCTATTATTTCATGGTGAAGGTTCTAAAAACCTTATAGAAAGACTTTCTCAAAAAATTAAAGAGTGGATTATTGCAATTAGATTAGAGCGTCAATATACTAAAGAAGAAATCATTACTATGTATTTCAACAAGCAAGATTTCTTATACAATGCTGTTGGTCTCCGTTCTGCAGCTCGAATCTATTTTGGTAAAGAACCTAAAGAATTGAAAATTGAAGAAGCTGCTGTATTGGTAGCTATGCTTAAAAATCCAAGCCTTTACAATCCCCACAGAGAAAGCAAAAAAGAAAAGACCTTGTTACGCAGAAATGTGGTGCTTAAACAAATGGAAAAAAATGGGGTGATTTCGCTTGAAGAAAAAGATTCTTTACAAAAATTGCCAATGGTAATTAATTTTTCTCCAGAAGACACAGGTTATGGTGTTGCCACTTATTTTAGAGAATATTTACGAGGGTTTTTAAAGACTTGGGTAAAAGACAATAAAAAACCAGATGGTACTGAATATAATATATACCGTGATGGACTAAAAATTTATGTGACTCTAGATTCTCGCATGCAACAGTATGCCGAAGATGCTATGAAAGAACATATGTCAAACCTACAACGTGTCTTTTATAAGCAACAAAAAAAGAATAAGAATGCTCCTTATTATGATTTAACGGTAAAGGAAATTGAACGAAATATGGAGTCTGCAATGAAACGCTCCAATCGATTCCGACGTATGAAAAAAGCCGGTGTTTCTGAAGCCGACATTAAAAAATCATTTAACGAAAAAACAGAAATGCGAGTATTCTCTTGGAAAGGAGATATTGATACCATCATGACTCCAATGGACTCCATTAGATATTATAAATATTTTATGCGAGCAGGATTGATGTCTATGGAACCACAAACGGGTCATGTAAAAGCATGGGTTGGTGGTATTAATTATAAGCATTTTCAATACGACATGGTAAAACAAGGTAAGCGTCAAGTAGGTTCAACCTTTAAGCCGTTCGTATATGCGACCGCAATCAATCAATTACAAATCTCTCCTTGTGAGGAATTTTCAAATACAATTTGGACCATCCCGAAAGGAAAATATGGTTTAGATAAAGATTGGGCACCCGCAAATGCGGATCATAAATATGGTGGATTTAAAACCTTAAAAAATGCGTTAGCAACCTCTACCAATGTTATAACCGCTCAATTGATCGACAAAACAACACCACAAAACGTTGTTAAATTGGCTAAAAACTTAGGAATTGAAAGCGATATCCTCGCTGTGCCTTCAATAGCACTGGGTACTGTAGATTTATCACTGTTTGAAATGACTGGTGCCTACAATACGTTTCCTAGTAAAGGAATGTACGTAAAACCAATAATGATATTACGTATTGAAGATAAAAATGGAACGGTATTAGAAAATTTTACACCAGAAACCAAAGAGGTGATGAGTGAAGAATCTGCATATACCGTAGTTAACTTATTAGAAGGTGTTACGCAATATGGTTCTGGAGCTCGCTTACGAAATGCCGCTAGAAGTTATCCTGATAGTATTGTTTCGGGTCATC
Source organism: Aureibaculum algae (assembly GCF_006065315.1). Classification (GTDB taxonomy): domain Bacteria; phylum Bacteroidota; class Bacteroidia; order Flavobacteriales; family Flavobacteriaceae; genus Aureibaculum; species Aureibaculum algae. Next base: position 193,595 of record NZ_CP040749.1, on the reverse strand, counting down.
CCTATAAATTTAAAAACCCTATTGGTGGTAAAACGGGTACTACACAAAACCAATCGGACGGTTGGTTTATGGGTTTTGTACCTAACTTGACTACTGGTGTTTGGGTAGGTGGAGAGGAGAGATCTATACATTTTGCTGATATAGGAAGAGGCCAAGGAGCATCAATGGCACTACCAATTTGGGCATTATATATGAAAAAATGTTATGCCGACAAAGAACTTGAAATTAGTGATGGTGCTTTTATAAAACCAGCCAACTTTGACGTCGAGTTAGATTGTGATAAATATAAAAAACAGCAAGAAGAAGATCAAAATACTACTGAGGTAGATCCTGAATTTTAAATCAATTTTAAATGTCTTTGAAACCTAGTGAAGAGATTATAAAAAATAGCAACATTTTTAAAATGATGCAAGAGCATCATTTTACAGATTATACTAAATTTTGGAAATGGTCGGTCTCCGATAAAAAGAAATTTTGGACGGAGACCATTAAAAACCTTGATATTAATCTAACAAATCCCTTTTCTGAAATTTATAATTCAGATGATGTTGAAAACCCACAATGGCTTAACGGTGCTAAATTAAATATTGTTGATAGTTGTTTTCAAAATGATGATGATGCTATCGCAATTATATATCAAAAAGAAAATGATGAACTTCAAAGTATTTCTCAATTAACATTAGAAAAATTAGTAAATAGAATTGCGAATAGTCTTATTGATAGTGGTTTAGTAAAAGGAGATGTTATTGCTATAGACATGCCATTAACTTTAGAAGCGGTTGCTATTTATTTAGCTGCTATTAAAGCCGGTATACCTGTGGCAACTATTGCCGATAGTTTTACACCAAATGAAATTGCCATCCGCTTAAAAATTACGAAACCCAAACTTATATTTACCCAAGATTATTTATTAAGAGCAGGAAAAAAACTACCTCTTTACAGTAAAATTTTAGAAGCAAATGCTCCAAAAGCCGTTGTTATTAAAGCAACAGAAGAAGCATTGAGTCTACGTGAATATGATCTCTTTTGGGATGATTTCTTATCTAACAATACTTCTTTTAAAAGTGTGTTGCACAATCCTGAAGATCTAATGACAATTTTGTTTTCTTCAGGAACAACAGGTGAACCAAAAGCAATTCCTTGGACACATACTACGCCAATAAAAAGTGCATCTGATGGTTATTATCATCACAATATTCAAAAAAATGACGTTGTATGCTGGCCTACCAATTTAGGTTGGATGATGGGCCCCTGGCTTATCTTTGCTGCATTAATTAATAAAGCAAGTATTGCATTATACTATGGTGCTCCTATTGATAGAAATTTTGGCGAATTTGTGCAAAATGCTAAAGTAAATATGTTGGGCTTAGTGCCAAGTATTGTAAAACACTGGATTAAAACGAAGTGTAACGAAAATTTAGATTGGAACGCAATAAAATGCTTTAGTTCTACTGGAGAAGCTTCAAACCCTAAAGAAATGGAATATTTAATGCAACTGGGTAATAACAAACCAGTTATTGAATATTGTGGTGGTACTGAAATTGGTGGCGGTTATGTTACCAGTACAGTAGTACAAGAAAATATACCTAGTACTTTTTCTACACAAGCTCTTGGAGGAGAATTTGTTCTATTAAATGATGAATACAAACCTTCAGACAAAGGCGAATTATTCTTACTTCCACCAATTATGGGATTATCAGAAAAATTATTAAACAGAGATCATCACGACGTTTATTTTAAAGATACACCTACTTATAACGGTCTGAAATTACGTAGGCATGGTGATCAATTAATTCGTTTAAATAATGGATATTACAAAGCTATGGGTAGAGTTGATGACGCCATGAACTTAGGTGGAATAAAAGTGAGTTCAATTCAAATAGAAGCGGTAATTAATCGGTTACATTTCATTAAAGAATCTGCGGCTATTGCCATTTCTCCTGAAGATGGTGGCCCAAGTGTTTTGGTTATTTATTATGTTGCTCTTAACGCAAGAGAAACTGAGAATGAGTCATACCTTAATTTGATTAATACGCTTATAAAAAATGAGCTAAACCCACTGTTTAGAGCAAAAGAATTGATTAAAATTGACTCCTTACCAAGAACCGCCTCAGGCAAAGTAATGCGAAGAAAATTAAGAGATTTATTTGAGTCTGAACATTAAAACACAACATAAAAATGAATATTATTTCCTATAACGTAAACGGTATACGAGCTGCTTTAAAAAAAGGGTTTATGACCTGGTTACAAGCCGCTAATCCTGATGTAATTTGTATCCAAGAAACCAAAGCTCATAAAGAGCAATTGGATTTGGAAATTTTTGAACAGGCAGGTTACTCTTATCATTACTGGTTTTCAGCTGAAAAAAAAGGATATAGTAGTGTTGCTGTCCTATCAAAAACAAAACCGAAACATGTTGAATATGGTACAGGTATTGAATCAATGGATTTTGAAGGAAGAAATTTACGTCTTGATTTTGATAACGTTTCAGTAATGAGTTTATATTTACCGTCAGGTACAAATGATGCTAGATTAGGTTTTAAACTTAATTATATGGATGAGTTTCTAGAATATATAGACAACCTTAAAAAAGAAATTCCGAATTTAGTTATCTGTGGCGATTATAATATATGTCATGAAGAGATAGATATCCACAATCCTAAAATGAAAGGTGTTTCAGGATTTTTACCTGTAGAAAGAGAGTGGATTGGCAAGTTTATTGATAGTGGTTTTATCGATTCTTTTAGACATTTTAACAAAGAACCTGATAATTATAGCTGGTGGAGTTATAGGGCCAATGCTAGAAACAATAATAAAGGATGGCGAATAGATTATTGCATGGCGTCAGAACCGCTTAAATCGAATTTAAAGCGAGCTTATATTTTACCAGAAGCAAAACATTCAGATCATTGTCCAATTGGAGTGGAATTAGAATTTTAGTTTATATTTAAAATTAGCGTAAAGAGAACTCACTTAATTCATTAAAATTGTCCCCTTGAGGGGACCTTAGTGGTGTTTTGTAACAAATTAAAAAATAAAAATCATGAAAAAAATAGCTTTATTCATTTTAACCTTAACCTTATTGAGCTCTTGTGTTTCTAAAAAAGTATATACTGAACTTGAAGAAAAATACGACAAACTAAGAGGGAGTAACGAAGCTCTATTTAGTGAAAATCAAGATTTGATAGATCAAAAAAAGGACTTAGAAGAAGCTCGTTTACGATTACAATCCGAATTAGATAATTTAGCGGAAGAAAAAGAACGAATTACCAATGCGGTAAATCAACTGGAAGATAAAAAAAACAAACTTCAGGCAGAATTTGAAAATCTTGCCAATGATAGTGAACAACAACTATCTGCAAAAGCCGCAGAGAACAGAAAACTATTAGTAGAATTACAAGACAAAGAAGCTAAATTAGCTGCAGAAAGCGAACGTTTGGCAGAATTGCAAAGTCAGTTGAGTGAACGTTCAGCAAGAGTTGATCAACTAGAAGGCTTAATAGCTGCAAAAGAGGCAGCCATGCAACAACTAAAAGATGCTGTTTCAGCAGCTTTACAAGGTTTTGAAGGTAAAGGTTTAACTGTAGAGCGTAAGAACGGTAAAGTGTATGTTTCTATGGAAAACAAACTATTATTCAGTTCTGGTAGCTGGGCAGTAAATAGCGAAGGTAAAAGAGCCGTAAACAACTTAGCAGCCGTTTTAACTGAAAATCCTGATATTGATGTATTGATTGAAGGTCACACAGATAATGTTCCTTATGGAGGAAAAGGGGTGTTAATTGATAATTGGGACTTATCAACTAAAAGAGCGACAGCCATTGTACGCATTTTGGTAGATAATAATGTACCTCAAAAACAAGTTACCGCAGCCGGACGTGGTGAATTTATGCCAATTGCAAGTAATACCACCTCAACAGGAAGAGCTAAAAACCGACGTATAGAAATTATATTAGCACCAAATTTAGATGCAATTAATAAATTGTTGGAGGAATAGAAGTGTTATTTTTTCTTAATAGAATTAATACCTGTCATTAACCATATCGGGCACGTACTCGTTAGTGCTGTTAATATCATGATTACAGCTACCGCATATAAAACATAATCCCATGGACTTGCCACTTGATGTGTGTATGCGGCCCAAATGGCAACCACTGCAATTATTAATCTTATAATTTTATCGATACTACCTACATTTTTTTTCATGTTAAAAGGTTTAATTACTATTAATAATCTGAACAATTTCAGTAGCCTGTAAAACTCCCGATTGACGCCAAACTTGTTTTCCTTTTTTAAACAAAATTAGAGTTGGCACACCTTTTACTTGAAATTTTGAAGCTACTGCTTGGTTTTTATCAACATCTATCTTTACAATTTTTATCTTGTCTTTAAGCTGCTGTTTAACTTCTTTAAGAATAGGTGCCATCATTTTACAAGGACCACACCAATCTGCCTTAAAATCAACCAAAACAGGAATATCTTGGTTGATAATCTCATTAAACGAAGCCATTTTAAGCTTTCACTCCTATTCTACCCGTAGCACAACTCACAAATGATTTTGCTTTATGCATAATGGTATTGGCATCACCAGCTTCTGGATAACCCATTTTAGATAACTTTTCTTTTACAGCTTGTAATACAACATCATTTTCTGAATCTATGTTTACTTTAGAAGTCTCTATATCTATGCTTATATCTGAGACGCCATCTACTGAAAGCAATCCTTTTTTTATTGTATTTGCACAACCTCCGCATTTAAGGTTAAGTATTTCTATTGTTGTCATGTTTTCTTTATTTTTCTATTTCTAAATTTTCTTTTGACCAAGCTACAAAACCGCCCTGAAGGTCATATATTTTTGTAAACCCAGCTGCTTTTAATTTCGAGGACGCATTGGCACTCCTCTTTCCACTCTTGCAATACACATAAACGGGTTTCGTTTTGTCTAACGTTTCCATTTGCGTCATAAAATTTTTATCAAATACATTAATGTTTTTCGAGCTTTTTAAATGTCCCGCATCATATTCTTTTGGAGTTCTAACATCTATAAGTTGTACTGTATTATTTTCAACTTTAGCGTTAAAATCTACCGGTTTAACCACCTCTACCGTAGTACTCTGATCATTACTTTGCGAACTGTTTTTACAAGAAAACAGCAACGTTATTACTACAAAAAGGCTTAATGTTAAATTTTTCATTTATATATTTTTTAGTTTTAATTTTTAATGATATTGTAACTCGTTTTATTACTACTTCAAAAGATTCAGCTTTCATAAACCACTTCTCTATACATGTTCTTATAAGCCTCCGCTTAGAAAATCAACTCGAAGTGATAGTAAATTTATAATGTTGAAGGACAAACATAGTCCGTTTTATTAATATTTGATTCTTTGATGGCTCCATAACCACCAGCAACATCTATAACTTTGTGATATCCTCTTGCTTTTAAGATGGAAGCCGCAATTACAGAGCGGTATCCACCAGCACAATGCACATAGAACTCTTTATCTTTAGGAAACTCAGAAATATGATCGTTAATAAAATCTAATGGTGTATTAGGCACATCAACAATATGTTCACTAGCATATTCACCGGGCTTTCTAACATCAAAAACAGCCGTTTTATCATTCATTTTATGTTCCAATTCTTCTGCAGATATAGACGTTAATGTATCTATTTCCTTACCCGATTTTTTCCAAGCATCAAAACTTCCATCAAGGTAACCTAAGGTATTATCAAAACCAACTCTAGATAACCGTGTCACTGTTTCTTCTTCTTTTCCTTTGGGAGTTACTAATAATATTGGCTGTTTTACATCTTTTATCAAGGCTCCTACCCATGGTGCAAACCCGCCTTCTAAACCAATAAAAATTGATCTAGGTATAAATCCTTTAATAAATTCTGATTCATGTCTTACATCTAAAATTAAGGCATCAGTATCGTTCGCTACTTTTTCAAAATCATCAGGAGACAAAGCAGTGGTACCTTTACTCAATATATCATCAATACTTTCATAACCTTCTTTATTCATCTTCACATTTAAAGGAAAATATTGTGGTGGTGGCAATAAACCATCCGTAACTTCTTTTACAAATTCCTCTTTGGTCATATTTTCCCTCAAAGCATAATTGGTCTTTTTTTGCCCACCAATAGTACCCACAGTTTCTTTACTTAAATTCTTTCCACAAGCAGAACCCGCTCCATGTGCAGGATATACTATTACATCATCCGCCAAGGTCATTATTTTAGTTCGTAAACTATCATATAAGTAACCCGCTAAATCTTCTTCAGTAAGTACACCAGCTTTTTGAGCTAAATCTGGACGACCAACATCACCTAAAAACAAGGTATCACCACTAAAAAGAGCATGGTCTTTTCCGTTCTTATCTTTTAAAAGATAGGAAGTACTTTCCATAGTATGTCCAGGTGTGTGCAATGCAGTAATTGAGATATCACCCAATTGGAATACTTCTCCATCTTTAGCAATATGCGATTTAAAGTTTGTTTTAGCAGTAGGTCCGAAAACTATGGTTGCTCCAGTTTTTTCAGCCAATGTAACATGTCCACTTACAAAATCAGCATGGAAATGTGTTTCAAAAATATATTTGATTTTTGCTCCGTCTTTATTAGCTTTGTCTATGTAAGGTTGCACTTCCCTTAATGGATCAATAATAGCAACTTCACCTTTACTTTCTATATAATATGCACCTTGAGCTAAACAGCCGGTATAAATTTGTTCAATTTTCATAATTCTTGTTTAATTTACAAAGATACTCACTAAAATAAGAAATTAAAGTAACAAAAATTACAAAGAATTGTTAAGGGTTATAGGGGCGTGACTTATAAAAAGATTCAAATTCAAATTTTCTATCTTCAAATTGGCTGGGCAAAATTTTAAAGTTTTGAATTCGGTCTACTCTAAATGCTCTATAATCATTTCGTAAATGACACCACGCAATTAGAATCCATTTATTGTCTGTTGCAAATATGGCACAAGGTTCAATAACCCTAAAAGTAGAATCAACTTGATCTGCCTTACGGTAATTAATCTCGGTTTCATTAAAATTAGTAATTGCCAATTGCAATTCGGAAAGAGCATTGCTGGAAATTATTTCTTGCTTAAAATCAAAAACACGAATTTTACTATGTAGTAATTCGCTTTTCTGTTGGATAGACGTTCTGAAAACCGACTTAATTTTGGTCATCGCTTCCTCAAAATCATGAACAAACGATGCGTCATTTGATTTATTTACTAGATGCTGAGCTGTAATTAAAGCATTTGCTTGTTTTTCAGTAAACTGAACAGGTGCCACAACATAGCCATCCATTAGGCTATAGCCTCGCCCTTCTAAGGTGATAATAGGAACGCCAGCAACTTCTAATTTTTTAATATCTCTATAAATAGTTCTAATACTGACTTCAAACTTTTGAGAAAGTTCAGTAGCCGTTAAAATGCGTTTTGATTTTAACAAGGTCAATATGGCAATAAGTCTAGATAGTTGTTGCATGAATAACAAAGATAGTAAAAGAAAAGAGGCACGAACCAAGATTTATTTGTCTCGCTTCTTGCCTCTTTAGGCCCTGCGTCCTATTTATTAAGACATGGAGTGCAATGCTACTTTGTTACCTTCAGTATCTGCAAGTAAGGCAAAAAATCCATTTTCACCAATATCTGTTTTGGGCAATAAAACCTTACCACCAGCACGTTCAACGCGACTTAAAGGAAGACTTAGATCATTGCCGCCATTCAAATAAACGGTAACACCTTCCATAGATGGTTTTGCATCTTCACCTTTAAAAATGGCACCTCCTACCCCTTCTTCTTCAGGTTTGTAGTCAAAAACACCATATTCCATGGTAGCATCTGGCATGGGATGATCGGTAATTCCAATTCCCAACACTGTGGTATAAAACTTTTTCGCTCTGTTATAATCCGTTACAGGAATTTCAAACCAACTAATTGCACTTTTCATAATTTATAGATTTTTATGGTTAAACATAATGCAAATGTAGCAGTGGTTTTGACAGATGATGTCAGGGGTTAAAAATTTTGTTCATCGTAGAAATGAATGGACCAAATGCTCAAATAAAAAATACCGTAATTAATTTACCTGATCTAAATACTGAGTATATTTTCTCTCTTGATCGAGATTATCTTTGTTAAGATAATTATTTACGGCTTCTTGAATACTCATAAAACAATTTTCTACTCCAATCTGATTTATTAGACCGCTTTTAGCGAAAGCATCCCTTAATGGGCCTTTTATATTTGTAAAGTATATTTTAATTCCTCTACTATTGTATTTTTTCAAAAGTTCATTTAAAGCGAAAACACCGCTACTATCAATATTACTTATAACTTCTGCATCGATAATAATAAGCCTTAAATCCTCCCCTTTTTCATAAACTAATTCATCCAATTTCTCTTTAAAATAATTGGTATTCGCAAAATATAATTGTGAATCGAACCTAACGATTAAAAATTCTTTATCAATTTCAACATCATTAAACCGCCCTTTATTTCTGTAAAAGTGAGCTGTGTTTGGCACCTTACCTAATACTGCCATATGTGGTCTTGAAGTCTCAAAAATAACCGCAAAAATAGAAACCATTACACCTACCATAATCCCTTCTTTTATTCCGACAGTTAGCGTAATAATCAAAGTTACCAACATCATTATAAAGTCTTTCTTATCCGTTTTCCATAAAAACCTCATGTCTTTGACTTTTATCATGCCTAAAATTGCAGTAATAATTATGGCGGCAAGTACAGTTTTAGGTAAATAATAAAAAACTGGAGTCAAAAATAAAATGGTTATTAAAATAAACAAAGCTGCAACCACATTAGACATTGCTGTGTTAGCACCGGCTTCTTTGTTTATTGCAGATCTTGAAAAGCTTCCTGTAAAAGTATAAGCTCCAAAAAATGACCCTACCATATTACCTAAACCTAATGCAATTAATTCTTTATTTGGTTTTAAATTGGAATCAATTACATCTTCATCTAAGGTTTTGGCTATAGATATTCCTTGTAAAAATCCTGTAAAGGCAAGTGTTAATGCTATTGGCAGTAACTTTTGCATAAGTGACACGTCAAAATGATGAATTAAAAATGGAGGTAACCCTTTTGGGATATCTTTTACAATTTCAACATCAGATAAGTAATTGCCAAACCATTTCATTACCAAAATACCTATAATAACCACTAACAATTGACCTGGTAATTTTTTATGTATTTTTTTTAATCCATAAATAACTAAAATTGACCCCAAACCAATCAATATAGTGTTCAGATTAATTTCAGTTATTTTTTCAAAAAGGTTTAAAATTATTGTGTGAATTTGATTACTACGTGACACGTCTAAACCTAACAAATCTTTTAACTGACTAAAGGCTATTATAATAGCAGCAGCAGATACAAACCCAGTTAAAACAGGCCTTGACAAAAAATTCACGATAAAACCAAGCCGAAATATTCCCACCAAAAATTGTAGTACACCTACCATTATGGTGAGTAATAAAACAATAGTGATATAATTATCTGTGCCTACAACAGCTAGCGTAGATACACCAGAAGCTATTATTAACGAATCTAATGCAGTAGGTCCTGTAGACAACTGTCTTGAGGTTCCAAAAATTGTATATATTAATTGCGGAATTAAAGCGGTATATAAACCATAAATAGGCGGTAAACCTGCGATTATGGAATAAGCAATACCTTGTGGGATTAAAATAATACCAATAGTTAAACCAGCAAATATATCACCTCTTAAAAACGAGGCCTTATAGTTTGGTAACCAATCTAATATTGGGAAAATTTTATTCATTTAATACAATATTACCAACTTTTAACAGCTATGCTAAATTCAGTTGGTATGTCATTTTTAACTAAATGTCTTTAAAAGACATCACAGCATTTATTATCTTTACTTTAGCAAAAGTAATGCAATTGAACTGATTTAAATAAAACGACATGCAAATAAAACTATTGCTTTTTGGCATTGTTAAAGATATTGTTGGTAAAAGCACCACGGAATTAGAATTAATTACCAATACCTCAATAGCTAATTTTAAAGAGCTATTGATTGAAAAACACCCAAAACTAGTAGCTTATAAGAATTTTTCAGTAGCCGTTAACGAAAACTATGTTGATGATACTTATTTAATCAACCCCAATGATGTAATTGCCATCATTCCGCCAGTAAGTGGAGGGTAAAGAAACACATTTGCAATCTTCGCAAAGTAGAACAAAAATCTTACTTAAATTTATGCTCTAAGATATTTTTTATCGACATAAAACGTACCGAATGGTATTATAGAAGCAGCCAAGACAATTAAAAACGTCTTGTTATCCCATTTATATTCCGGTTTTACCAAAAAAGCCAAGATTACATACGCCACAAATAACAAACCATGTGGCATGCCAAACATTTTTACCCATGATTCATCATGACCAATATATTTTATGGGAGTTGCAATAAAAAGCAGTATTAAATACGACAATCCTTCTAAAATAGCTACAATTTTAAATGTGGTCTTCATTGGTTTTTTCTCTTAAATTATGGTCTGCAAAAATAGGGAATTTCCATTCTATTTATACCCAAAACGCAGCGTCTTTCAGCAAAAATTAACAATAATTAAAGAAAACTGTCTCTATTTTTAACATATTCTTATAATCCAAGCCCATTTTAAAAATTTAGGTTTGCTCATAACTAAATCAACCTCAATGAATATTAAAATTTCACTACTCCTTTTTATTAGTTACTCTATCTCACAAGCACAAATTACAGGTACAGTTACCGACGAAAACAATACGCCTTTACCATTTGTAAATATTTACTTGCAAGGATCATATAATGGAACAACCTCAAATGATGATGGCATTTACCAATTAGACATTAATAAAACAGGTAATTACACTATTATTTTTCAATATTTAGGCTTCAAAACATTAAAAAAAGAGGTTAAAATAACAGCATACCCTTATCAATTAGATATCGTTTTAAAAGAGGATGCTTTAGCCTTAGATGAAGTTCAAATAAGCACTAAAGACAATCCTGCTCATCGAATTATCAGAGCTGCAATTGCTGAAAAAGATAAAAATTTAAAGAAAACGACCAATTTTACAGCCGACTTTTATTCGCGAGGTATTTATCGGATCAAAGATGCTCCTGAAAAAATTATGGGTTTTGAATTGGGTGACCTCGGTGGCGGTTTAGATTCTACACGAAGTGGCGTTGTTTATCTTTCTGAAACGATTTCTAAAATTACGAAGAGCGAAAAGGAATTTAAAGAAAACATATTGGCTTCTAAGGTCAGTGGAGATGATAGTGGTTTTAGTTTTAATCAAGCATCTGAAGTAAATTTTAACGTTTATACGAACTTGATAAACCTCGGCGAAAACATTGTTTCACCAATAGCCAATTACGCTTTTAACTATTATAAATACACCTTGGTTAATAGTTATTATGAAGGTGAGTTTCTCATTAACAAAATTAAGGTTGCCCCTAAAAAAACTACGGATAATGCCTTTACGGGATTTATCTATATTGTTGAAAACAGTTGGGAATTTTTTGCTGTAGACCTTTCGGTTACCGGTAAACAAATACAACAGCCTATGGTTAAAAAGTTGACGTTGAAACAAAGTTATTCTTATTCTGAAAAAGACAAAATGTGGCCACTATTTTCTCAAAGTATTGATTTTATTTTTGGCATGTTTGGCATTAACGTAGATGGACGTTTTACAGGTGTATATAGCGATTATAATTTTCAACCCAACTTTACAAAAACCACATTTACCAATGAAATTTTGTCAATTGAAGATAAAGCCAATAAGAAGGATAGTCTTTTTTGGAAAAACATGCGACCCATTCCGCTAACGGCCGAAGAAATGAATGATTATCAACTAAAAGACAGCATTAAAGTTATTAGACAGTCTGAAAAATACTTAGACTCCATAGATCTTAAACGGAATAAATTCAAAATAATGAATGTACTTACCGGCTACAATTATTCAAACACCCATGAAAAATGGGGCTTAAACATTGGCTCACCAGTTTTCAACTCTATGTTTAATACGGTGCAAGGATGGCATACCAATATGGATATCTCTTATTATAAGTATTATAAAGACGAAAACAGAAGTTTTAATATTAGATCTAAAATAGATTATGGTTTGTCAGATGACCAATTGAGATTAAGTGGTGGGTTTACCTATAATTTTAATGGAAAAACCAATTCTTATGTAAGTATAAATGGTGGTAGAAAAATTATGCAATTTAACGAATCAGAACCCATTGCTCCGATAGTAAATGCCGTTAGTTCCTTATTCTTTGAAGATAATTATGCAAAATATTACGATAAAACCTTTGCGTCTATAAGTGGAGGAAAAGAAATATTTAATGGTTTGCGAATGAATTCTTCCATCAGTTACGAAAACAGAAAACCCCTGTTTAACAATGCTGATTGGGTAATTCTGAACAAAGATGACGAACAATACTCTTCTAATAATCCGCTAGAGCCTGAAAATTATACGTCAACCCCTTTTGACGAACATAGTATCTATAAATTTTCGTTAGGTGCTACTATTAAATTTGGACAAAAATACATTTCATATCCTGATCGAAAAATAAATGTATACGAAACCAAATATCCAGCTTTAAACATCGGATATATCAAAGGTTTTGCTGCTAGCGATTCAAAATATAACTATGATTTAGTACAAGCACGTTTGTATCAAGACTTAAAATTTGGTAACAAAGGAACCTTTTCTTACAACATCAAAGCGGGTAAATTTTTAAATACTGATGAACTTTCCTTTACAGATTACAAACATTTTAACGGAAACCAAACCCATGTAAATCTAGATTTAAACTATACCAATAGCTTTAATTTGTTACCGTATTATAACTTAAGTACAGATGATCAGTATGCAGAATTCCATGCTCAACATCATTTTAATGGCTATTTGTTACGAAAAATCCCTTTACTAAATAAATTGCAATTTCAATTAGTGGTTGGTGCTAAGGCTTTATTTACGCCTGATAACAAACCCTATTCTGAATATTCAGTTGGATTGGATAATATCGGATTTGGAAAATTCAGATTTTTACGAGTTGACTATGTTCGATCCTATTTTAATGGAAAGGCAACGAATGGCGTTGTTTTTGGCTTGAGTTTTTAAAACCCCTGAATACAGGTATTTATTCGCTTTAGAATTGCGTAATTTTGAATTATGGAAAATACCTCAATACATGTTACCAAAGACAAACTTAATTTACAAGCGTGTTACGACTTTGTTCAAGATGCTTCTTGTGGAGGAATTGCCCTCTTTGTTGGTACAGTTAGAAATAAAACAAAAGATAAAGAGGTTACCTTATTAGATTTTTCTACCTATAAACCAATGGCAATTAAAGAAATGCAGAAAATAGCGGATAAAGCCTTGGTCGATTTTAACATTATAAAAATTGCGATACACCATGCTGAAGGTGAGTTACAAGTAGGTAATATTCCTGTAATTATTGCCGTTTCGTCAGCTCATCGAAAAGCGGCTTTTGATGCTTGTCATTACGCTATAGATACACTAAAAGAAACAGTCCCAATCTGGAAAAAAGAACACTTTGTAGATGGTGAAGTATGGGTCAATGCACATCCTTAGGGAAGCTCGTCCCTAACTGAACTCGGCTCGGTTACTTCGAAACAAAATGTATTTTGTTTCTTGTTAATCCAAAGGGAAGGGAACGTTGCTTCTTCTAAGTTGATATAGACAACTTATACGAAATGTAAATATTAATTGCGAATTGCCCCCTTGAGGGGACTTTAGGGGTGTTTTTTGAATTTTAAATATGAATAAAAACTTTACAACCTTACTAATAATCATATCCTTTTTTTCTTGTAAAAAAGAAAGGCAAAACCTTTTTGTTGGTAATGACCCAATTGCCATTGAGGCTGAGGTATTAGACTATTCTGACGAAATAAATCACATAAAAGCAATTACAAAAAAAGGTAATTATAATAAAAACATTGCTTTTATGATTGATTACAGCATACACAGCGGTAAAAACAGATTTTTTGTGGTTGATTTAAAAAAGGATAGTATCATTAAAAAAGAGTTAGTATGCCACGGTGATGGCAAAGGAAAAAATACTACAGGTATCCCCACCGTTTTTAGCAATAGAAGTGAAACCCATTGCAGTTCGTTGGGAATGGCAGTAATGGGAGAAAGAGCCTATAGCAGTTGGGGTAAAAATTATAAATATTGGATAGACGGCCTTGAAGAAACTAATAGTAACATGCGAAAAAGAATAGTAGTGTTACACGGCTGGAAAGGAATGCCAAATAAAGAAACCTACCCAAACCCTATTGCCACCAGTTGGGGCTGCCCAACAGTATCTGTTGACGTTTTAGATGAATTGGATGTGCTTTTAAAAGAGAATAAAAAGGTGTTGTTGTATTCGTTTGAGTGACCCTCTTTAAAATTTACTAAACTATCTCCATTTTCTTCAATAAAAACGAAGCATTCATATTTTTACAAACTCCTGTTTTTAATCGGTAGTCAAAATGAAGTTCGTCATTGATAATTTCAGCATCAAAATAGTAGTTTTTAATGGCGGTAAGTTCTTTTTCAATTTCACAAAGGCTCAGATCATGTGTGGCAATAATTCCGGTGGAATTTGAAGCTACTAATTTCTGTACAAACTTTTTAGATCCGATAGCTTTATCAGTACTGTTGGTTCCTTTTAAGATTTCATCGAGAATGATAAAATAACGATCTGATTTTATTTGTTCTACAATAAATTTTAAGCGTTTTAACTCTGAAAAAAAGTACGACTCGTCATCAGCCAAAGAATCTGTGGTACGCATGCTCGTAATCAATTTTATTGGAGAATATGCAAATGATTTTGCACAAACAGGTAAGCCCATATTTGCCATTACTATTGACAAAGAAACGGTTCTTAGAAAAGTACTTTTACCTGCCATATTTGCCCCAGTAATGATAAAAAATTGCTGATTTTCAATAGTATAATCATTATCAATACGATTGGTGGTTTTTAACAAAGGATGTCCCAATTGCTGGGCTTGAATAACGTTTCTATCTCCATTTAATTCTGGATACACATAATTGGGATTGTTAAAAGCAAAATTTGCCAAACTGTTT
This sequence comes from Aureibaculum algae, assembly GCF_006065315.1. GTDB lineage: Bacteria > Bacteroidota > Bacteroidia > Flavobacteriales > Flavobacteriaceae > Aureibaculum > Aureibaculum algae. The sequence continues at coordinate 178,443 of NZ_CP040749.1, read as the reverse complement.
TGGGCATCAAAAAAGGCAATGACTTTAAACCAATTCTCAACTTTATCTCTATACGTATTTATCCAATTTTCAATTTTAAATGCCTGATTGGCATCCCACAATAACAACCCATTACCAACAAAAGCCATTATCATATTATTACGCTGGTCTAAAGCATCTAAAATTTTTGAGAATTTTTTAAAAATAACTGATGCTTTTTCCTTTTCTGTTTTAATGGCTTCTTGCTGAGCAATAAGAATTTCAGAAGAAAAAGTAGAGCCTTCTATTTTATCTAACAATTTATGATATTGTTTAAACGTATCTTTCGCTTTTCCGGCATCATCATAAATAGCATTCACCTTTTTCAAATATGCACCTGCAATACCTAAGCCAATAAAAAACCAAACCAATAAAAAGTGATAGGTAACTAAGTCAAAACTGATTAACACAGCTAAAATCACAGAAATTAAAGCAAAAACTCTTGGTAAAAATGCCATGAATTTGGGTAAACCAGGGTTGTAATTATGAATCCATTTTATAATATGCCTTGCCGGATGTTTTACATTAACCAAACTGCCAATAGCCGAAAATTCTTGTCGCCATTTAGGTATTTCAGCCAATTCTTTTATTCCGTTTTGCTTTTTATCAATACCATCAATATTATTTAATGTTAATTGATTAGCAAACTCTCTTGCTCCTTCTTTTGTTACTGTTCTATTGGCAAATTGATAAAAAGATCCTTTACCAAAAAGATCAATATCATAACTATAATAATGATTTGGATTTTCATGTTCAGTTCCCGCATCTAAATCGAGATAGTTACCATAAATAATCTCAATTTCCGTAGTATTTATTGCTAATAGCTGTTTGATAAAATCTCTTTTGTACTGTAAATCTGAATGTCTTAGCACCAAATACAAAAAAAGAGCAATACCAAAAATTGCAATTGCCGCTACTACTTTAAGGTTTGCAAAAAAGAAGTAAATCCCCAATGCTATCCCTACAAAAAGTAATAATCTAATCGTACTTGATAGAGCCAATTTCTTTTTTAATGTACTTAATTCTAATTCGTATTTTGTCTTTTCAGACTTATAAAATTCTAATGGTTTTTGCATTGAATTGGTTTGAATTTTTTATGTTTAAGCGAAAATTAATTATTTTTTTCTCAATTGAAGTCTTTTTTTGACTTGCTTAGCAGGGCTAAGGAAGGAAAAAAAGACAAAAAGTGAATGAAAAAAGCAATTTTTTAGCAAATAGAATAAGTTTAAATCAGTTCATTCAATAATTGCTTATACCTCCTTTGAGACTTAACATCTTCAAATTAGGATATTTTTCTTTAATTTTTTGAGTTGCCGTATAACTACTAATTCCTTTTTGACATATAAATATAAACGTTGGCTGGTCCAGTAAATCTAGACTTTGATCAACGTGACTAACAATATCATCAAATGCCGACAACGGTATTTTCGCATCGACTTTAAAAGGCAAAGATGTTGAAATATCTTCTATTACAGAAATTATTTGAACCTCGTTTTTGATTTTCGAATTCAAAATTTGTTTTAATTCATTGCTGGTTATTAACAATGACACATCTTGTGTTTCACAATTGGCATCAAAATAACTTTCTTGTTCAAATAGTTTTGAGATTCTTTCTTTATCAAATGCTCTTTTAAGTTTCATTTTATATTGCGAATTCTCCATACTATTATAGATTAACAATTCATCAATCAGTGGAGTACCAATACCACAAACAATTTTTATAACCTCATTGGCTTGCAACAAACCAATAATACCTACAATAGTATTTAGCGTGCCTATTTCTGAGCAATTGGGAATGGCATCCTTAGATATTTCTGGAAAAGCATCACGAAGATTGGCACTAAAATCACCTGTTTTTTGAGGAATATTAAAATTTGCCACGTAACCGTCAAACTTATAGAGTGAACCATAAATAAATGGTTTGTTTTTTAATACACAAACATCATTCAATAGGTATTTGGTGGGTAAACTATCCGTGCAATCGAGAACATAATCAACAGTTGCCAATAATTCAAATACGTTCTTTTTGTTAATTACCAAGTGATGCTCAAACACCTCGGTAAACGGAGCAATTTTCCTTAAATAGCTCCCTAAAATTGCTACTTTAGGCTTATCAACATCTTCAGTGGTAAAAAACAATTGACGGTGTAAATTAGTAATGTCTACCGTGTCAAAATCTACCAAATGAATAGTGCCAATTCCACTTCCGGCTAATGAAGTGGCCACTGAATTTCCTAAACCACCGCAACCCACAATCAAAACACTTGTTTGTTGTAGTTTTTGCTGTCCACTCTCACCTATTTCAGTTAAAGTGGTTTGACGAACAAAAAGTTGTTTGGACAATGGATTCATTTATTCTTCTCTTTAATTTTAATGTGCTCGTCACTCTGAGCTTGTTTATTCATAAAGTTTCGATTTCAGGGTGACAATCGTTTATGTTCAAGTGCCAAACTGTTATGAGATGCTGAAACAAGTTCTGCATGACGTATAATTCAACATTTCTAATATTTAGATTCAAATAAATTTTTTACCCTTTTCGTTCAATTGATAATTTTCGTCATTCATAGTATAATAGGCATTCAAATTATCTAAATAATTAACATATTGTAAATCTCCAAAACCATAAACTGTTTCAGTACGTTGCCATAACAACATTTCTCTAACAATTTGATTTTTCGTTAAAGAATTAGAGCCTATAACTTCTAACAATTTTTGTTGGATTTGATTGAGTCCGTTAGATTTCGGAAAACGTTGTAAATGTTGGTCAATCGCCATTTGAAAATAGGCAAAATCAGGTTTTTGGTTAAAATTAAAAGCCATTAATTCTTCTGGATTATTATTAACATAGATTTCCCAACATTTTTTGGCAAACAGCAGTTTTATGCGACTTAATTTCTTTTTCTTACCCAATAATTGAGGATAAGATTCGGCATCATAATCGCCTAAGGTTTGCATTTGATCTTTCTCATTTTCTTTGCCCGTACAAACCAAATGATAGGTTACCGACTTATCGTAACTCTCCAATAAATAAGTACATAAGGCCATTAGATTTACTTGACAAAACAAATCGTATTCAAACCATAATATAATTTCGTCATAATTGGCAACATTCTCCAATTTAACAATTTCCTTTATGGTTTTATCGAAGTATTCTAATTTGGTAACTCCCAATTCATTCTCAAAATAATCATATCGTTTTAACCAAAATTCATCACTGCCTACTTCCTTACAAATAGCACCTTCACATAGCATTTCTCGCCAAACAACTACATCACCTTCAATTCCAGATTCCTTTAAAGTTAATGCGGTACTATCGCCATTTAAAATATGTAATTTTTTAGCCATTAATTTCCTTTAAGGCTTGTTGATATTCTTCTGGGGTATTTATATTTCGTATCAAATCATCATCAACCTCAACAATTTCAACCTCTGAATTTATCAATACTTTACGAGGACAAGCATACCCTTGAGCTAAATAACCCAATAATATTGGATATGCTTTTGGCTCATAAATTGTAATTAACGGTTCTACAAAAGTTTTGGATTTCCCTTTAATTGCAGTCGCCATTTTTGAAGGGTTCCGATGCTTTAAAAGTAATTGAATTACTTCTGAGTCCACAAAAGGTAAATCGCTAGCAAATACCAGCCAAGCTTTATTCGGATCATGTTGAAATGCAGAACATATAGCTCCAAATGCTCCTAAATCGAAGAATTTATCTTCTATTATACTGTCAACTTCTGAAGCCATACCACTAGCCACAGAAATATAGGTATCTAATAAATTTCTTTCTAATAATTGCACGGCATGATGCCTCTGTGGTTTGCCATGGTAATCTAACTCCGTTTTATCTTGACCCATTCGGGTACTTTTACCACCAGCCAAAACCAATCCATTAATTGGTGCTATTTTTTCTTGAATTAAATTATTGATATGTCTAGCAATGGCATCTTCATCTGCCATAGCATATACTTTGATGTTTCTTATATGTGGAAATTTTTCAAGTAAACAATCAAAATAATCAACCTCGTCATTCAATTTAATAATGAATTGAATTCGTGTTAATTGATCTAAACGTTTTTTTACAGAAGCCTCCTTTTCATTGTCTAAAATTAAGATCTGCTTTTCTCCTTGATAATGGTTACCATTAATAAAAACTAAATCGTGTTGAGATAAACGAATACGCTCGTTATACTCGTTTAACTCAGTTTTTATTGTGGTCTCTAAACTCCCTGAATGATGAAACACAAAACTATCATAATCTTGTTGCATCTCCGAATCACTGTGTGAAGCATCTAAATAGCCAATTTTAGCTTCTTTTTGGAGATTTTGACTCATTTTTTGAACAAAATCAGCAATAACTGAGCATTTTGTACCTAAAATAGCAATTTCATTTGGTGCGAAATTTTCATTTTCACGCCTTTTTAATTTTGTATGTTTTTGGTGCTTCTTTTCCTCCATTACTTAACCTTTAAAATCTGATTTACCTCCGGTTTTTTCTAACAACTTAACCTCTTTTAATATCATGTGTTGTGAAATACTTTTACACATGTCATATATAGTAAGAGCAGTAACTGTAGCTCCGGTTAACGCTTCCATTTCAACTCCAGTTTTACCTTCAATTTCTACAGTACATAAAATTTCAGCATGTTCATCATCGATAACATCAATATCTATATCAACACCATTAATAGCCAATGGATGGCACATGGGTATTAAATCAGAAGTCTTTTTTACCGCTTGAATACCTGCCACAATAGCCGTTTGAAAAACAGGCCCTTTTTTGGTGGTAATATCGTTGTCTTTAAAATTAGAAACGACTTTCTTACCTAAGAACAACGTAGCTATAGCAGTGGCCTTACGTTTGGTAATGGCTTTATCGCCAACATTTACCATTTTAGGCTGATTTTTATTGTTGATATGTGAGAATTTGTTCACTTCAATGTTCTTTTTTGACCTCACAAGTGCTGACTCTGAAGTGTCGGGCTGAGGGGCCTGTTGTTAATTAATGCGGTCGATATCTAATCAAAGGAAAAGCTTCCCCTTTCATAAATTCTGTTTTATCAGCTGGCAATTCTAAAAAACCATCTGCATCTGCTAAATTAGCTAAATCTCCTGAACCTTTTCCTTTTAAAGGCGTGGCAATTAGCTTTCCATTTTTATTTTGTAGACGTATTTGCAAAAAATAAGTCAATGCTGGATGGAAAGTGAAGTTCTCTGAAAGGTTAGCATTATCTTCATTTACATATTGAATTCCAATTGATTTTCGCAACCAAGGATAAAAGTATTTTAAGCAACCTACAAAAGTTGAAACAGGATTCCCTGGAAAAGCAAAAATTGTAGTTCTATTATTTACCACACCCCTTTTTCTCCCGATGCTTCGGGACTCACTGTCAATACCAAAAGGACTAATAGTACCGAACCAGAAGGGTTTACCTGGGCGTTGTTTTACTTTATGAAATTGTTTTTCAACACCTAATTCTTCTAATATTTCGGGTAAAAAATCAAATTTCCCTTTACTGACGGCTCCACTGAAAAGCAACACATCATAATCTAGTAAATAACCTTCTATTTGTTGTTTTAAAATGGCTTTATCATCGTTAATATGGGCTGTATCTGCCTGAATTTTTAACTCCTGTAAAAGAGCTACTAACGTATAAACATTACTCCTTCTAATTTGATGATTTAAAGGTATTTTATCAACCTCAACCAACTCATCACCTGTAGAAACAATCATAACTTTGGGCTGTTTTGCTACTTTTACTGTTGCCTTACCAACAGTAGCTAACACTCCAATTTCAGCTGACGAAATTATTGTGTTTTGTTTTATCAGTAGATCACCTTGCTTTCGATCTAACCCTTTTCTGTGAATGTTTTGACCTTGTTTTATAGTATCAGTAGCTAGTTCAGCTTCCCCGTCTTTAATTTCTACTAGCTCGTATGGAATAACTGTATCTGCATTTTTGGGTACCATTGCACCTGTCATCACTTCTATACAGTTCTTTTGACTCTTTAACGATAATTGTTCTGCCCCAGCGGCTTGGATGCTTTCAATTGGAAATGTGATATCCCCTTTTTTATAAGTATCATGGTAAATGGCAATACCATCCATGCTGACTCTATCAAATGGAGGAAAATCTCTATCTGCACCAATATCTTCCTTTAAAACACGTCCTAACGACTCCATAAAAGGAATTTTTTCAACACCGAAATCTTGAGATTCTGATAAAATTATTTCTAATGCTTTTTCAACCGTTATCATAAAATATGACTGTTTTAACCTTAAACCCCAATACTGGAGACCTCTGTTTGTATTTACCTAACCTCCTATTGTAGACATACTTTCCGAAACATCATTATTTCTATTGGCCTCTGCAATAAAACCATTTTCGGGTTTTTGCTTTACAATACTCATAAAAAGCTGCTTTAAATCATCATTATTTGCTCCTTGACGGATAAAGTCTCGTATATTAAAAACACCATTATCAAATAGGCAATTTTTAAATATTCCGGTTGACGTAATACGTATGCGATTACAATCGTCACAAATGGTTCTAGTGAATGCTGGAATGATTCCAAAAGACCCTTTATAATCTGGTACTTTAAAGTTATGAGAAGTAGATGATTTATCTGATATTAAAGGCGTAACGTTGCTATAATTGGATTTAATTTTATGTAAAATTTTATTGTAATTCCACTCCTCCTTCATACTGCGTTGCCCTTTACCATTAAAAGGCATTTCTTCAATAAAACGTACAGCCAAATTTTTATGTTTAGTCAATTCAATAAAGTCAATAATTTCATGAGTGTTAACGTCCGATTGCACCACACAGTTCAGTTTTAAATTTAAAGAACTCCTTTCTAGAGCTTCCAATGTTTTAAAAACATCATCAAAAACATCACGTCTCGTTATTTTTGCAAAATTCGCTTTGTCTAAACTATCAATACTCAGATTTATAGTTTTTACTTTTAAAGCTTCAAGTTCTTTGATATGATTTACAATTAAAACGCCGTTGGTAGTGATATTAATTTCTTCCAATTTATCATTAAAAGAAAGCATTTCTAAAAACTTGATAAAATCTTTACGAACAAAAGGTTCCCCTCCCGTTAAGCGAACTTTATTAACACCTAGTTCACTTAAAACTCTCGTAACACGATACATTTCTTTAAAAGTAAGAAGTTCCTTTCTGTCAACTATATCAATGCCATGTGCTGGCATGCAATATTGGCAACGCAAGTTACAACGATCAGTTACTGCCAATCGTAAATAAGAAATTTGCCTACCAAAATTATCGGTTAACATGATTGTAATTTTATAATAGAATTATTGGTAAAGATAAGAAAGAAAACAATGCCTAGTTTGGCATCCACTTTTTAACTGCGTGATATACAAAAGCACCCAACAAAGCACCAAATACAATAATGAGAATTGCCAATACTCCTCTACCCAATAAAATAAACATAGGTCCAGGACAAGCACCAACTAAAGCCCAGCCTAAACCAAAAATAATACCACCAAGAAAATTAGCTTTAAAAGCATTCTTTTTAGGCGGTACAATAATTTGTTTACCATCCTTATTTTTTATAATACCTTTTTTGAATAACTGAATAATAAGAATACCTAAGACTACAGCAGAACCAATAACGCCATACATATGAAAGGATTGAAACTTAAACATTTCATAAATTCTAAACCAAGAGATAACTTCTGATTTACTTAGTATAATGCCAAATAAAATACCTACTACAAAAAATTTTATAAATTTCATCTTCTAAAATATTATCGGAATAAATACCCATGTCATTATTAATCCACCTACGAAAAACCCAATAACTGCAATTAATGATGGAATTTCTAAATTACTTAACCCAACAATAGCATGACCCGATGTACAACCACCCGCATAACGTGTTCCGAACCCAACTAAAAATCCACCAAGCAATAAAACTAAAATTCCTTTTAAAGAAAATAATGCATCTAATGAAAAAATTTCAGCTGGTAAATAAGATTGTCCGGCATTTTGAATACCTATTTCTGACAAATCTTGAATCGTTTGAGGATTTAAAGCAATAACTTCGTTTGGAGTAAGCCATTGATATGATATAAAACCGCCTATAATTGCACCAAAAACAAAGATTAAGTTCCACGTATTTTTTCTCCAATCAAATTTAAAATAACTGTTGAATTTACCGGCTCCACCAATAGCACATATCGTTTCTAAATTTGAGGACACTCCAAATGTTTTACCAAAATAAAAGAGTAAGAACATAACCAAAGTAATCAATGGACCTGCGACATACCAAGGCCAAGGTTGTAAAAAAAATTCAATCATAATTATATTTTAATATTCAAGAACTTCGATTTTATTCCTAAATAATTTAATTTTTTGTTCGTTTTCAAGTTGTTTTAACAATCTAGAAATTACAACCCGTGATGTATTTAAATCTTGAGCAATCTCTTGATGCGTTGTTGTCAAGGTTGTGCTTCTCATAATTTTTACCTTATCAGTTAAGTATTTGAACAAACGTTCGTCCATTTTCTTAAAAGCCAACGTATCTATTGCTTCAATCATTTCTGATAGACGTGTATTGTAACTATCAATTACAAAAGTTCTCCAAGATTTATATTTGGCTAACCATTCATCCATTTTTTCAACGGGTATAAATATAATTTCAGAATCCATTTCTGCCACACCTCTAATCTCACTTTTTGCACCGTGCAATCCACTGCCAAAAGTAATGGTACATGTATCGCCATGTTCTAAGTAATACAATACAATTTCATCACCCTTAGTATCTTCGTGACTAATTTTTATTGCACCTGATAGTATCAAAGGAATCTTATCAAACTTATCACCTAAATCCAACAAAAGTTCGTTTTCCCTTACCTTACTATAGACACCTACTTTGACGATTTCATCAACAAGTGCCTCCTCAAAAACTACATTAAAATAAGATGTTAATTTTTCTTTAATCATGATGTTCAGAAAATTAGTTATTGATGTATTTCATAATTTTTTGGGTAGACCCAATATTATTCAAAATATACTCTTTGGCAATATTACCTTTATTTTTACGAAAATCGTCATCGCTAAATAATAAAGTTAGTGCAGTATCAAGCTCTTCCGAATTTTGAATAGACACACATGCCTCAAGCTGAAGTAAATCTTTTGCTTCATTAAATTTATGATAATTTGGGCCAATAATTATTGGCACTCCGAAAGTCGCTGGTTCCAGTACATTATGAATTCCACTTCCAAATCCACCTCCAACATATGCAATATCACTATAGTTATAAATCTTAGTTAGAATTCCTATAGTATCAATAATTAATACCTGAAATTCACGTAAATCCTTATTCTCCATTTCTGAATACAATAGTACTTTTTTGTTTATGCTTTGTTTTAATTTATCAATTCCTTGTATATTGATATTGTGCGGTGCTATGATAAATTTTTGATTCTCATTTGATTCGTTATTAATAAAACTAACCAACAATGCTTCATCCTTAGGCCAAGTACTACCGGCCACCAAAGTTGTTTTATTATTTTTAAATTTCTCAGCAAAACTAATGTCAATTTCTTGCTTCGTAATTTCATAAACTCTGTCAAATCTTGTGTCTCCAGAAAGCGTCGTGTTGTTGAACCCTATTTTATTCAATAATTTTACAGATTCATTGTTTTGTACGAAAAAGTGATCAAAAGTTTGTAGTGATTTTCGCATCCATCCTCCATAACCTTTAAAAAATGATTGATTTTCTCTAAAAATGCCCGAAACCAAAATAGTCTTTATCTGTTTTTTTCTAAGTTCTTTCAATAAATTCGGCCAGAACTCGTATTTTACAAATACTGCTATGATAGGGTCTACAATTTCTACAAACCTTCTTACATTCGTTTTGGTATCTAAAGGTAAATAAGTAACCACGTCAGCTACTTCATAATTTTTTCTAACCTCATAACCTGAAGGCGAAAAAAAAGTAACTAATATTTTAGATCCAAAAAATTGTGATTCTGAATTTGTAGTTTGTATTTGTATTTTTTCTATGATTGGTCTTCCTTGTTCAAATTCTCCCAAAGACGCACAGTGAAACCACACAACTTTGCTATCAGATCCAAAACTATTTTGTAACTGAACAAAAACATCCTTTCTACCTTCAACAAAAAGAGCAATCTTTTTATTAAAAATTGCAATAATTTTAAGCAAAAAAGCTGCAATATAAACCGCTATGTTATATAAAAAATACATAAGATTTGGCTAAAATATGAATTTGTAAGATTAGGCGTTAAATAATTTGTAATTTTGTGCGTTTATTGTTAAAAACCATAGCGAATGAAACCAATTGAAATGGTTGACTTAAAAAGTCAATATAAAAGAATTAAAGGGCAAATAGATACATCTATTCAAAAAGTAATTGATAACACCTCATTTATCAATGGACCCGAAGTAAAACAATTTCAACAAGAATTAGAAGAGTACCTCGACGTTAAGCATGTAATTCCATGTGCCAATGGCACGGACGCCTTACAAATTGCCATGATGGGTTTAGGTCTTGAGCAAGGAGATGAAGTAATTACAGCTGATTTTACTTTTGCCGCAACTGTTGAAGTTATTGCATTATTAAAATTAACACCTGTATTAGTTGATGTTGAGGCAGAAACTTTTAACATTGATATCGAAGCTCTTAAAAAAGCCATCACTCCAAAAACAAAGGCTATTGTTCCGGTTCATTTATTTGGACAGTGTGCAAACATGGAAGCAATTTTAGAAGTAGCTAAAGAACATAACTTATATGTAATCGAAGACAACGCTCAAGCGATTGGTGCAGATTATACTTTTGCTAATGGTACAAAACAAAAAGCAGGAACTATTGGAAACGTAGGAACAACTTCGTTTTTTCCATCTAAAAATTTAGGTTGTTATGGTGATGGTGGTGCTATTTTTACTAATGATGACGATTTAGCTCATAAATTACGTGGAATTGTAAATCATGGAATGTACCAACGTTATTATCATGATGAAGTAGGTGTAAATTCACGTTTAGACAGTATTCAAGCTGTGGTACTAAGTGCCAAATTACCACATTTAGATGCCTATTGTAATGCCAGAAGAAATGCTGCTAAATATTACAATAATGCCTTTAAAGCTTCTAAAAATATCATTACTCCTTCAGTGACTTATAACTGTAATAAAAATGGAAATGAGATTTGCGACACCTGTAATTGTCATGTTTTCCATCAGTATACCTTAAGGGTAATTGATGTTGATAGAAATGCATTGCACCAGCATTTATTAGATAACAATATACCTTGTGCTATTTATTATCCAGTGCCTTTGCACAGTCAAAAAGCATATGCCGATGAGCGTTATAATGAAGCAGATTTTCCAGTTACTAATGAATTGATAAAATCGGTTATTTCTTTACCTATGCATACGGAGTTAGAAGAAGATCAACAAGATTTTATTGCCAAGACGATATTGAATTTTATAAATAAATAAGCATGAATTTAACGGTTATTGGGACTGGCTATGTAGGTTTAGTAACAGGAACTTGTCTAGCAGATATGGGTAACAATGTTACTTGTGTTGATATTGATGAAGACAAAGTAAAGGCCATGAAAAATGGTAAAATTCCTATTTATGAACCTAATTTAGAAGAACTTTTCAATAAAAATATTGTAGGGGATAGATTACACTTTACCACAAATTTAAAAGAAGCAATTCAAAATTCATCAGTTATATTTTTAGCATTACCTACGCCGCAAGACGAAGATGGATCTGCTGATTTATCTTATGTTAAAGGTGTTGCCCATGATTTGGGCAAAATGATAAAAGGTTATAAAGTAATCATTAATAAAAGTACGGTACCTGTAGGTACATCTGATATTGTTAAAGACATCATTTCTAGTCATACTAATGTAGCGTTTGATGTAGTTTCAAATCCTGAATTTTTGCGTGAAGGTTATGCTGTAAAAGATTTTATGGAACCTGAGCGTATAATTATTGGTTCAAAAAGTAAAAAGGCGAAATCAATTTTATCAAAATTATACAAGCCTTTTATTAGCACAAAACGACCTATCATCTTTATGGATGAACGTTCTTCAGAGCTTACAAAATATGCTTCTAACTGTTTTTTAGCAACTAAGATTACCTTTATGAATGAGGTTGCGAATCTCTGCGAAATCATAGGCTCAGATGTTGATATGGTAAGAATTGGTATGGGTTCAGATTCACGAATTGGAAACCGGTTTTTATACCCAGGTATAGGTTACGGAGGTTCTTGTTTTCCGAAAGATGTAAATGCGTTGGTAAAATCTAGTGATGAAGCCAATTACGATTTTAAAATTTTAAAATCAGTTTTGGATGTCAACGTCCAACAAAAAAAGTCTTTAGTCCCTAAAGTATCTCGTTATTTTAATAACAACTTAAAAGGTAAAAAAGTTGCCATATGGGGATTAGCATTTAAACCCAATACAGATGATGTAAGGGAAGCACCAGCTATAGATGTTATTAACGAATTGTTATTACAAGATGTTGAAATTACAGCCTATGACCCTGAAGCTATGCCAAACATCGAGCGTATCTATGGTGATAAAATCAAATTTGGAAAAAATGCCTATGATATTTTAGAAGATGCAGATTGCTTATTAATCTGTACTGAATGGAGCGAATTTACGCAGCCAAGTTTTGATAAAATTAAAAAACTTTTAAAAAACCCTATCATTTTTGACGGTAGAAATATGTTTGATTTAGAAGCCATGAAGCATAATGGATTTCATTATGAGTCAGTTGGAAGAAAAATTGTTAAATTATAAAAGTAAAATATGAGTAAAATATTAGTTACCGGAGGTCTTGGTTTTATAGGTTCGCATACTGTTGTTGAGCTACAAAATGAAGGTTTTGAAGTTGTAATAATTGATGATCTTTCTAATACCACAATTGATGTTTTAGATAAAATTATTTCAATTACAGATAAAAAACCATTATTTGAAAAGTTAGATTTAAAGGACAAGCCTTCCATTCAGCAATTTTTTATGAAGCACAAAGACATAGAAGGTGTTATTCATTTCGCTGCCTCCAAAGCAGTTGGTGAAAGTGTTGAAAAACCTTTGAAATATTATCACAACAATATTTCAACATTAATTTATTTGTTGGAAGAAATGACTGCAAATAAGGTGAATAATTTTATTTTTAGTTCTTCATGTACCGTTTATGGTCAAGCTGACACTATGCCAATTACTGAAAGTGCTCCGTTCAAAACTGCGGAATCTCCTTATGGGAACACGAAACAGATTGGAGAAGAAATTATTTCTGATGCCTCTAAAGTTTCTAATTTAAACGCCATTGCGTTACGTTATTTTAATCCTATTGGAGCTCATAAAACAACTAAAATAGGAGAGTTACCTATAGGAGTACCACAAAATTTAATTCCTTATGTAACGCAAACAGCAGCTGGAATGAGAAAAGAACTTTCTGTTTTTGGTGGTGATTACCCAACTCCAGATGGTACCGCAGTACGTGATTATATTCATGTGGTTGATTTGGCAAAAGCTCATACGGTAGCTATGAAAAGATTATTGAAAGGTGATAATAAATCAAATTTTGAAGTTTTTAATATTGGCACTGGTAAAGGTAGTTCTGTTTTAGAAGTTATAAAAGCGTTTGAAAAGGCTACTAATAAAAAATTAAACTATAAAATTGTTGAACGTCGCGAAGGTGATATTACAGAAGCTTACGCAGATACCACTTATGCTCAAAGTGAGTTAAAATGGAAAGCTGAACTCAGCTTAGAAGATGCATTGGCATCTGCTTGGAATTGGCAAGAGACCTTGAAATAAAATTTTAAGTAAATTAAAAAAAAATCCGTCTACGCGGAAAAGACATAGACATGAAAAACATATTAATTACTGGAGGAGCTGGATTTATTGGAGCTCACGTTGTTAGACTATTCGTTACTAATTATCCTAAGTATCATATTTATAATTTAGATGCATTGACCTATGCGGGAAATTTAGAAAATATCGCTGATATTTCTGATGCTCCAAATTATACTTTTGTTAAAGGAAATATTAAGGATATAGACTTTATTAATACTCTTTTTCAAGAGCATAAATTTGACGGGGTAATTCACTTGGCTGCTGAAAGTCATGTTGATAGATCCATTACCAATCCCAATGATTTTATTGAGACAAATGTGTTGGGAACTGCTAATTTATTAAATGCTTTTCGCGATTTGTGGAAAGACAATTTCGAGGATAAATTATTCTATCATGTTTCTACTGATGAAGTATACGGTTCCTTAGGTAAAACAGGATTGTTTACTGAAACCACATCTTACGACCCACAATCACCTTATGCCGCTTCTAAGGCAGCATCTGACCATGTAGTTCGATCATTTGGAAACACCTATAAATTACCTTTTGTAATAAGCAATTGTTCTAATAATTATGGTGCAAATCAATTTCCTGAAAAGCTTATTCCGTTGTTTATTCATAATATTAGAACGGGTAAAAATTTACCAGTTTACGGTGATGGAAATTACACAAGAGATTGGCTTTTTGTTGAAGATCATGCCAAAGCAATCGATTTAATATTTCATAAGGGTAAACTTGCTGATACGTATAATATTGGTGGATTTAATGAGTGGACAAACCTGAACTTAATTAAGGTATTGTGTGAGCAAATGGATATAAAATTAAATCAACCTGAGGGAACATCAGCAAAATTAATCACTTTTGTAAAAGATAGAGCGGGTCACGATAAACGCTATGCTATTGACGCAACAAAACTTAATAAAGAACTAGGTTGGAAACCTTCGGTAACTTTCGAAGAAGGCTTGTCTAAAACCATTGATTGGTATTTAAAAAACGAACAATGGCTGAACAATGTTACTTCGGGTGCTTATAAAGATTATTATAAGGAAATGTACGAATAGTACATATTTAAATATTCCATTAATTGTAAGCTGAATATTGTTGATTAAAAGCTGCGTCAATATTTGGAGTTTTTTTTGGCTTTCTTCGTTTTAAAGGAATAACTATACTAGCACCAATTACTCCACCTAGCACACTATATTGAAAGTCTTTTTTACTTCTTGTACCATTAAACCATTTAGGATCAACAACCTCCTTTAAATACCCAAAAGCTGAAGCTGTTGCAGCACCTATTAGCCAAGCTTTTAATTTGTTATTTGTTTTTCTATACACCAAATAAGATGTACCTCCACCAATTATTGCTCCTACAATAACATGTTCCGGATGTCCTTTTTCAGAAATAATGGTTTGTCCATTTGATGGGTAATAAATAAAGAGTATTATAAGTATTAAAATATATCGCATAGGTAAATATAAAATTTTTTATTTAAAAGCATTCAGTCCGGTCACATCTAGCCCTGTAATTAACAAATGAATATCATGCGTACCTTCATAAGTAATTACAGATTCTAAATTCATCATATGTCTCATAATAGAGTATTCACCTGTTATTCCCATACCTCCAAGCATTTGTCTCGCTTCTCTAGTTATTTTTAAAGCCATATCAACGTTATTTCGTTTTGCCATAGATATTTGTGCTGAGGTTGCTTTTCCTTCATTACGTAATACACCTAATCGCCAAGCCAATAATTGTGCTTTTGTAATTTCGGTAATCATTTCAGCCAACTTTTTCTGTTGCAATTGAAATGCTCCAATGGGTTTACCAAATTGCATACGTTCTTTCGAATATCTCAAGGCTGTATCATAACAATCCATTGCGGCTCCAATGGCTCCCCAAGCAATTCCAAATCTAGCGGAATCCAAGCAACCTAATGGTGCTCCAAGTCCAGATTTTTTTGGCAATAAATTCTCTTTTGGGACTTTTACATTATCAAAAATCAATTCTCCGGTAGCAGAAGCTCTTAAGGACCATTTATTATGTGTTGTTGGTGTTGTAAACCCTTCCATACCACGTTCTACGACAAGTCCGTGAATTCTACCCGATTCATCCTTAGCCCAAACTACTGCAATATCTGCAAATGGTGCATTTGAAATCCACATTTTTGCTCCATTTAGCAAATAATGATCTCCTTTATCTTTAAAATTAGTCACCATACCTGAAGGATTCGATCCATGGTCTGGTTCTGTAAGTCCAAAACATCCCATAAATTCACCAGAAGCTAATTTGGGTAAATATTTTTGACATTGAGCTTCGTTACCATATTGCCAAATAGGATACATCACTAAAGAAGATTGTACAGATGCAGTTGAGCGTACACCAGAATCACCACGCTCTATTTCCTGCATAATTAGTCCGTAAGAAATTTGGTCTAAACCTGCTCCTCCATACTCTTCAGGAATATAAGGTCCAAAAGCACCTATTTCAGCCAATCCTTTAATAATTTGAGTTGGGAATTCCGCTTTTTGAGCATAATCTTCTATAATTGGTGAAATTTCTCGCTTTACCCACTCTCTAGCAGCTTCCCTAACCAATTTATGTTCATCGGTTAATAAATCATCCAATTGGTAATAATCTGGGGCTTGAAATAAATCTTGTGACATATTCTTAATATTTAGTATTCAAAAATAACGATTTAAGTCATTTTATTGTGTTTTTTTCTAAATAGTTTATTGACTACATTTGTTTATATGATATAAACTTAACATACTTTAAAACATTACTACTTTAAAGGTAATCGTAAAATCTTAATGTGAGAACAACTGCAACAACTTAAAAACATTTGCTCTTAAATTTTAATTAACTAGTTATTTATTAATTTCAAAAACTAAATCGCCTGAAATATTCATTAAAAAACGAAGAAAAGCTGAAAAGCAAAATCCTGATTGGAGAACTATTTGAAAAAGGGAAATCCTTATCAAAATTCCCCCTGCGTTTGGTATATTTAAAATCAGAACATTCTTCTAATTACCCAATAAAAGTGGCCTTCTCAGCCCCAAAGCGTAGGTTTAAAAAAGCAGTGGATAGAAACAGAATTAAACGCCTGATGAGAGAGGCTTATCGCAAAAACAAGCATATTTTATATAGTAACATTGAAGAAAAGCATATTATTATGTTTACCTATTTAGACGAAAACGAGTTAAAATACGTTGAAATAGAAGAAAAATTAATACTTTTATTAAAAAGGTTATCTGATAAAATCAAGTCTTGCCAGCATGAAGAGAGTTAAACAATTAGGAATTATTACTGTATTGATTACTGTTTTAACAGTATCAGTTGGTTATAAATCTGACTTTTTTGAAGTCGCCAAACAAATAGAAATCTATACTACATTGTTCAAAGAATTAAATATGTATTATATAGATGAAACTAATCCTGCCGAATTAACAGAAGCTGCAATAGACCACATGTTAAATGAATTAGACCCCTATACTCGGTTTTATGACGAGCAAGGTGTAGAAAAAGCAAGAATAAATGCCGCATCTGATAACGGAGGAATTGGTGCCAGTACGAAAATAATTGACAATAAATTGTATATAGCTGAAGCCTATGAGGATGCTGCAGCAGACAAAGCTGGATTAAAAACTGGTGATCAAATTATAAAAATAAATGAACTTGCACTTAGCAAAATCCCTGCGATAGATGCCATGTCAATGCTTAATGGCAACCCTAACTCTAAAGTTAGTTTAGAATTAAAAAGGCAAGACAAAACTTTCACCGCTACTATAATCAGAGAGGCTAATGAATTTGACCCTGTTCCCTACTACAGAATGTTAGATGACCAAGTTGGTTATATTTCATTTATTAAGTTTAACTCAAAAGCGTCTTCTAGTGTAAAAGCTGCCTTTGAGGATTTGAAATCTCAAGGAATGACTAAATTGGTTTTAGATATTAGAGGAAATGGTGGAGGTTTGCTAAATGAAGCCGTTGAAATAACGAACTTTTTTGTTCCAAAAAATGAAGTAGTTGTGACTACCAAAGCTAAAGTAAAAAAGTGGAGTGACACATATAAAACGAAAAGAGAGCCTATAGATTTAGATATTCCTATTGCAGTTTTAATAGACCGATATTCTGCGTCAGCCTCTGAAATTGTTGCTGGCTCTTTACAAGATTTAGATCGGGCAGTTATTATTGGTGAACGTTCTTTTGGAAAAGGTTTAGTGCAGCGTTACAGAAAATTAACCTATGGAACACAGCTAAAATTAACTATATCAAAATACTATACGCCTAGCGGAAGATGTATTCAAGAATTAGATTATACTCACAAAAATAAAGATGGTGAAATTCCAAAATTTTCAGAAATTAAACGAAATGCATTTAAAACTTCGAATGGCAGAACCGTTTATGACGGTGGTGGAATAGAACCTGATATTAAACTATCTAAAACAGAAAGAACCAATGCTACCCATGCATTATTAGAATCTGATGCTATTTTTATGTTTGCCAACACTTTTACAAACAAAAATAAAAGTATTGATGATACGGAAACGTTTAATCTTAAAGATTCAGATTATCAAGATTTTATCAATTATCTAATCGAAAATAAAGATGCTTTTCAAACGGAAACAGATAACAAATTATCAGATGCTTTAAAAACGGCTGAAAAAGACGGTTATAGTGAGAGTATAGATAAAGAATATCAAAATTTGATTGCAAAGATTAATAGTGAAAAAATTAAAGAATTATCACAAAATGAACCTGAAATTAAAGATGCATTAACCAATGAAATTGTAAGGCGATACTATTACAAAAAAGGAGAATACATTCATAAAGCATATCATGATAAGGGAATTATTGAAGCCCTGCAAATCTTGAATGATGAAAATAAATATCAAAATCTTTTAAAATAATTTTTTAGTAAGTATTTTGGTATCTTTGTTCAAATATATATTTGAATGAATACTTTAAAGCCAACCAAATCTCAAGAATCTTCAAACGCTATTGAACGTATGTATACCGCTATGCGGCATTTGTTCAACCGTGGATTTTACAAACCCATGGGTGTTTCTGGGCAAACCTTAAGAGAATCTTTACTGCTCTTAAGACCAGAAATATACGGTTCTATTGCAGATGTAAATACCGAACTTGATGGACTATTATATGTAATCGAAAGATTACCTGAGGGGATTGAAGAATGTCAATTTATCAATCTAACTTCAGACGAAGGTTATAAAGATTCTCATTACACACCAATTATACCTGAAAAAAGACGGAGAAACTGCTACAGAATCGATAAAGATCAAATGAATATTGAAATTACGCGAGGGCGTTCTGATATTTATGATGTATTAACGCACTTGACTTTCTTATTTATAGAATCTCACAAAATAAAAAATAACATACTTATTGACGAAGAAGGTATAACCATCAGGGAATGGATGCATTTGGAAGAGGTTGTACTAAATAATAAAGAATTATCAGATAATGAGAGAGAAGTTCTGATTACCCATTTGGCCAACATTTTGGGAAGAACTTTTATAGAAGTTAAGCAAATAGCTCAAAGTTTTGCAACTAAAGAAAACCCTAATAAATTCTTCAATTGTATTTTTTGGATGGGTAAATTGGCACTTAATGAAACCTTATTAAACAAAAAAAGAACAATTGTTTTTAGCACTTCACTTCGCGAACGCATCGGTCATCATATTTATGGAGACAAGTGGGCAAACAGCATAAAGGAAGTTTTAGATAAAAATAATTTAATCAAAAGACCTATTCATATTATTAGTGCAAATATGCATAGTGTTATGAATTCTATTTACGCTCCAATAACTTTATCTAAAGAGGCTAAATTAAATGAAGGAATCGCTTTATTTGAATTGCTTAGTAAAAAAACAAACGCTTCTTTACAAAAAAAAGTAAAAGAACATGCATCGCAGAACGGTTTAATATATGTAAAGGACACTTCTGGAACAAATATTAATGTTCAAATTATTGATACCGCAAAAATTAATTTTAAAGGTTCTAAATATTCATTTTCAAAAGAATTATCTGAAGCAACAAAACCAATTATCATAGTAATGGATTATGCCTTTGGAGAACAAGCATTTGAAACGTTAGACGAATTGTTAAAACCTTTCATTTGTAAAAAGGAAAAAATACACCATTTAAATGTGGAATCTGTTTCAATAATGGGTAAAGCAGGTATCTTACAAGGTGGAAAAGGAGATATCATGATTCCTTCTGCTCATATTTTTGAAGGAACAGCAGATAATTATCCATTTACAAATGAGCTTAAAAAAGAAGATTTAGAAGGTTTTGGTCTTAATGTTTATGAAGGGTCAATGGTTACCGTTTTAGGAACTTCTTTACAAAATAGAGATTTATTAGAATTTTTCCATAATTCTACCTGGAGGGCAATTGGATTAGAAATGGAAGGTGCACACTATCAAAAAGCGATACAATCAGCTTCAAAAATAAGAGGAAACATATCAGAAAATGTAAAAGTTAGATATGCATATTACGCCTCTGATAATCCGTTAGAAACTGGTGGTACTCTTGCCTCTGGTGGTTTGGGCACAACTGGCGTTAGACCAACCTATGCGATAACCCAAAAAATTTTAGAACAAATTTTTTCAGCTTAAATTAAGTACAACATGAGTCAACAAAATATACAGAAAGACGAAGAGGTAGATTTAGGCAATCTTTTTAAAGCTATTGGTAAAGGATTTCAAAACCTTTTTAAAGCTATTGGTCAATTTTTTATGAGCTTGTTTAATTTGCTTATTCTGGCCTTAGTATTTATTAGAAATAATTCCATAAAATTAGGTTTGGCTATTGTTTTAGGGGCTATTGTTGGGTTTATCTTAGACTTTAACAATCCAAAACAATTTTCCTCTACAATGATTGTAGAACACAATTTTAATAGTGCTCAACAATTGTATAAAAACATAGAGTTTTATAATGAATTGGTAAAACAAAAAGATTCTGTTTTATTAGCAGAAGCGTTGGATATTACGGTAAGTGAAGCTGTTAAATTAAAAGGGTTTTATATTAACCCAATCAGAAATGAAAATGAAAAATATGAACTTTTTGATAAATTTGTTAATGAAGTAGATACTGCCACAGTGAGCAGGATTGACTTTAAAGAATTTAAACAAGGGTTTACAGATTACGATTATAAGTACCATCAAATAAAGGTTAAATCTTTAAGCAATAGTATTTTTGATAAATTGAGTACTCCAATTGTGAATTCAGTTGAAAGTAACCCGTATTTTAATAACCAAAAAAAGATAAACGATCAAAATTTACTTCAAAATGAAAAGGTCTTAGTCAAATCTTTAAGTGAAGTAGACACATTAAGAAATATATACAACGAAGTCTTAATTACAGAAGCTAAAAAAGCCGAAACAGGAACTAATATTACACTAGCCCAAGGCTCAAAAAAAACCAATGAACTTGAACTATTTAGTGAAAGCTTAAAGTTAAATAAAGATTTAATTAGTAATAATAAAGCAAAAGCTGAAACTACAGACATTTTGAATGTGGTTTCCTCATTTAGTAAAGTCGGGGTAAAGGAAAGTAGTCTATTTAAAAAAAATACATTTCTCTTAGGAATAGGCTTTGGTTTATTAATGCTATTTTTTATATTGTTTAGGCAATTGAATAAGTATTTAAAGAATTATAAAAATTAAGCTTCACCTCGATGAAATTAGAAATTTCAAGCATAATTTTAAACTAAGTATTTGGCCTTTGAACTTTAATCCAAATAAGGCCATACATAGACAAGACAAAGTAAACAATCAATATTGGTTAAAATAGGCTATCTATTAAAATGATAATATTAAATACTTTTTTTAAATTTCTATTTAGTGTTGCAGGAATGAATGCAGGTTTTTCTGTTAGTAAAAATGAATTAATTTCTTTCATTAAAGATTTAAAACCACAAAAAACAAATTTTGAACTCATTAGACTGGGACCTGAAGGTGATGGTGGATATTTAGTACCCGATGATTTAGAAAATATAGATGCTTGCTTTTCTCCAGGAGTTGATTTAATAAGTGACTTTGAACAAGAGTGTTATAATAAAGGGATGCAAATTTATTTAGCTGATAAGTCAGTAGATAGACCTAATTTAGAAATTTCTCAAGATAATTATCATTTTCTGAAAAAATTTATTGGTCCAATCAATAATGATGACTATATAACAATGGACAGCTGGGTTAATTCTGTAAATACAAATGCTAACTCTGATTTACTATTACAAATGGATATTGAGGGTCACGAATATTCTTCTATACTGGGCATGTCTAACGAATTAATGAATAGGTTTAGAATTATTGTTATAGAATTTCATGAATTAAATAAACTATGGAACAAAGAGTTCTTTAGGATAGCCCAAGCCGTTTTTACAAAGCTCTTAGATACACATGTTTGTGTACATATACATCCGAACAATCAATACGGTATAGACACTCTAAAAGGTATAGGAATACCTAGAATTGCCGAATTTACTTTTCTAAGAAAAGATCGTATAACCATTCTCAGTGATGCTATTGAAATCCCAAACAAACTGGATTTTGATAATACAAATAATAAGAGCATCGTATTACCTAATATTTGGTACAAATAATTTTAAATTTCTAAAAATTTAGATTCATTTTGGATGAAAAAAACAGCATCTTAAAAAAAAATATTACTTATATTTTTTTCTTTAAATTAATTTCGGTTCTTTTTGTTTACCTATCTGTTCCTTTATTAATAGAAGCTTTAGGCGTTGATTACTATGGAATATGGATTACAGTATATTCAATATTTGGATGGATTTACTTATTAGACTTGGGATTAAATAATGGTTTAAAAAATAAATTAACAATTGCTTTCCTAAAAAAAGAAAATGAAGTTAATGAATATATTACTACCTCATATATATCTTTAGCCTTTATTGCAATTGTGTTTTTTTTAATTTCAAGTTTATTGATTTATTTTATAAATCTGGGTAATCTTTTAAACATTCCTCTTGAAGAATGGTATATAAAAACACTATTTTTTATTACTTTAATATCATTTGCAATTATATTTATTCTAAGCATCTATAAGCAGTTTTTCTATGCATTGCAAAAATCTTCCATTGTGGAACTTTCAATGATGTTTTATAACGGATTAGTTTTATTATTACTTTATTTATTTTTCCATTATTCTAAATCTTCATTAATTACAACCTCAATTATTTACGGTGCATCTAATATTTTAATTTGCATTATTTTCACTTATATATTCTTTAAAAATAAAAATGAATATACTTTTTCAATTAAAAATTTTAAATTTCAAAAAATTAAAGAGCTTAGCAGGATTAGTGTAGGTTTTTTTATTATCCAAATTTGTGTTTTAATTATTCTTTCCACTGACAATTTATTGGTAATTATTCTGTTAGGACCAACAGAAGTAACTTCTTATAACAATGCTTTTAAACTGTTTCAGCTATTTTTAATTGTTAGCACTATCATTCACGCTCCTTTATGGGCTTTGTACACAGACGCTTATCATAAAAAAGACTTTAAATGGATTAAAAAAATGATGCTTAAGTTAAATGTTTTGTTCATATTTTTAATTTTATTTGTTGCATTAACAATATATCTCGGACCTGAAATACTAGCAATTTGGATTAATGAAGACATCTTTTATGATCCAAAATTATTACTTTTTATGGGTTTGTTCGTTATTGTCAGAATTTTCGGCGAAATTTATATTACTTTTCTAAATGGTATTGGAAAGATTAAAATTCAATTAATTGTATCTATTTCCGCCGCTATTATTAATATACCATTATCAATCATTTTTGTAAAATATTTTGATTTGGGTAATAGTGGGATCATACTTGCGACAGTTATCAGTATTTCCATTTATGCAGTTGCAATGCCTATTCAAGTGTTTTCAATTTTAAGTAAAAAAAACAGATAGTATATATAAACTGCACTTTAATTTTCAATCAAGTCATTATGAATATCAAACCTCTAATTTCTATAATTACGGCATCTTATAATAATGAGGGTACAATAAAAGATACTATCAATTCCATTTTAAATCAAACTTATACTAATTTTGAATATGTCATAGTTGATGGAAATTCAAAAGATAAAACATTAGATTTAATTGAAGCTTATAAAGATAAATTTAATGACAGAAAAATAAGATATAAATACCTGAGCGAACCTGACGATGGTATTTACTGTGCCTGGAATAAAGCACTCAAAATGATTCATGGCGATTGGATCGTTTTTATTGGAGCAGATGATTATTTCAAAAATAATATGGTTTTTGAAGAAATGATTCCATATTTAAATCAATCAATAGAGCAAAATTATAAATATGTTTACGGTAAAATTGAACATGTAACATTTAATAATCAATTAGTAGAAATTGCTGGAAAACCATGGCCTTTGCAAAAAAGTAGATTTACTTATACTATGAATATTGGCCATAGCGGATGTTTTCATCATAAAGATTTATTTAAACAACACGGAACCTTTAATGAGTCTTTTAAAATTGCTGGAGACTACGAATTTCTATTGAGGGAACTAAAAGACCCAAACAATAACGCATTCTTTGTTGACACATCACTTATAGTGATGAGAGAAGGAGGAGTCAGCGGAAGTCTAAATAATAGGTTAACGATTGTTAAAGAGAACCATAAGGCAAGAAAATTAAATGGTATTTTAACATTTTCTAGAGAATTGTTTTTGTGGGAAATTAGAGTGAGAGGACTTATCATAATAAGTTCAATTTTTGGAGATAATTTTGCTAAGAGAATGGCAGATTATTACAGAAAAATATTTTTAGGAAAAAAAAAGCGATGGAGCATTTGATATATGAATATTAATTGGTTTGTATTTATTATTATAGTTGTAATTACTTTTATTGTAATATTTAAAAAGGAATTTAAATATATAGACGCTTTTGTCTTTTTTATTCCTTTTAATGCTACAGTGGTATTTTCTACGCATGATTCTACAGCAATAAATTTACCTTTCATTTTATTTGTTTTTGCAGCTATATCTTATTTTATAAATAAATCTTTGCAATCAAAATTTACGATTTCAAAAAGTAAAAAAAACATAATTAATTGGTTAATTGTGATAGGTTTTATTGCAATATTTTCACAAATAATGCCTTACATAATTGATGGAAAATATATGGTTCTAGATAGGTATAAAGAAAGTATCTATTGGGCTAAAGAAGAAGCTCTATATCCAAGTATGCAGTGGGTAACACAAACCATCTATTTTTTAATTGGACTGCTAGTTGTCATTGTTGTAAGTGATACTTATAAGACAATATCAGACATAAAAAAGGTTTTAAAGTTATTATTAGCTGGTATAACGTTTATGATTTTTTGGGGATGGTTTGGAGACTTAACATATTTTTTAGGAATTCCTTATCCTCAATTTTTTAATCAAATTGGGATGAATAAACTCGGGATTGAATCTTTTAATGGGTATCCTAGAATGTCAAGTGTTACTATGGAAGCATCTTATTTTGCCCAGATATTAATTCCAACAACCCCCTACTTTTATTGGTTTTCACAACAAAATAAAACCTTTATTTTTGACAAAACTTTTCATAAAAGAATGTACTTATTATCAATTATCACGTTACCGTTAGCAATAACTACAACAGGAGTATTAGGTTTTTTTATTATAATTGGTTTATTATTAAAAAATAGTATGCGGTTATTTACACTTAAAAGTAAATATTTTTTGGTTAGTCTCTATTCGATATTGGTATTGACCTTTTTTATATTTTCAATTAAATATTTAATTAATATTTCTGGAACATATTCGGGAATAGAACGATTTAAAACAGTTCACTATGGTGTCTTCTATTTTTTAGATTATCCAATTTTAGGATTGGGTTGGGGTGTTTTTCCAACCTATGATTTTATAATTAATTTACTTGTTAACTTTGGATTATTAGGAGCAATTCCTTTTTTAATTCTATTGTACAATATCTTTATAAAACTACATGTTAAAATTAAAAAAGTAGATAAAAATATTAGGCCACTTTTTAAAGCAGCAATTGAAAGTTTTATTTTGATTTTAATTGATTCTCAACTTTCTGGATTTATTTACCATTCACAATACTTTTGGTTATATATAGGACTTGCTGTTTCTATAGGATCATTAGAGTTAAATAAAGAATCTTTATAAATGAAATTATCAATCATAATCTCTACTTTAAATAGAATAAAAGAACCTTTATTAATGTTAGATTCTCTAACAAATCAATCATTTAAAGATTTTGAGGTTTTATTAATTGATCAAAATGAAGAAGCTATTTTAGATGAAAACCTTAGGAAGTATTTTGAGTTATTATCTTTAAAACATATTAAATCTGATATTAAAGGTGCTTCTAACGCCAGAAATATAGGTATTAAACAAGCCAAAGGAGAATTATTATCATTTCCAGATGATGATTGTGAATTTAATATTACTTTTTTGGAAGATATTTATACCTATTTTAAAAATAATAGTTTTGATGGAATTGTCACTACTTCAAAAGACCGATTTGATGGAAAGGCTATTTCAATATTGATGTCTTCAAAATCTCAACCTATTCAAAGAAAAAACATTCTAAAAACAGTTGTGGAATTTGGAATTATCGTTAGAAAAAATAAAATAAAAAATGTTTTATTTGACCCTGACATGGGAGTTGGCTCTCCAAATTCACCGTATTGGTCAGATGAAGGGCCTGATTTTATTTTGAGATTAATTAAAGAAGGTCTATCGTTTAATTATTGTCCACAATTTTATATATTTCACCCTAACCCTGTAAAAAAATACAATCTGAAAACAACTATTAGAAGTTATCAGTATGGAAAAGGAAGAGGGTATTTCTTGAAAAAGCACAATTTTGGCAAAAGGGCAATTTTATATTATTTATTTATCTATATTATTGGAATGCTAAAAGGCTTAGTTTTTTTTAACAGGTTCATGTTTTTATACTTTAAAGAAGGTTTTAAAGGACGCTATGAAGGATATTTTAGATCAAAATAAAAGTAGCATAGGATTAATGTTGTTACTTTTTTTAGTTGCATTTAGTTTGCCATTTTCTTTTGCTTTTAATAGCATTTCATTGGCCGCTCTATTCTTATACTCTTTTATTTATTTTAAAAAGGATTATTTTTTAACGTACATCAGTAATAAAAAAGTTTATCTTTTTTACTTGCTTTTTTTTATAGTACAGTCTATTTCAATTTACTATTCAAATAATAAGGAGTTAGCAATAAAGGTAGTTACAAGTAATATCCTATTTCTTATAGTACCCATTACTTTTGTTAATCTAAAAAATAAAATCAACGAAATTGAAATAAAAATTGCCTATTCAGGTCTTCTTATTGCCGTACTATTGAACTTAATTAATTCTTATTTTAATATTATTAGAAAATCAATATTTGAAAGTATGGATTGGAGTAATGTTATTAGAGAAAATTTTATAAGAAACAGTATTTATGAAATCCATGTACCATATTTGGCTTTATTAGTTGTTTTTCTAATAATATGCAGCTATAAAATAAAAATTCCCTTTAGAAAAAGAAGTAACATTATTATAAGATATTCACTAATGGCTATTTTAATTTTATCTTTGTTTTTGTTATCTGGCATTATGGCTATTTTAATTTTAATTTTATTTTTTATAGTTCAATTTTTATGCAGTGAAAATTCAAAAAAGACTAAATTATTTGGTTCTATTCTAGTGATTATAGGGATAATTTCTTCTTTTCTTTTATTGAAACATCTTGATGATCAGAAGCGAATTAGAGGTTCTGAAAATATAGTTTATCGAGCACAAAAAATTATTTCAAAAAAAGATCCAGTTAGAGAAGTAAATTGGAAAAGTGTTGTTAAGGTAATTTCATCCAATGTCATTTGGGGTGTGGGAGCCGATGGCGGTATCGAATTATTACAAAAAGAAAGACCAATAATGAGTGAGTCATATATTAATAAACATAACGCACATAATGATTACTTAGAGATAGTATTGAGATATGGTATTGTTGGTATTTGTATCTATTTAATAATATTAGGAAGCCTTATTAAAACTGCATTTACGTCAAATAATTATTATTTTAGGTGGTTTTTAATTGTTTTTATGATTTCAAGTTTAACAGAATCGTACTTACAAAGACAAGTTGGGTTAGTCTTTTTTGTCTTCTTTTCTTTGCTTTTTTATACCCAAAGTACATACAGAAAAATTGATGAAATCAGCTAATGAAAGTAGCCATAATACATTATTGGTTTGTTACACGCCGAGGTGGTGAAAAAGTGGTAGAATCACTTTTAAAAATTTATCCAGACGCTGATATATATACTTTATTTTACGATAAAAATAAATATGGTAATTCTTTAGTTAATCAAACCATATATACCTCCATCTTAAACATTCCTTTTTTAAAAAAACGATATCAAAAAGTATTTCCCTTGTACCCTTTGGGTATTAAATCTCTAAAACTTAAAAGAAAATATGACTTAATAATTTCTTCTGAATCAGGACCCGCTAAAGGTATTCATATCGGCAACAACACACCTCATATATGTTACATTCACTCTCCAATGCGTTATTGTTGGAGCCATAAAGAAACCTATGTTAACGCAGTAAGTCCGATACTTAGACCATTATTGAGTTTTTTTCTTAATAGGCTTAAAAACTATGATAAATCAACAATAGATAACGTAAATTTGTATTTGTCAAATTCGAAAAACGTAGCTAATCGTGTAAAAAAATACTATCAAAAGGATTCTGAAGTAGTTTATCCTCCGATTGCCGATGTTTTATTTACAAAACCATTACCTACAGACACTGAAAAAGATATATTTTTAAGTTTTGGTGCTATAACACCTTATAAGAGAATAGATTTACTGATTGATGTTTTTAACAAAAATGGAAAACAATTAGTAATTATTGGTGACGGGTCTGAAAAGTTAAAGTTGGAAAAAAAAGCTAATAAAAATATAACATTTAAGGGAAATCTCGCTTGGGAAGAAATTGAATACTTCTTCGCACGATCAAAAGCATTATTATTTCCTGGAGAAGAAGATTTTGGAATGATTCCGTTAGAGGTAATGGCATATGGAATTCCGGTAATAGCATATAAAAAAGGAGGAGCATTAGAAACCATTATAGAAAACCGTAATAATATAAAAGAATCATCAGGTCTGTTTTTTGACAATCAAAAAATAGAAGCAATAGAAGAAACTATAAAATTTTTTGAAAAGGAGCATCAAAACTTTAATCCGATTTGGATTAGAAATCATGCAAAAAAATTTAGTGAAGAAATATTTATATCTAATATAAAAAAACAAATAAAAAAATTCGAAAATAAATAATGCCATTAAGAAAATATAGATATTCATATTTAATAAGGCCTCTATTCGTCTTGATTGATATACTCATTATCATTGGAGTAGTTTTCTATATATCTGACCCTGAATTTTTCAATCCTTATTTTCTTACATATATCATTCTTTTTTGGCTAATTATTGCCTTCAACACTAACTTTTACCAAGTCTTTCGTTTTACCAAGACATTTAGAGTGTTTAAGTTACTATTTATTCAGTTTGCCTTATTCTTTTTGGGCTATTTTACCTATTTCGGTGTTTTTAAAGAAGGCGTCGTTGTTCATAATCAACTGTTAGTCCTTTCAACAATCATTGGAAGCATAAGCTTATTTAAACTTATTTCATTTTATACCCTAAAAAAATATCGATTAAGTGGTAAAAATTATAGAAGGATTGTAATTATTGGATATGACGACACCTCTAAAAGGGTAATTGAATTATTCAATAAAAAATCAAGTTTAGGATATCGATTTATAGGTTTTTTTTCGGATAAATATTATAAAAAGGAAGCTTATTTAGGCAAGTTAAATGATAGCTTCAATTATATACTCACTAATAATATTGATCAGATTTACTGTACACTTTCTAACCTAAATAGGGATGACGTCAAAGAGTTTACCAAATTTGCTGCTAGAAATAATATTATCATCAAATTAATTCCAGACTCTAATGAATTGTACAGCAAAAGTTTAGGAGCTGAATATTATGATAATCTACTCGTTTTAAATGTTAAGAAATTACCCTTCGAAATTCTTGATAATCGGTATATAAAAAGAACTTTTGATATTATTTTTTCTTTTTTAATTATTATTTTAGTCATGTCTTGGTTAACACCACTGTTATGGATAATAGTAAAATTAGAATCTAAAGGACCATTATTTTTCAAACAAGAAAGAGAAGGCAAGGAAGGAGAGCAATTTGTTTGTTATAAATTTAGGTCAATGAAGATAAATAATTTGTCTGATAAAATTCATGCTACTAAAAATGATGCTCGGGTAACACGTAGCGGTTTTTTTTTAAGAAAAACTAGTATCGACGAACTTCCTCAATTTTTCAATGTGTTAAAAGGTGAGATGAGTGTCGTTGGACCAAGACCTCATATGAGCAGTTTATCATTAGCATATCAAAAGGAAATAGACAGTTATGTTCAACGATTTTCTGTTAAACCAGGTATTACTGGCTTAGCTCAAGTTAGTGGATATAGAGGTGAGGTACGAAAAAAATCAGATATAAAAAATAGAATTAGACTAGATATTTTCTATATTGAAAATTGGTCATTTTTACTTGATATAAAAATAATAATACAAACAATATTAAATGTTTTTAAAGGCGAAGAAAAAGCATATTAATAAAATGTAATGGCAGACAAAAGCATATTAAATAATAAAGTAATTACGGCTACTATTGTTTTGTACGAAGAAAATTTTGATGAACTGTCTAAAACTATTGCTAGTTTTTTAGCTACGCCGTTTTCAAAAAAACTATTTTTAGTAGATAACTCAAAAACAGACGTATTAAAAGATAAATTTAAAGATCCTGATATTGAATATCTATTTGTAGGAGAAAATATTGGATTTGGGAAAGGACATAATAGAATTCTTGACAAAATTAAAAATTACTCAACCTATCATTTAGTATTAAATCCCGATGTGGTTTTTAAATCAACATTAATTCCGGAGCTCATCAACAATTTTAAAAAAAATGATAAATTAGCCCTAATCGCACCAAAAGCAATTTTTCCAAATGGAGAGCATCAATATACGAGTAGAAGATATCCAACAATTTCTGAATTATCGGTAAGAAGATTACCATTTTTAAAGGCTTTTTTTCCTCAAATCATCAAAAAAGGGGAATACAGAGACAGAGATTTATCTCAAGCTTTTAATCCCGATTTTATACACGGTTGTTTTCTCTTATTTAAGACAGACGCCTTTGTTGATCTGAAAGGATTTGATGAAAGATACTTTTTATACATGGAAGATGTTGATATTTGCAAAAAAATGGACCAACAGGGCATGAAAAAATTATATAATCCTGATGTTGAGATTATTCACGTATTAAAAAAGAAATCTTTAAAAAACTTTAAGCTGTTTACCTATCATACTATTTCAGTATTTCAGTACTTTTACAAATGGCATATTAAAAAATAAAAAAAAAAATGAACATTTTAATTTTAGGTTCCGGCGGAAGAGAACATGCTTTTGCCTTAAAACTTTCAGAGAGTAAAAAAATAAATCAGCTTTTTGTTGCACCAGGTAATGCGGGTACTGACTCTATCGCAAAAAATATTGCTATAGATCCGACCGATTTTAATGCTGTAAAAAGATTGGTTTTAGCCGAAGCTATTCATATGGTAATTGTAGGTCCAGAAGCTCCTTTAGTCGCTGGAGTTCACGATTTTTTCTTAGCTGATGTTGACTTAAAAGATATACCTGTAATTGGTCCTAAAAAGGACGGGGCTATGCTCGAGGGAAGTAAAGACTTCTCTAAAATATTCATGGAAAAACACGGTATTCCTACTGCTAAATATAAATCTTTCACCAAAGATAATTTAGAAGATGGTAAATGTTTCTTAGAAACTTTAAGTCCTCCATACGTTTTAAAAGCGGATGGATTGGCCGGCGGTAAAGGCGTACTAATTTTAAATTCATTAGAAGAAGCAAAATCGGAACTTGCTGATATGCTAACCAATCAAAAGTTTGGTGAAGCCTCTAATACAGTTGTTATTGAAGAATTTTTAGACGGAATTGAATTATCTGTTTTTGTATTGACTGACGGAAAAAGTTATAAAGTACTGCCCTCAGCTAAAGATTATAAACGAATTGGAGAAGGAGACACAGGTTTGAATACTGGTGGTATGGGTGCTATTTCACCTGTTCCTTTTGCAAGTGATGACTTTTTAAATAAAGTTGAAGAACGCGTTGTGAAACCTACCATAAATGGACTTCAAAAAGACGGAATTGATTATCGCGGTTTCATATTTATCGGTTTAATGAATATTAAAGGTGATCCTTTTGTGGTTGAATATAATGTTAGAATGGGTGACCCAGAAACAGAAGTAGTTTTACCAAGGTTAGAATCTGATCTTTTAGAATTATTTGAAGGTGTAGCAAACCAAAATTTGCACGAAAAATCATTTTCTTTAAAATCACAAACAGCAACAACAGTAATGTTAGTTGCAGGTGGTTATCCTGAAGCATATGAAAAAGGCAAAGAAATAACTGGGTTAGAAAACGTAACTGAATCTATTGTTTTTCATGCGGGTACAACAACTAAAAATGGTAAAACCATTACCAATGGAGGAAGAGTTATGGCTGTAACATCTTTAGGAGATACAATTGAAGAAACTCTGAAAAAATCATATGATAGTATAAATAAGATTCATTTTGAAGACATGAATTATAGAAAAGATATTGGGTTCGACTTGATTTAATTATTTAAAATCAAAATAACGATAAATTCATTTTTTATTAGAAATTTTATTTTTGTTTAACATCTGTCTTTTATTGGATAAGACTCTAAGAATATGTTCATAGTGACATTTCTATTTTATTGAATTATCTATAATCAGCTTATGCCCTATGCCACTAAAACATTCAAAAAAAATTTTGGTTGCACCCTTAAATTGGGGCTTAGGTCATGCAAGTCGCTGTATTCCAATTATTAATGCTTTAATTGAAAGAAATTTCACACCTATCATTGCCAGTGATGGTGCAGCTTTAACATTGCTTCAAAAGGAATATCCCGAATTAAAATTTTACGAATTACAAAGTTATAATATTACATACAGCAAAAGTAATTTTCAAAAACTACAACTACTGTTAGGAAGTCCCAGTGTTATAAAAGCCAGTTTATCTGAACAAAAAGCAACTCAAAAAATTCATAAAAAGGAAGGGTTATCTGGTATTATTTCTGACAATAGATTTGGAGTTCGTTTATCAGAAATTCCATCTATTTATATTTCACATCAAATTAATGTACTTTCAGGTAGTACAACTTTAATAACCTCCAAAATACATCAAAATATTATAGCCAAGTTTGATGAATGTTGGGTTCCTGACCGTGTAGACTCGCATCTTTCAGGTAACTTATCTTCTACAAAAAATAGTAAATTAAATATCAAATTTATTGGCCCAATAAGTCGGTTTGAAAAAAAACCTTCTCATATAAAATATGATCTATTGATTCTTTTATCTGGTGCTGAACCACAACGAGGCATTTTAGAAAAACGCCTCATTTATGAACTTAAAAACTATCCAAAAAAAGTACTGTTTGTAAGAGGTGTTTTTAACGCTGTTAAATTACCTCAAATTGCAGAAAACATAACTATGGTTAACTTTATGCTCAGCATCGAATTACAGCAGGCTATAAACGAAAGTGAAGTGGTTTTAGCAAGATCAGGATATACGACTATCTTAGATTTAACAAAATTAGATAAGAAAGCCTTTTTTATTCCTACGCCAGGGCAACATGAACAAGAATACTTAGCAGAAAGAATGGCTGAATTAAATTTAGCTCCCTATGCAAAACAAGAAGATTTTAAAATCGAAATGCTTAATAGCGTCACTGATTTTAATGGACTAAAAAATATTTGTGCATCGGAAACAATACCCTCCACTCTATTTAAACTTTTCTAGCGTAAATGAAAAGGTGGAGCCTTTACCTACTTCACTTTTTGCAAATACTTTTTGATGATGTGCTTCAATAATATGCTTTACAATAGACAAACCTAATCCTGAGCCTCCTTGTTCTCTAGATCTACTTTGTTCAATTCTATAAAAACGCTCAAATATTCTTGATAGATTACGTTCAGGAATGCCTTCTCCTTCATCTTTCATATGGACAATAAATTGAGAATCGGAATAATTTTTAATACTTACCGTATTCTGACTCTTCATCTTACCATATTTAATGGAATTTTCAATTAAATTGATGACTACTTGTTCTATTCTTTTTCTATCTCCCTGAATCAAAATAGGGGTATCATAAACTTTATCAAATTGCAATGTAATATTGCGTTTTTTAGCCTGAAAATCCAGTAATTCAAACACATTTCGAATTAATTTGACAATATCAAACTGTTTTAATGATAAATTTAAATTACCCGATTCTAGTTGATTTATCATATCTAAATCCTCAACGATACTCACCAATCTTTCTAATCCAATATTAGCTCTATTTAAATATTTATCTCTAATTAATTTATCATTTATAGCACCACCTGACAAGGTTAACAGATAGCCTTGCACAGTAAATAAGGGTGTTTTTAATTCATGTGATACATTACCTAAAAACTCTCGTCTATATTCTTCTCTTATCTCAAGCATTTCAATTTCTAAGAGTTTATCTTCTGCAAATTTTTTTACCTGTTTAGAAAGTGTTTCCATATTGGTAGTAACACTTCCTCTATCTAAATTTTCAATTTTAGACACAGAAACATCATCATAAATGTTTTTAATTCTATTATAAATAAAATACTCTACCCTATATTGAATTACAACAAATGAAAAAATAAAAATAGAAAGTGCTGTTAATAACGCGAGATTATAATTCACATGATGTGTTAATGCATACGTAAGTATTAATGCCACCGAAAACGCAAAAACCGTAATGTATAATGAAGACTTAAAAGCGAATTTATATGTTTTTTTCAACTTCAATTTGTAGAAAATTTATAGCCAACCCCTTTAACTGTTTTAAAATACTTTTCACCCACTTTTTCTCTGAGTCTTCTAATATGAACATCTATAGTTCTACCTCCAACAATTACATCATTACCCCAAACATTTTTCAAAATAACATCGCGTTCAAAAACTTTATTTGGTTTAGAAGCCAATAATGCCATCAATTCAAACTCTTTACGTGGCAATATTATTTTAGTATTATCTTTTTGAACAAAATACTCTTCACGATTAATGATAATGTCTCCAATTGTCATTATAGTATTTACTCCTTCTTCGTTATGCCTTACACGTCTTAAAAGAGAATTTACCTTGCTCACTAAAACTTTTGGTTTTACGGGTTTGGTAATATAGTCATCGGCACCAGCATCGAAACCTGCAAGTTGCGAGTAATCTTCACCTCTTGCTGTAAAAAAAGCGACAATAACGTCTTGTAGCTTATCTATTTTTCTGATTTTTTGACAGGCCTCTACACCATCCATTTTTGGCATCATAACATCTAATAGAATTAAATGTGGAATAATCTCTCTTGCTTTTTCTATGGCTTCCAGCCCGTTGGTCGCTGTAAATATTTGATAACCTTCATTTTTCAAATTATAACCCACTATCTCTAATACATCAGGTTCATCATCAACCAACAGTACTTTTATATTTTTTTTCTTCATTTTACATGTTAAATTCCCTCAAAATTAAGGATTAAAAATAATTTTATAAACTTAACAATCTTTTAACTTGGTAATATTAAGTTAACATTAAGCTTTGAATTAAATGCTAAAGTCCTGTATTCGTAGGTGTTATGTTTATAAATAATACAAGTTATAACGGATGCATTTTACTGCAACCACAAAAGTTATTCACAATTGTATTATTTAACTGAAATGTACACAATATTTATCTAATTTTGAATCACTTAATTGAATTTAAGTGCAATCAACCAAATTTGCCGAAAATAATTAAATACGTATGAAAAAAAATTACTTTTTTTTAATATTATTATTGGTAACTACTTGTTTCTATGGGCAAATTGCTGATGATAACGAATCATCACAAAATAGTGCTGTTCAAAAAACAAAAGAAATTAAGGATTTCAAAATTTTCCCTAACCCTGTTGTTAATGGAAAATTATATATACACACGTTTAATAATGCCGACAAAAAAGTTCAACTTTTCAACATTTTAGGGAAAGAGGTGCTAAATATTACCCTAAGAGGCAAAGAATTGAATGTATCTAAATTTGATTCTGGTGTTTATATACTCAAAGTATTTGAAAAAGGAAGTACTTCAATTCGCAAATTGGTTGTCAAATAACGCAACCCAACAACCTGATTTTTAAAAGTGAACTTTAATTAGTTCACTTTTTTTGCTTTAAATTGACTATATTTATGAATGTTAGTTGTCAATTCTAAAAAATGCTCAATAAAATAAAATTAGAGAATATCTTATTCCTGGATATAGAAACGGTTCCAGAAGTAGCTACTTTTGCCGAGCTTTCTGATCTAAAAAAAGAATTATTTGCTAAAAAGACAGAATATCAGCGTAAAAATGAAATTTCTGTTGAAGATTTTTACGACCGGGCAGGAATTTGGGCCGAATTTGGAAAAATAATCTGCATTTCTGTTGGGTATTTTGTCGATTTAGACGGAAATAGAAACTTTAGACTTACTTCTTTTTCAGGAGATGAAAAACAACTTTTAATTGATTTTAAACAGCTATTAGATAACCATTTCAATAAAGATCATCACTTACTGTGTGCACATAACGGCAAAGAATTTGACTTTCCGTACATAGCACGTCGTATGATTATCAACAGTGTACCTCTACCTTCAAAACTAAATTTATTTGGTAAAAAACCATGGGAAGTTGCTCATTTAGACACTTTGGAATTATGGAAGTTTGGCGATTACAAACACTATACTTCATTAAATTTATTAACTAATATTTTAGGAATTCCATCACCAAAGCAAGATATTGACGGCAGCCAAGTAGCTAACGTTTTTTATGAGGAACATGATTTAGATCGGATTGTTAAATATTGCGAGCGAGATACGCTCGCCGTAGCCCAATTATTATTACGTTTTAACAATTTAGAATTACTACAAGAGGATGAGATTGTTACTATTCCATCTTCATAGAAATTTCTAACCAACGTTCTTCTTTAGAAGCTATACTGTCAATAATTTGCTGTAATTGTTGAGAAACTTCATCAATTTTATCACTTTCTACCTCATTGTTCAAAAATTGTAATTCAATCGCCTCTTTTTGTTTTTCTAATTTTGAAATATCCTTTTCTAATTTTCGAAATTCTTGTTTTTCGTTATACGATAACGTTTCCTTACTAGTTGACGTGGCTTTTATATTATCATTAGCCGAAGTACTTTTATCTGTAACTACAACCGCCGAAGCAGTATTTGGTTGTGAATCTTCATATGTTCTATAGTCAGAATAATTACCCGGAAAATCAGTAATTAAACCATCCTCTTCGAAAACAAATAAGTGATCTACTATTTTATCCATAAAATACCTATCGTGTGAAACCACTAATAAATTTCCAGGGTAATCTAATAAAAAGCTTTCTAAGACATTTAGAGTCAATACATCTAAATCATTGGTAGGTTCATCTAAAATTAAAAAATTAGGATTTTGAATTAAAACAGTACACAAGTAGAGTCTTTTTAACTCTCCTCCAGATAGTTTTTCAACAAAATCGTATTGTTTCTTTCTGTCGAATAAAAAACGTTCTAATAGACCACCAGCAGATATTTTCTGTCCTTTTGCAAGCGGAATGTATTCACCAAATTCTTTAATGACCTCAATTACTTTTTGGCCTTCTTTAACATGAATTCCCGATTGGGTATAGTAGCCAAATTTTACCGTTTCACCTAGAATAACTTTACCAGAATCTACTGGCATTTTACCAGTTATCATATTTAAAAAGGTAGATTTACCAGTACCATTCTTTCCAATAATACCAATGCGTTCTCCTCGTTTAAAAACATATTCAAACTTGTCTAAAACAACTTTGTCATCAAAAGCTTTAGAAATATTATGTAATTCCAAAATCTTACTCCCTAAACGCTCCATGCTGATTTCCAACTGAACTTTGTGATCATTTCGTCGTTGACTGGCTTTTTCTTTTATTTGATAAAAGTCGTCAATTCTCGATTTAGACTTGGTTGTTCTTGCCTTAGGTTGACGACGCATCCAGTCTAATTCCTTTTTAAACAGGTTTTTGGCTTTACCAACGGTAGTTTGCTCAATAGCAATACGTTCTTCTTTTTTTTCTAAATAATAAGAATAATTACCTTTATATGTGTAAAGTTGACCTTCGTCTAACTCTATAATTTCATTACAAACGCGTTCTAGAAAATACCTATCATGCGTTACCATAAATAAGGTGATTTTTTCCTTTTTAAAGTAGTTTTCTAACCACTCTATCATCTCCAAGTCTAAATGGTTTGTAGGCTCATCTAAGATCAATAAATCAGGCTTGCTAATCAATATTATGGCTAATGAGAGTCTTTTTCTTTGTCCACCCGATAAATTACTGACTTTAATACTTAAATCTTCTAGCTTTAATTTGAATAAGATTTGATTGTATTGGGTTTCAAAGTCCCATGCTTGATGTTGGTCCATCAAGTCAAATGCTTTTTGATAGGCTTCCGAATCATCGGGATTCTTCAATGCATTTTCATATTGATGAATTACCTTTAAAATAGGATTATCAGAACTAAAAATAGCTTCTTCTATGGTTTGCTCCTCATTGAGTTCATCAGTTTGAGATAAATAGGCAATTCGTAAATCTTTTCTAGAGACTACTTGACCAGTGTCTGGAGTATCATTACCTGTTATAATATTTAAAATGGAAGTTTTACCTGTACCATTTTTGGCGACAAAGGCAATTTTTTGGTCTTTATTAATACCAAAAGAAATATCTTCAAAGAGCACTCGCTCGCCGTAAGATTTAGAAATATTTTCAACAGATAGGTAGTTCACATCACATTTTTAAGGTGTTGCAAAGTAAGTCAATTTTTTGGGATAAATGTGTAGTAAGTTCCCTTCCCTTATTGAAGCATTAAGTATAACGTTTATTCTACCTTAAACTCAGCGTTAAAGTCTTTTTGATAAGCTTCCCACTGCTCTTTTGTAGTCACATCTTTATGTTTATCAGTGGCAAACAATTTTAAGAAAATTTCTAACTGATTTGGTGCGTGATAACCCGTAACTGGAGCTAATAACTCTGCTTTTTCATCTAAAAAAACTATTGTTGGATAGGCTTGCACTCTTAAATGCTGTGCAAATTGATGTTGACTATTTCTTCCTTTTTTAGAGGCATTGTATGCGGGATTTCCGTATTCTTTATCTTTAAAAATAATTGTTTCACCACCTTCAGCATTAAATTTTACAGCATAATAGTTTTCATTAACATAAGCGGCAACATCTTTATTTTGAAACGTATTTTTATCTAACATTTTACAAGGACCACACCATGTAGTGTACATATCCATCATAATTTTACGTGGTTCTTTTTCTTGAGCGGCAACAGCTTCTTCAATAGTCATCCAATTAATTTCACCTTTTTCTTGTGCCATTCCATTAAAGGAGTAAGCTAAAACTGCTAATAGTAATACAATTTTTTTCATGCTAATTTTTTATATTTTGATAAATAAGACGCAAATAATATGCCTAAATTACAAAACGGTATATTCAATTGTTTATTTTATCGAATTCCGTGCATTAGTTTTTTAAGAATTGGATTTAACAGTATTGCAAGAAACCCGACACCAATTGGAATCAATGTGAAAATTAAAAAAAATGCTCCCATGGAGTATTCTTCAGATATTTTATCAATCATTCCTCCCATCGTTCCAGCTGCTTTTTGACCTACAGCAATAGCCAAATACCAAACACCAAACATAAAACCAATCATTCTAGGTGGTACTAGTTTACTTAAATAAGATAATCCTACGGGAGAAATACACAACTCTCCCATAGTATGAAATAAATACGCAAGAATCAGAAAAATAATGCTAACCGATGCTGTTTTTGCTCCTGATGGAATATCTGATGCACCATAAGATAAAATAGCAAAGCCTAAACCTAATAGAATTAAACCAATTCCATACTTCATTGCAGCACTCGGGTTGTATTTACTTTCCCACCATTTTGAAAAAATAGGTGCTAATGTAATTATGAAGAATGAATTTAAAATACCGAACCAAGTAGCATCAATTTCTGTTCCTTCACCTGAAAATTTATCTATTAATCTAATAATGACTAAATACCATAAACCTGCAAATGCAACGCCTAATATGACATTTGATAATCCAATTCTTGAAAATGTCTTTTTAGCTAATAAAAACAACACCCAAGTAATAATCATTAATGGAACTGTTGTTAATAAGGCATCTACAACTTTAAAAATTGAAGCCGAATTGCCAACCAATGTTCTGTCTGTATAATCTCTAGCAAATAGTGTCATTGAACCTAAAGATTGCTCAAAAAATGAAAAGAAAAATACGGTAAATAATCCAAAGATAGATACTGCAACAATTCGGTCCCTTACTAAAGGTAAATATCTTGATATTCTTGTGACTAATAATAATAAAAACAATGCTAATGCGGATAAAATAACCACATTTGTACCACTTACTCCCATAAATTCAAAAGGAACTAAATTTATATCTCCAATTTTTTCTAAGGGATCATTAAACAAATATAAAAGTCCACCAACTGATGATAGTACTATTAAAATATAATCAAAAACAGTAAAGGGGTTTAATTTTTCAACTTCTATAGCTTCCTTTCTTTCTTCTGCACTCTCTTCATTAATGTTTTGAGGTAATTCTACTTCATGCACACCAGAAGGTTTTCCTCCAATACTCCCAAATAAACTTCCTGCTAATAAGAATTGAAGCATTCCTAACATCATAAAAATACCTGCCAATCCAAAGCCCCAAGACCACCCATAATTTTCAGCTAAATAGCCACAAAGCATCATTCCAAAAAAAGCACCAGCATTTACACCCATATAAAAAATAGTGTAAGCACCATCTTTTTTAGACTCCTTGCCTCTATACATTTCTGAAATTATAGATGTGATATTTGGTTTAAAAAATCCTGTACCTATAACTAGTAATGCTAAACCTAAATAAAAAGTAGAAGTAGTTTCTATAGCCATAGACGCATGACCTAACGTCATAATTATACATCCTAAGACCACTGCCATCCTATATCCTGTAATTTTATCTGCTACATAGCCACCAACAATCGGTGTTAGATATAAAAGTGAAGCGTAGGTTCCAATTAATGCTAAAGCATGTTCTCTGGGCCACTCCCAACCCGGATTATCATTTAAAATTGGAGCTGTTAAAAACAAAACTAATAAGATACGCATTCCATAAAATGAAAAACGCTCCCACATTTCAGTAAAAAAAAGTACAAATAATCCAGCAGGGTGCCCTAATACTTTATCCTTAAATAGATTTTCAACATCAGTGTTCATAATTAATTGTTATTTGGGTATATTTTTAATTAGTTTAACAACTCTTCATTTGACATTTCATGTTCATCATCTTCAGCACCGTGCGTAAGGGCCTTTAATTTTTTAAGAAAAACAAAAATTAATAGTCCAAATAAAATGCAAAAAATGGCGATTCCCGTGAAAATTGTGTATTCTCCAAATTGAGATGCTGACTCTCCAAGAATACCTGCTAACTTATTTCCAAAACCAGTTGTGGCAAAGTATAAACCCATCATTAAAGATGCATATTTTGCCGGAGCTAACTTGGTAACAAATGAAAGAGAAACTGGCGATAAGCTGAGCTCTCCAATTGTATGAAATAAATAAGCTAACACTAACCAATACATAGCAGATGAACCTGAAGATTGATATTGAGCTGTTGCTGCGGTCATAAAAAGAAATCCAGTTCCCATAATAATAAGTCCCATAATCATTTTAAAAAGAGAAGAAGCTTCTTTACCTTTTAATTTTCGCTTAGCCCAAAAAGCAGCAACAATAGTTCCTAAAGTTATAATAAAAAATGCATTTAAAGATTGAAACCATGAAGCTGGAACTTCCCAACCCATAATCATTCTGTTTGTATAATCCTTCGCATAAATATTCATTAATCCACCAGCCTGCTCAAATGCACCAAAAAATACAATTACCATTAAAAATGATAGTATTAAAACAATCACTCTATCTTTTTCAATTTTGTTTAGTGGCCTTCTATACGCTTCTTGCTCTTCGGCATTTTTAGATCTTCCTAAATGATTACCTACTCCCTTTAAATATTTTTGACCTAAAACAAATTGAATTAAACCTAATAACATACAAACACCCGCTAATCCAAAACCATAA
Organism: Aureibaculum algae; assembly: GCF_006065315.1. Classification (GTDB taxonomy): domain Bacteria; phylum Bacteroidota; class Bacteroidia; order Flavobacteriales; family Flavobacteriaceae; genus Aureibaculum; species Aureibaculum algae. The sequence goes on along the minus strand of NZ_CP040749.1, from coordinate 136,125 downwards.
TGCCAACCAATACTTTCACCTACATATCCAACAATTAAACTGGACAAAAAGGCTCCGACGTTAATTCCAATATAAAAAATGGTAAATCCTTTATCTCTTCTAATATCACCTTTTTTATATAGCCCACCTACCATTGTAGAAATGTTAGGTTTTAGCATTCCTACACCTGCAATAATAAAAGCTAAACCTGTATAAAACGCCCACATTTCTTCTATTGCCAAAATACTATGACCTATTACTAAAAGAATGGCTCCAACAATAACTGACTTCTTTTGGCCAAGAAGCCTGTCAGCTATTATTCCACCAGGTATTGAGGCAACATAAACTAACATAGTATACCATCCATAAAGAGCTAAAGCTTCTCCATTTGTCCAACCTAATCCTGCATTTTTTTCAGTCGTTTGTGTTATTAAATATAACACCAAAATGGCTCGCATTCCGTAATAAGAAAAACGTTCCCACATTTCCGTAAAAAACAGAACGTAAAGTCCAATTGGGTGACCAAATAATTCTTTTTGATGCGGTTGTTTCAGGGATGTACTTGACATAAATTGATGGTTTTTTTTAAATTTTGATAAATGTAGTCATTTTTTAAAAAGTGTTTCAAGTTTACGGAAATTAAGTCGAAAATTGGTCTAAAAAAATTGATAATTTAAGTTTGAATAGTATCTTTACCACAGAACTAAATGCAAATTATAGATGTCTAAGACCATAACGGGGTTTTCTAAACTCGATAAAGAAGAAAAAACAACCTGGCTTATAAATAATTTTTTAACTGACTTTCCAGATTCACATTCTGTTTTAAACCAATACCTCAATCCAAATAAGAAATTACAACAACTTCATGATGAATTCATCGAGAATTCCATCTCAAATTACTATTTACCCTTCGCAGTAGCCCCCAATTTTACAATAAACAATAAGGCCTATGTTATACCTATGGTCATTGAAGAGAGCTCAGTTGTAGCAGCAGCATCATTAGTGGCAAAGTTTTGGAGCAAAAGAGGTGGATTTAAAGCTGAAGTGTTGTCAACCACAAAAATAGGCCAAGTACATTTTATGTATGCTGGTGCGTATTTAAATTTAGAAACATATTTCAATTCCCTAAAACCAACATTGTTAAAAGCTACGGAATCCATCACAAAAAACATGCGTAAACGCGGTGGTGGAATTTTAGATATTGAACTTAGAGATAAAACATCTGATTTAGATCATTATTACCAACTCCATGTTACTTTCGAAACAAAAGATAGTATGGGAGCCAATTTTATTAATTCTTGCTTAGAAACGATTGCCAATACTTTTAGAAAAGATGATGTAGAAATAGTGATGAGTATTTTGTCAAATTATATTCCAGATTGTTTGGTCAAAGCTGAAGTAAGCTGTGACATTGACGATTTAGGTGAAAACGGGATGGAGTTTGCCAAAAAATTCTATCAGGCATTACAAATTGCCCAAGTTGAACCTTATAGAGCAGTTACACATAACAAAGGAATTATGAATGGTATTGATGCCGTTGTTATCGCTACTGGAAATGACTTTAGAGCTGTTGAAGCAGGTGTGCATGCTTATGCTGCAAAAAGTGGCAAATATAAAAGTCTAAGCCAGTGTACAATCAATGATGGTGTTTTTAAATTTTGGATAGAAATTCCATTAGCATTAGGTACCGTTGGAGGATTAACCAATTTGCATCCATTATCAAAACTATCTTTAAACTTATTGCAAAACCCTTCTGCTAAAGAATTAATGATGATTGTTGCCGTTGCAGGTTTGGCTCAAAATTTTGCAGCCTTAAAAGCGTTAACCACTACTGGCATTCAGAAAGGGCACATGAAAATGCACTTGAATAATATTTTAAATCAATTGGAGGCAACCAAAGATGAGAAATTGATGCTTGTAAACTCTTTAAACAACCAACATATTACTTATAACTCCGTGAATAAAGCACTGCAACAATTAAGAGTTCAGTAAAAATGAACATAATCTTAATCTATCGTTAAATAAAAACATTCTATACGATTCAACCGACTATTAGTCTCAAAATTTTTATATTTGGATTTCAGAATTGAAAATTCAATTCACAAACAGAGTTTAATCATAAAAAAATATAAAATCATGGCTTTTGAATTACCAAAATTACCATACGCATATGATGCGTTAGAACCAAATATTGATGCCCGTACAATGGAAATACATTACACTAAGCATCATGCAGGATATACAAACAATCTAAACAATGCAATTAAAGGCACTGACTTAGAAGGAAAATCTATTGAAGATATTTTAACAAATTTAGATATGAGTAATGCAGCTGTTAGAAATAATGGCGGTGGTTTTTATAATCATAGTTTGTACTGGGAGGTTATGAATCCTGAAGGTAAAGGTCGTTTATCAGGTCCTTTAAAAGATGCTATCGAATCTACGTATGGAACTGTTGATACTTTTAAAGATGCTTTTGCAAAAGCTGCTGCAACACGTTTTGGTTCAGGATGGGCTTGGTTGTGTGTTCATAAAGGTGGTAAGGTTGAAATCTGTTCAACACCAAATCAAGATAACCCATTGATGCCAGATGTAAGTTGTGGTGGTACTCCAATTTTAGGTATTGATGTTTGGGAACATGCTTATTACTTAAATTATCAAAACAGAAGACCTGATTATATCAATGCATTTTTTAATGTAATCAACTGGAATGAGGTTGAAAGACGTTACGATGCTGCTAAATAATTAGTAAATAAAAATAAATTAATTGTATTGAAAAGTAATGATTTGAGAAATTCAAATCATTACTTTTTCTTTTTTGAATGAAGCTATGCATAATAAAACAAGAGCTTATATTGCCGCTTTTATTGTTGCTCTGATTTATGGTATAAATTATACAGTAGCAAAAGATGTTATGCCGATGTACATAAAACCATTTGGTTTTATTGTAATACGTGTATTAGGTGCTACAATACTATTTTGGATTTTAAGTCTGTTTACCACTAATGAAAGAATAGACAAGGCTGATTTTTTGAGAATATTTTTAGCTGCACTATTTGGAGTCTGCATCAATATGCTTGCCTTTTTTAAGGGTTTAAGTATGACCAGCCCAATAAATGCCTCAGCCATCATGGTTTCAACACCCATTATCGTATTACTACTTTCAGCAATTATTTTGAAAGAAAAAATAACTATTCCAAAAGTTGTTGGTATTCTAATAGGTTTAACGGGAGCAATTATTTTAATAGTTTATGGTAAAAGTGCTGTGCCTGGTGATCATCCGATTTTAGGTAATCTTTTGATTTTTATAAATGCATCTTCATACGGTTTATATCTAATAATTGTTAAAAAACTCACTGTCAAATACAATCCTTTAACTTTTATAAAATGGCTATATCTCTTTGGTCTTCTCTTAGTTATTCCTTTCGGAATTAGCGAAGTGTTAGACATACAATGGAATAGTATTCCAACATCAATCTATTACAATATTGGTTTTGTAATTGTTTTTACCACTTTCTTTGCTTATTTGATAAACTTATTTGCATTAACAAAGTTAAAACCCACAACACTAAGTGCATTTGTTTATTTACAACCTGTAATAGCAACTGCTTACGCTCTTCTTACTAAAAGTGATACACTAAGCAGCGTTAAAATTTTAGCAACCCTTTTAATTTTTGTGGGAGTTTATATGGTAACCTCAGTTAACAGAGCTAAACAATAGAAGCCTGTTAACATATTTTGCGTAAATTTGCGTGAAACTTACCCATATTATATGATACAATCTATGACAGGATACGGTAAAGCCGTAACTGAACTATCTCAAAAAAAAGTAACCGTTGAAATTAAAACGTTAAATAGTAAAAACTTAGATTTAAACGTTAGAGTACCATCGATGTACCGAGAAAAAGAACTCGAAATTAGAAGTAAACTTTCACAACAATTATTTAGAGGTAAAGTAGATTTTTCAATTTATATTGAAAGTACGGGTAGCGAAACCACCTCAACAATTAACCAAGAAGTTGTTAACAACTATATAGACCAATTAAGAAGTGTTACAGAAGTGGCTTCTGAAAGTTTATTAGAAATAGCTATGAGATTACCCGATGTTTTAAAAACGAACCGTGAAGAGTTTGATGAAACAGAATGGACAGAGATTGAAAAAACGATTGATGAAGCCATTGAAGAGGTTTTGGTTTATAGAGCTGATGAAGGAGCTGTCTTAGCTCATGATTTTACTACACGAATAAAAAACATTCAAAAATTATCTGCCGAAGTTGTTGATTTAGATATTCAACGCTTGGCTCAAGTTCGAGAACGTATTGAAAAAGCAGTGTCTGATTTAGTGCAAAATGTAGATGAAAACAGGTTTGAACAAGAACTAATTTATTATCTAGAAAAATTAGATATTACAGAAGAAAAAGTTCGTTTAAAAAATCACTTAGATTATTTTTTACAAGCATTACTTAGTGAAGAATCTAATGGTAAAAAGCTAGGTTTTATTTGCCAAGAAATTGGTAGAGAAATAAACACAACAGGTTCAAAATCTAATTTTGCTCCAATGCAAAAAGTTGTGGTACAAATGAAGGATGAATTAGAAAAAATAAAGGAACAGTTACTAAATGTTTTATAAACAAACTTTATAAAACACATACCAATCAGTATTCTTTTAACATAACAGACTGGTAGTTAACGCTAATTATTAACTAAATCAAATAATTAAACACTGCTAAGTATTTATTAGTGTTTTTAAAAAGGTAAAGAAATATATGTCTTCAAGTAAAATCTCTAATCAAAAAAAAGGTAAACTCATTGTCTTTTCTGCACCATCAGGATCAGGTAAAACTACAATTGTAAGACATTTGCTGGGCCTAAAAAACCTGAATTTAGAATTTTCTATTTCGGCTACTTCTCGTGAGCCTCGTGGTGAAGAAATTAATGGTTCTGATTATTATTTTATTAGTACAAAAGATTTTAAAAATCATATTAAAAATGATGACTTTTTAGAATGGGAAGAAGTCTATAGAGATAATTTTTACGGTACACTAAAAAGTGAAGTAGAACGTATATGGGCATTGGGGAAACATGTAATTTTTGATATTGATGTTGCTGGTGGATTAAGGATAAAAAAGAAATTTCCCGAAGAAACTTTAGCCGTTTTTGTAAAACCACCGAGTGTTGACGAATTAAAAATTAGATTAAAAAAACGAAAAACAGAAAGTGAAGATCGCATTAATATGCGGATTGCAAAAGCTTCTGTTGAACTGGCTACTGCTCCACAATTTGATCAAATTATAAAAAATTACGATTTAGCAGTTGCCTTAAAAGAAGCAGAAGAGTTGGTTGCAAATTTTGTAAATAAAAATACCAAATGAAGATTGGCTTGTACTTTGGGACTTTTAATCCCATTCATGTAGGACATTTGGCCATTGCAAACCATATGGTTGAATTTTCTGATTTAGACGAAATTTGGATGGTAATAACTCCACATTCTCCGTTTAAAAAAAAATCGACCTTATTAGCGGATAATCATCGTTATCAGTTGGTTAGCCTTGCTACAGAAGACTATCCTAAATTGAAACCTTCAAAGATTGAGTTTGACTTACCTCAGCCCAACTACACCATCAATACGCTTGTTCATTTGGCAGAAAAACACCCACAACATCAGTTTAACTTGATTATGGGTGAAGATAATTTGGCTTCTTTCCATAAATGGAAAAATTATGAGGTAATTCTGGAAGAATACAATATTTACGTATACCCTAGAATTTATGCTGGTGAAAAACCTATAACTAGATTTGACAATCACCCAAAAATTCATCCTGTTGATGCTCCGATCATGGAAATTTCCTCTACTTTTATTCGCAAAGCTATCGCCAATCATAAAAATATACAACCCCTATTACCTTGTAAAGTTTGGCAGTATATTGATGAAATGAATTTTTACAAGGAATTCTAGATGAATTAAAAAAATATCTCATTTTGCGGTTTTATAAACCATTTTAAAATCAAAAAACCGTTGTATATTTGTTACTAACTAATGGCAAAAAAAAAGGAAAATAAAGCAAAAATTAAAGAGAAACTTACGTTTAAATACCGTTTTGTGGTATTAAATGAAGATACTTTTGAAGAACGTTTTTCTTTTAAACTTAACAGACTTAATGTTTTAATCTTAAGCTCTTTATTTTCAGTTATCCTAATTGGTTCTACCATTTTTTTAATTGCCTTTACACCGCTAAAAGAATACATTCCAGGTTATTCTTCTACAGCTTTAAAGAGAAAAGCTACTGATTTGGTTTATAAAGTGGATTCTTTACAGCAAAAACTAGCCGTTAATGATCTGTATTTACGTAATATTCAACAAGTACTCACTGGTAAGGTTAAAGACATTGCCGTTAATAGAGATTCTATTGAAGAGCAACTTCGCATTGAAGATGTTAATTTAGATACCAAAATTTCGCCATTAGATTCTATATTTAGAGAAGAAGTTGAACGCGAAGATCGGTTTAGTGTTTTTGAAAAAGCTACCAAAAAAACAGATTTGGTATTCTTTGCTCCTATTTCAGGCAAAATAACCGATGTTTTTAATCCCGAAGAAAAACATTATGCCATAGATATTGCTGTAGAAAAAGATTCTCCGGTAAAAGCTGTGGCTGATGGTACTGTAATCTTTACTGGGTTTACAGCAGAAACTGGGTTTGTTATTATTTTAGAACACGCAAAGGGATTTTTATCTGTGTATAAACACAATTCATCTATACATAAAGAGCAAGGTGATATTGTAAAGACGGGTGAAGCAATAGCCAATGCCGGTTCAACTGGTGAGCTGTCTACTGGTCCTCACCTACATTTTGAGCTATGGAATGATGGTTTTCCAGTAAATCCTTTAAACTTTATAGATTTTAAATAATGAATATCAAATCTATTTTAGCGAAACCTATTGCTAAACGGATCCAAAACAGGGTCTATAAATGGGCCGCAGAACCAAAAAAAACGCAAGAAAAAGTCTTTAAAAAACTAATTGCTCAAGCCAAAAACACCACATTTGGCAAAGATCATAACTTTGAGAATATTAATTCTTATCAAGATTTTAAAACCAATGTTCCCATTAGAGATTATGAAGATTTAAAACCTTATGTTGAACAAATTTTACAAGGTAAATCTGATGTATTATGGCGTGGAAAACCCCTCTATTTTGCCAAAACTTCTGGTACCACTTCTGGTGCCAAATACATTCCGTTAACTAAAGAATCAATGCCTTTTCATATAAAAGCGGCCCGTAATGCTTTATTAATGTATATCGCTGAAACTGGTAATGCTGATTTTGTTAATGGTAAAATGATCTTTCTTCAAGGGAGTCCCATTATTGATGAAAAAAAAGGTATAAAAACAGGTAGACTGTCAGGCATTGTTGCACATTTTGTACCTAATTACTTACAAAAGAACAGAATGCCAAGTTGGGAAACCAACTGTATTGACGATTGGGAGATTAAGGTAGATGCCATCGTTGAAGAAACAATACAAGAAGATATGACTTTAATTAGTGGAATTCCTTCTTGGGTGCAGATGTATTTTGAAAAATTAACAGCGAAATCAGGTAAAAGTATTAGCGAAATTTTCCCAAATTTTAATTTATTCGTTTATGGTGGTGTAAATTTTGAGCCATATCGGAATAAGTTTGAGAAAATGATTGGTAAAAAAGTTGATTCTATTGAACTTTTTCCTGCTTCGGAAGGTTTTTTTGCTTTTCAAGACAAACAAAATGAAAAGGGAATGCTACTCCTATTAAACAGTGGTATTTTCTATGAGTTTATAAAAGCAGATGAATTCTTTGATGAAAACCCGGAGAGAATTACTATTTCTGATGTAGAATTAGAAGTAAATTATGTAATGATAATTTCAACCAATGCCGGTCTTTGGGGTTATAATATTGGAGACACCGTTCAATTTACCTCATTAAAGCCATATCGTATAATAGTTTCTGGAAGAATAAAACACTTTATTTCTGCATTTGGTGAGCATGTTATTGCAAAAGAAGTTGAACATGCTTTAAAAGCGGCTACAGAAGGCACAGGGATATCCGTAAACGAATTTACTGTTGCTCCACAAACCAATCCAGATAGTGGACTTCCTTATCACGAATGGTTTATCGAATTTGAAAAAGAGCCTCTTGACATGACCGATTTTATCTCTAAAATCGACAGTAAAATGCAAGAACAAAACTCGTATTATTATGATTTAATTATCGGAAATATTCTCCAAACCCTAAAAGTCACCAAAATTAAAAAAGATGGTTTTCAAGATTATATGAAATCTATAGGTAAATTAGGAGGACAAAATAAAATACCACGATTATCAAATGACCGAAAAATAGCAGATAAGTTAACATCAAAAAAAGTACAATCTTAAAGCTACTATAAATAAGAATACTTCCTTGTTTCACCTATTTTTCATTAACAAACTAATGCATTAAATCAATGAAAATTATATCTCTCAATATCGGTGAAAAAAGAACTATTCAATGGCGAAATAAAATTGTTGAAACTGGTATTTTTAAATCACCTGTGCAAGAAGCAATTTATTTAGACACAGAACTTGTAAAGAATGATGCTATTGTCGACAGAAAACACCATGGCGGTATTGATAAGGCAGTTTATGCCTATGGAGGAAATCATTATCCTTATTTTAAGGAACTACACCCTAATTTAGATTGGCAATACGGTATTTTTGGCGAAAACATAACATTCGATCAGTTAGAAGAAACTAAAATGCATGTGGGTGAAATTTATCAATTAGGTGAGGTTAAAATTCAAGTTACCAAACCCCGAGAGCCATGTTATAAGTTAGGTATTCGATTTAATGATCAATCAATTGTTAAACAATTCTGGAATTCCACTAAATGTGGTGTCTATTTTAAGGTACTAAAAAAAGGTAGTGTAACTGTTAATGATGAATTAATACTGCTTGAAACCGCGTATGAGAATCCTACAATTGCAGAAGTTTATCATTCAAAAAAACAAAATAATAAATAATTTTATTTTAAAAAAACAAAAAACCCGAGTTTTTCAACTCGGGTTTTTTAGGTCAATTGATTTTGGTTTTCGAAAATTATTTTTTCAATAAATCTCTAATTTCGGCTAATAAATCTTCTTGAGAAGGTCCTGCTGGAGCAGCAGCTTCAACTGGTTTTTTACTTTTGTTATAAGCTTTTACCATCATGAACATTACAAAACCAACAATTATTAAATTGATAATTGAGTTAATCCATGCTCCCCATCGTACAGCATTTTCTGGTTTTACGACAGCACCATCAGCAGCCAATTCTGCTGGAGATAGTATGTATTTCAAGCTAGCAAAGTCCATTCCTCCTGCAAAGTGACCAACGATAGGCATAATAATATCGTTTACAAATCCATTTACTACAAGGCCAACGGCACCTGCTAAAATAACTGCAACTGCAAAATCAATAACGTTGCCAGTCATAATAAAATTCTTAAATTCTTTTAACATTTTAGTTTTATTTTATAGGTTAATAAGTTGCAAATATACAAAATTTAACATTTACTTAACAATTCTTTTTACACGTTGTGAAATTGCCGTTAAAATTTCATAGGGAATGGTATCAATTGCGGACGCTAAATCAATTATTGTTTGTTGATTATTAAAAACAACTACTTCATCTCCTTCTTCACAATTAATATTTGTAACATCAACCATTATCATATCCATACAAACATTACCAACTATAGGTGCTTTAGATCCGTTTATGGTAACATACCCTTTGCCTTTACCAAAAGACCTATGGATACCGTCAGCATGGCCAATGGGTACGGTTGCTGTCATAATATCTCTGTCAGCAGTGTAACCTCTATTATACCCGACCGACTCTCCTTTGTTAATAATATGAATCTGAGAAATGATAGATTTTAATGAAGCTACATTCCTTAGTTGTTCTGTATACTTTTGGTCATTAGCAAAACCATATAGGCTTATTCCTATCCGAACCATATCAAAATGGGCATTGGGATAGTTTATGATCCCTGAAGTATTTGCCATATGAAATATAGGTTGATTGTTTAGTTTTGATTTAAACGTATCAATAATTTTGTTAAAAAGATTAATTTGATTCTCTGAGAATTCTCGTTCATTTAAATCTTCACTAGCCACTAAATGAGAGAATATGGAAGCTACTTTGACAGTTGTTGTATTATGTAAATAACCACTAATTGTATCAACATCTTCTACTTTAAAACCTAATCTATTTAAACCGGTATTAAATTTAAGGTGTATGGGATACTGTTTTTGATTTTCAGATTCCATCAAATCAATAAAAGCTTTTAAGACCCTTTCACTAAATATATTAGGTTCTAAGCAGTGCTTGATTAAAAGTTTAAAATGAACAATTTGAGGATGCAAAACTAAAATTGGAGTTTTAACACCAGCTTTTCGTAATGCAACGCCTTCATCTACATAAGCAACAGCAAAGTAATCTACATTTAGTTTTTCTAAATGTTTGGCAATAACGCAAGCGTCTGTTCCATATCCATAAGCCTTTACAACCGCTAAAGTTTTAGTATTAGCCTTTAATTTTGACTTTATATATTCAAAATTATGCTGAAGTGCATTTAGATTAATTTCTAAAACCGTTTCGGCCGTTTTAGTCATTTACAATTTTGATTTAGGTATAATTTTTTCAGCATCTTTAACCTCAACATGCTTTAATTTTTCTCGCAATATTTCTTTATAATAGGCAGCTCTACTTAAGGGTTCATACTCTTCCGTTTCACCTAGAAACACCAAATTATCATTCTTTATTTTTCTATGACTATAATGTGCTAAATTTCCAGTTTTAGTGCAAACGGCATGTACTTTAGTAACATATTCAGCAGTAGCCATCAATGCGGGCATGGGTCCAAACGGATTCCCTTTAAAATCCATATCTAACCCTGCTACTATAACTCTAACACCTCGGTTTGCCAAATCATTACAAACCGCTACAATTTCATCATCAAAAAATTGGGCTTCGTCTATACCTACTACATCGACATCATTCGCTAAAATTCTTATGTTTGCTGCTGCCGGTACTGGTGTAGAACGGAATTCATTGGCATCATGAGAAACTACGTTTTCATCATCATAACGCGTATCAATTTCTGGTTTAAAGATCTCCACTTTTTGTTTCGCAAATTGAGCTCTTTTTAGTCGACGTATTAATTCTTCCGTTTTACCAGAAAACATAGAACCGCAGATCACTTCTATCCAACCAAATTGTTCTGCCTGATTTACTGTATTTTCGAGAAACATTTTGTAATTTTAAGCGTTGTAATATTAGTAATATGTTTTGTGATTATAGAATCATAACAAATCTATTAAAAATTAGTCCTACAACATAAATAAAATTATCATTTTATGCACAAAAAACTGGAAGCGGAGCTAGTGAGCCTAGCTCATAGTATTTTACAAATGAAAAATAAAGATGAAGTTTTGGCTTTAAAAGAGAAGGCAAGATTAGTTTATGAAAAACTTTCAGTATTATCATTTGTAGACGATTACATTGTTACAACTCCAAATCTTAAAAAAACTAAAGAAGAACTGATTGAAGAAGTTCAGACTAAAATTGAAAATAAGAGTAATATAACATCAGTAGTTCATAAAGTTGAAACATCTGTAAAAATAAAAGAGAAACCAGTTACTCCAAAAAGAGAGGTTGAAGAAAAAAGCATGTTTGAACCTACATTTGACAAGGTTAGAATTGACATTAGAGAATTAAAAGCTAATCAAATAAGTTCAAAAGAAGAGTTTAGAGATTCTATTTCTGCAGATAAGACATCTACACTTTTTGACGATGATGATAGACCTACCGAGAAAAAAACATTGAATGATAAGATGTTTAATAATACAATTCAGATTGGTTTAAATGATAGAATTGCTTTTGTAAAGAATTTATTTAATTTTAGTCAATCCGATTTCAATAGAGTTTTGTCTCAGCTGAATACCTTAAAATCTGAAAAAGAGGCCAAAGATTTTATTTATAATCAAATTAAACCAGATTATAATTGGGCTGGTAAAGAAGAATATGAAGCGAGATTAATTAATATTATTGAAAGAAAATTTTCGTAAAAAATGCAAGCATCAGAATTTAATAATTTATTTGACAGTGTTATTAAAAAATATCACTTAAAAGATTCAGTTGATCAATCTTTTGAAAACCCCTTTAATAAAAACACATTAGAGCATTTACTGTATAGGAAATGCTGGATTGACACCGTACAATGGCATTATGAAGATATAATACGTTTACCAGATATTAATCCTGAAGAAGCATTGACTTTGAAACGAAAAATTGATGCTTCAAATCAAGATAGAACCAATATGGTGGAATATATTGATAGTTATTACTTTGATAAATTCAAAAATATTACAATTGAACCGCAAGCAACCATTAACACAGAAAGTCTGGCTTGGGCAATTGATAGGTTATCGATATTAGCATTAAAAATTTATCACATGCAAGAAGAAGCGAATAGAGCCTCTGCTTCTGAAGAACATAGAGCAAATTGTCAATTAAAGTTAGATATTCTTTTAGAACAACGAGTTGATTTAACCACTGCAATTGACGAGTTGCTGAATGATATATCACTAGGAAAAAAATACATGAAGGTCTACAAACAGATGAAAATGTACAATGACGATGCGTTAAATCCAATGCTATACGCAAAAAAATAGAATAATTAGTAAAGAGATTGAATTTAGATTAATATCTCATTAAAATCGATAGCCAAATTTAAAATTGACACTGTCAACCATATCGTTAATGCCTAAATTGCTATTTTCCGCAACGTTAAAATTACGTCTATAAAAAAATTTAGCATACGCATTTTCGTTAAAATCATATTGTAAACCTATTTCTGCAGAAGATCCAAATCCTGTCGAATTTAATAAGTTACCATAACGGTTAATATTACGTGTAGTATAAACGCTTGGCCCTGCAAAAAAACTTAGCTTTTGATTGATTTTATACTTAAAATGGAGAGGTAACTCTAAACTCATGGCGTCAAAATTATACCCAACACTAATACCCTTTTCTATAAATAATTGGTCCGTAATCTTTGTAGTTGAAGTGAAATTAGCATTAAAAATGCCATCCCTAACTTTTAAATCTGAATTCTTCTCTTTTTGAGCATAAGAAATAGTAAGAATTAGTGAAAATAGAATTAAAATGTAATTTTTCATCTCCTAAGAAGTTATATAATCCAAATTCCACTTCTAAGGTATTAAAAATTTCTTTAATAAACTTATTACCCTTTCCTTTTAACGTTTCTATAAGAATGTAAAAAAGCTAACCTAACAATGCTTTTAATGCTTCAATTGTTTTTTTTGCATTTCCAACAAAAATTTTATCGCCTACAATAATAACGGGACGCTTTAAAAAGGTATACTCCTCTAAAATAAGTTGTTTATAGTCCTTCTCAGTCAAGCTTTGGTTTTTTAAATCCATTGCTGTATATTTTTTTGCCCGCTTATTAAATAGTGCTTCATAACTATTAGTCATAACGTACATTTCTTCCAACTGACTAACAGTTACTGGTGTTGTCTTAATTTCTTGAAGTGTAAAATCATCAGTATTAATTTCTTTCAAAATTCTTCTGCAGGTATCACAAGTTTTTAAAAAATATATTTTTTTCATTCTAACAGATTTAAAAATTAAAACTTTAATTTCACGCTAAATTAAAAAATATGGAGAAACAATTTGATATTTTAAAGGCAAATAGATTATTAATTTTAAAATTAATTGATAATTACTCATTGGAACAACTCAATAAAATACACGCAGGGTTTAAAAATAATATAGCTTGGAATATTGGTCATTTATTAGTTACCCAACAGATACTCTGTTATAAATTTTCTGGATTGCCAATGTATATTTCTGATACAATTATTGAGAAATATCGTAAGGGAACGGAACCTAAAAATGATATGACAGCACAAGAATTAGAATATATAAAATCGCAATTACTTCAGTTAGTAGATCAATTTTATACTGATTATAAAAGCGGTATGTTTAAATCTTTTACTTCATATACCACAAGTGCTAACTTAACTCTAAATTCAATATCAGATGCCATTGAATTTAATAACTTTCATGAAGGTATTCATTATGGTTATATTTTAGCTTTAAAAAACAATCTTTAAACATGGATTATTTTAGTATAGCCACCATTCTTATAGTTTTATCTGCTTTTTTTGGATATTTAAATATAAAATTTATTAAGCTTCCTGATGCTATTGGATTAATGCTAATTACCATTCTATTCACCTTGGCAATTTTAGGATTAAGTTTATTTGATGACACCTTACTTTTAAAGGAAAAAGAATTTATTTCTCAAATAAATTTTGAAACCGTTTTATTAGATATTATGCTGAGTTTTTTGTTGTTTGCAGGTGCTCTACACACCAATTTTCAGCAATTAAAAGTACAACGAAAACCCATTCTAATCTTTGCCACTTTAGGTACTTTTATATCTACATTTTTAACGGGAATAATAGTTTATTACTTGTTGAAAGTGTTAAGTTTTAATGTCGATTTCATTTATTGTTTGCTCTTTGGATCTCTCATATCACCAACCGACCCTATAGCTGTGTTGGGAATTATGAAAAAAGTTGGAGCTCCGAAACAATTAGAAACCAAAATTGTTGGAGAATCTCTTTTTAATGATGGTGTAGGTGTTGTAATATTTTTAACTATCTATCAAATTGCTAAAGGCGGTCAAGATATTTCAATAATTAATGTTTCTAAATTATTTTTAGTAGAAGTTGGTGGTGGTATTGGACTTGGTTTAGCTATTGGTTGGTTAACTTATAGACTATTAAAAAGTATTGATGATTACGCCATCGAAGTAATTTTGACTTTAGCTGCAGTAATGGGTGGTACACTAATCGCACAACACTTTCATTTATCAGCTCCATTAGCGATGGTTACGGCTGGTTTATTAGTAGGCAATGATACAATCAGACAATCTTCTATGAGCGAGCTTACAGAGCAGTATGTGGACAAATTTTGGGAGTTGATTGATATTTTATTAAACACCATTTTATTCGTAATGATAGGTATGGAAATGTTGGTGTTAACTTTTAAAGTCGAATATGTTTTAGCAGGATTTTTAACTATTCCTATATTACTATTAGCCAGATACATATCACTATTGCTACCGATTAAAATTTATGCTAAAAAACTAAATTTTGTACGTAAAACAAATCTAATAATGACATGGGGTGGATTACGAGGGGGTATTTCAATAGCTTTAGCTTTAAGTTTAACACAGGCTATGGAACGTGATTTGTTCTTAGTAATAACTTATGTAATTGTTGTGTTTTCAATAATAGTTCAAGGTTTAACTGTAGGACCGTTGATAAAAAAAATAACAGATAAAGATGAAATTTAATACAAAAACTATACATGGCGGTCAACAAAATGACCCAGCCACAGGTGCTGTAATGCCTCCAATTTATCAAACTTCTACCTATGCACAAAGTAGTCCAGGAAAACACAAAGGATATGCATATTCTAGGACAGCAAACCCTACCCGTACCGCTTTAGAGAATAATTTTGCTGCCATAGAAAATGGCACCCATGGATTTGCTTTTTCGTCAGGTTTGGCTGCTATTGATTGTGTACTAAAACTATTAAACCCAGGTGATGAAATCATAACTGGTGATGATTTATATGGTGGTTCTTATAGAATGTTTACAAAGTTATTTCAAAAATATGGATTAAAATTCCATTTTGTAAATATGGAAGATGCTTCTAATATCGAAAAATATATTAATAAAAACACTAAGCTGATTTGGATAGAAACACCAACAAATCCTTTAATGAAGATAGCTGATATAGAACAAATTTCTACAAATGTAAAAGCCGTTGATGATACTATACTAATTGCAGTTGATAATACATTTGCCACACCTTATTTACAACAACCTTTAGACTTAGGAGCTGATATTGTAATGCATTCTGCCACTAAGTACCTTGGTGGTCATTCTGACCTTGTTATGGGTGCTTTAATGGTAAAGGAAGAGAAATTAGCTGAGGAAATTCATTTCATTCAGTTCGCGGGAGGAGCTATTGCTGGACCACAAGACAGTTTTTTAGCATTACGGGGTATCAAAACCTTACATTTAAGAGTACAGCGTCACAGTGAAAATGGAATAGCTATAGCAAAGTATTTAACAACACATCCAAAAGTTAGTGAAGTTTACTATCCTGGATTAGAAAATAGTAAAAATTATAAAATTGCTAAAAAACAAATGAAAAACTATGGTGGAATGGTTTCGTTTAAATTAAAAGATGAAAGTCAAGAAGCTACTTTCAAAGTCCTTGAGAATTTTAAGATATTTACATTAGCAGAATCTTTGGGAGGTGTAGAAAGTCTAGTAAATCATCCTGAAACAATGACACATGCTTCTATTCCAATACAGGAAAGAGAAAAAATGGGTATCACTACCAACCTCATACGATTAAGCGTTGGTATTGAAGATATTGATGATTTATTAGTTGATTTAAAAAATGCCTTAGATTAATAATTTCTAGCAAACGTATCCATATCAATAACAACACCTACACTAAAATAAATTAAGGTATCATTAAATTTACTAGAGTCATCTTTTTTAGAGTCTAAACCATCATATTTATCTGTAAAGAAATATTGCCATCTAGCATCTAACACTAAATCAAAATTGTCAAATTTATAACGCGTACCAGCACTCATGGTCATGGAAAATGCATTTTGCTTACCTACATAAACTTGGTCTTGCCATTTTGCAGGTAAAACAGATGGATTAGTAGTCCAATCTCCTAAATCAGAAGTTAGTTCTGGTGTAAACATATTAAATTGAAGTCCTGCACTTACATAAGGTGCAAATCTGTCGTCATCATTAAATAAAAGACCATAATCTTCTAAATTTTTAAAATAATATTCTAAAGCTGTACCAATATTAATTGATTTTGTTTTACCATGCATAGCCTTAAGCTCAGCCAGTTCAGCATTCGTAGAGCCATCATCTACATACCGACCTTTGTGTTCTAAACTATTATTAAAATAATATGACACCTCCGTTTTTAATTTAAAATGGTCAGAAAAATAACTTGCTCCATTTCTCCAGTTATAATTACTTCCGTAAAAACTTAAATAATGTACCGCAGCGATACCAAAACTAGTAGCTGTACTACTAGGTAAATGATGCCTTTCACCATAGTCTGTTTGCATGGTAACTGGTCCTGTAGTAATACCAAATTCGTGACTTAACTCAAGCTGGGCGAAAGTTTTAGGCATCGAAAATAGTATGATCAATGTAAGTAATTTATATAATAGTCTCATGTACTCTCCCTTTTGGGTCGCAATTTAGTAAAAAATATGCAATGGCATTATTTAAAAACAGTATTAAAACTTAATTTTATTAAAAATATTGTTTCTTTTTTAACAATTAATCATTTGGGTTCCAAAAAATAGCCTCAAAATTCGAGATTTTAGCGTCTATAACTTCAACTCCTTCATTTTCTAATAGTTGCTGCATTAGGTTAATTCCATCAAAATGATGCTTCCCAGTTAAAATACCATTTCTATTTACAACTCTGTGTGCTGGTACAGTATCATCTATATGGCTAGCATTCATAGCCCAACCAACCATTCTGGCCGATTTTGCAGCTCCCAAATATTTAGCTATTGCTCCATATGATGTGACTCTACCATAAGGAATCTTTCTAGCTATTTTATATACTTTTTCAAAAAAACCATCTTCCGACATAAGTTAAAAAGATTATTGTTACTTGTAAAGCGTCCTAAATTTTATATAAGTTATGGCTTTATTTTGTTCTAAAAACTGATTTTCATAAAAAGTTTTAATCTCAGTAGCTTCTAGAGGGCTATAACTATTAATATAAATATTATGATGTGCATATATAATTTCATGATTCCCTTCTTGCAACAAACCTAAAGTGTAGCCATGTAAAAACTCACTATCAGTTTTTAGGTGCATAACACCCTCATCCGTAAGGATTTGTTGATATTTTTTAAGAAACTCAGGATTTGTCAACCTATGCTTCATCCTCTTATACTTTATCTGAGGATCGGGAAAGGTAATCCAAATTTCACTAACTTCATTAACACCAAAGCACATATCAATTAACTCAATTTGAGTACGTAAAAAAGCAACATTATCAAGTTTATCATCTAATGCTGTTTTAGCTCCACGCCAAAACCGTGACCCCTTAATATCAATGCCAATATAATTTATATTTGGGTTTCGCTTCGCTAAAGCAACAGTATATTCACCTTTGCCGCAACCGAGTTCTAAAATAATTGGATTATTATTTTTAAAAAAAGTATTCCATTTAGATTTTAAATGAAATCCGTCTAATATTTCTTTTCGAGAGGGCTGTACAACATTTACAAACGTTTCATTCTCGCGAAAGCGTTTTAATTTATTTTTACTTCCCAAAATTTACTTTATTAAAGACTATTTTCTCTTTCATGTTTAACCATTTTACTCAACCAATAAAATGCTGCCATAAAACCAATGATAACAATAATAGTGTTTAAAATATTTGATGACCACCAACCATGTATTGATCTAAAATAATCATACGGTACAAATAAAACATTTGTGAAAAAATCGCCTAAAGCTCTAAAAATATTGTTTGCAATCATATCTTAAGTATATTTACAGGGCAAAAATATGAAATATTACCAATGATTGCGAATTTTTTTAATAAATCAACACCTGTAACCACTTTTACCATTTTTATTTTAATAACATTGGTAATTTTAGTTTCAATATTCTCTACACCTGCCATTGATTTTAGCTTTACGTTCTTTTTAAAAAAATTAGCAGTACTATCTTTTTTAATGCTTACCCTCTTATTAGTTCAATTTATTACGAAAAAAAATGGATTAATAAAAGATAATGCCTTTGATTTACTTTTAATAGTACTATTTATTGCCATGTTTCCTAAGGTAATTAGTGAATTTAAATTATTAGGAGCACACTTCGTATTATTATTAGCTTTTAGGAGAATTTATAGCTTAAGAACAATTAAAAACCCTAAAGAAAAATTATTTGACAGTTCTTTTTATATTGGTGTAGCAACAATAATCTATCCTTGGTGTATTTTATATATGGTGCTGCCTTATGCAGCCATTATTAATTTTAATAAACGTACCATTAGAAATGTTCTATTACCTTTGGTTGGACTTATAACATCGTTTATTATTTATGCATCCTATTTAATGTTGATTGACAAGTTCGATACTTATGAGATGGATTTTACTACGAACTTTGTATTTACGAATTACAATTCATTAAATTTACTAATTCCATTAACCTTATTACTAGGATTCATCATTTGGGTAATATTTCCAACTACTTTAAAAATAATATCAATTAATAGTGATCTTAAAAATGCTTGGTTTGTATTAACAGTGCATTTAATAGTTAGTATTCTGATAATTATACCTGCACCCGTTAAAAATGGTTCAGAATTTTTATTTCTATTTTTTCCAACCGCCGTTCTTTTTACAAATTATTTACAAATGGTTAAGGAAAAATGGTTTAAAGATGTGTTTTTGTATTTATTTGTTGCGGCGGCTATTGTTTCTATATTTCTATAAGTTTCTAAAGTTTTTCACCATAACATAAATCACCAGCATCGCCTAAACCTGGTACAATGTATCCTCTAGAGTTTAATTGATTATCAATAGTGGCTATCCATAAATGTGTGTTTTCTGGAAAAACTTTTTCTACATAATTTATACCTTCAATTGACCCGATAACAGAAATAATGTGAATTTGTTTTGGTTTACCATGATCTTTAAATCCTTCTAATACATTTTCTAAAGTTTTACCTGTTGCTAACATAGGATCTGCTAAGAGTAAAATTTTATTATTTAATGATGGAGAAGCCAAATAATTAACAATAACTTCAAATTCATCCTTACCATCTGGATGATGTCTGTATGCAGAAACAAAAGCATTTTCCGCATTATCAAAATAATTTAACAATCCTTGATGTAAAGGAAAGCCTGCCCGCAAAATAGAACATAATACCAAATCATCTTGCAATACCGAAACCTCCTTATCTCCTAAAGGTGTTTGTATCTTTTTTGACTCAAAATCTAAGGTTTTACTTAATTCATAAGAGAGAATTTCGCCAACACGCTCAATGTTTCTTCTAAAACGCATACTATCTTTTTGAATTTCAGTAGCTCTTAGTTCCGAAATAAACTGGCTTAAAATTGAATTTTGTTCTTCAAAATTGTGGAGTATCATAAAAATTAGGCTTTGTACAAAAATACAATTTTATATTTCACTTTTTTGTTTATATCACTTCAATTAACCATATATAAAATACCTTTTGAAACATAAATAAGTGGAAGCAAAATAACTAAAGGCTTAAAAACGTTCTTTACTCATAAAAGTTTAAAACATGGAAGTATTTACAGATTTTATGTCAGCAAACCCAGAGTATGGTTATTTAATTGGTGTCGCAGGCTTTCTGCTGATAATAATAGGATTAATACTTGATTGGGATTGGGTTGTAGAACCCGGTGGAGGCTATATTAACATTGCCTCCTTTATAGAAATGTTTGGACGTAAAACGGTTCGTATACTATATGGTTTAATTATGTTTATTGGAGTTCTCATTTGTTTGTATGGCTTTTTCACTTATAACCCGAGTTTATATCCAAAGTAAATTTCAGTTTATAATTAAAGGATATCCTATTTTTAAAAACAATGATAATTTTTTAAAATTGTCGTATATTAACAGCCTTAAACATAAAAACTAAAAATTAAACTATGGGATTATTTTCATTTATTAAAAACGCAGGTGCAAAGGTATTTGGCATTGGCAAAACTACAGAAGAAGAGTCATTAGAAGATGCAGCGAAAGCAACTGAACTAGCTCGTGTAAAAGCAAGTAAATTGGTTAATGCCGTTGAAGCTTTAGGCTTTGGCGTAACCGACTTAGACATATCTGTTGATGGTGATTTAGCACTTGTTTATGGTGAAGCTGAAAATCAAGCTACTCGTGAAAAAGTAGTTTTAGTTGTGGGTAACACAGAAGGTATTGCAAGCGTTGACGACAGAATGACAACTGCTGTTCAAGAACCTGAAGCTCAATTTCACACTGTTGTTAGTGGTGATACGCTTGGTAAAATTGCAAAAACATATTATGGTAATGCTATGAAGTACCCTGTAATATTTGAAGCTAACAAACCTATGTTATCAGATCCTGATAAGATTTATCCAGGACAAATGTTACGTATTCCTGCTTTGGACTAAAGTAACACAACTTTTTATATCAAAAAAAACCTCCAAAGTGGAGGTTTTTTTAGTTTCAAATTAATTCTATAAATGAAAACGAAGTCCTAATGAAATATTATGTTGTTCCACTAGTGCATCTTTAAAAATTGGATTTAAGTCATACTTTAAATAGATTGTAGTATCTCCAAAACCAGCATAAGTACTTAATCCGTATATAAAATTTGGAGTGTTATAATCTCTCTTAATTTTGTCTTTAACCTTATCACCATCTATTTCATATTTTAATTTTTGACGTGTACCTAAGTTAAAACCACCATAGCCACCAATTCCAAATTTGAACTTTTTATATGTGGAATATCTGATACTTTGCTCTGTTTTTTTAACCTTTGACGGACCAAATTCAAAATGAACGGGAAAAACCAAATTATCCATACGGAATTTCGATTTTTTTAAATCATAATTAAACTCTTGTAATTCTGTTTGACCATCGTTACTTACAAAATATTGATTATCTTTAGGTTTTAAGCCATTAAACTGAAACGAAAGTCCGTAATTAAATCTTAAGAAATTCGAGTTTTTAAAAACACGTGTTTGCCACTCCCATCCTAATTCAAAAAAGCGACTCCCTCCTACTTTATATGGAGAGTCATCTAAGGACTCATTGTCTATCAACGCATTATTTAAACCCATAGCCAAAATTAATGCCGAAGTGGTTCTGTTGTCATATTTTACTTTTTTAGGCCGATTATCTTGAACTTTTACTCCAAAAATATAGTCGTTATCTAAATCTTTGTGTCCCATTCCTACTACAATTCTAGAAGCTCCTAATGAATCTTTTTCACTGATTAGCATCATTTCACCATCATTTCTTTCTAGCAAAGCAATTTTATTATCAATTATAGCATTTCTGTTTTCGATATTTAAGGCTCGTTTTTTTGCTGCTGCTTCTTTTAACCTTTGAGCTTCACTTTCTGTTATTTGTTTATTTTCCAATCGCTTATTTATACTTTCAACTTCCTTTTTCAGAGCTTCTTTTTCTTGAGTAGCTACATAATTCTTTTGGAACTTTAAGCTCTTAATCATTGGTATACTTTTCTCTTGTGCGGTTAAATTTAGGGTGCTAAATAACATTAGCAAACCTATTACATAGATACTTTTGTTCATTTTGTTAATTTTTTTTAAATATTAATTTGAATCGGCAAGGGCATTTTTTGTTTCTAATATTCCTTTTTTAAGCAAGTCGAAAAGCTTGTCTTTTAAAGGTTTCTCTAACTCTCCTTCCACTTCGTTCAGTAATGCCATGGCATCAACAGAACCGTCTTGGCGAAATATTTTATTTTGAAGTATTTCCTTTTGGGCTTGTAGTATTAAAGAATCAACCTCCATATCTGTTAAGATGTTCTCATTTTGTTCAAGTTTATCAACCTTAGCTGCTACTTCAGCAATTTTTTGTTGTATTATTTCTTCTTGACTAAACACAACTTTGTCATTTTTAACTTTCTGTTGTGGTTGAACTATGGCAATCGCATTACCTTCATTTATTATTGGTTTTTTAATTTCTTTTTCTAACCTCTCAACTTTTTCTTTTTTATTAACTTCTTTAGTATTAGTTGGCGTTACAACCTCTGTATTTGCAATTTCATTTTCTTCAATTTCTTTTGCTAATGAATTTGAATCCTTTTCTATAATTTCAAGATTTTTTTTATTAGTCTCAACCACAGTATCACTATCATTACTATCAGTTGTATCATAATTGAAATATATTGTAGAAATAATGAGTAATCCTGTAAAACTTGCCGCAATACCTAACCATATATAGCGAGTTTTCTTTTCTTTTTGAGCTGGTTCTAACTTATTAGAAATTTTATTCCATGCATTATCAGATGGTTCAATTTCTCGCCTATTTAGCTCCTCTTTTATATGTTGTTCAAATTTATTTGGTGCCATAACCTATAATTTTCTGCTGCTTTAATTTTTCTTGAAGCATTTTTCGTGCTTTAAACAATTGCGATTTGGATGTGCTTTCTGTAATACCTAGCATTTCGGCAATTTCTTGATGTTTGTAACCTTCAACTGTATTTAATATAAATACTGCTTTATAGCCTGTTGGCAACGCATCTATTAACAACTGAATATGTGCAACGTCTAGTTCAGAAGTATACGTGTCAACATCCTTATTTCTTTCAATAATATCGTCGTCATAAACCACAAATTGCTGTTTTCTAAGGTGTGAAATAGATTCCCTTACCATAATTTTCCGTATCCAACCTTCAAAACTTCCTTCGTGTTTAAACGAACTTAAATGCTTAAAAACTTTTACAAACCCATCAACCATAACATCTTCTGCAAAATGCAAATCATTAATATACTGTCTACAAACACTTAACATTTTTGGTGCATGTTTTTCGCACAACGCCTGCTGTGCTTGCCTGTTTTCAGCAGCAGCCTTTTTAATCAATTGCTTTTCGTTATTATAAAATGGTATAATTTTCAATTGTTTTGTTTTCTATTTATATAGACGCATTGAAATTAAAAATAGTTGCCTGAAGTAAAATAAATTATCAAAATAATTCAATAAGAGCAGTGTTTAATTGAATCTTCTTAAATTATTTTTAGTGAAATTCCACTCTGGAGTATATAAATATTGCAAATTTTCAGCATCATACCAAGGTGAAATGTTCGTATTCTTAAAGTTCTTTAAAACATGTATTTCTTGTGCAGGCATATAACTCTGAGCCAGTAAAAACAGCTTTTTACCTTCTTTGTTTTTAGCAACATCTACCACAATTACAGCATGACCTGGACTACCACCTTGAATAAAAACATCGCCTATTTGTATTTCTTCAACATTAATTTTTTTCATTTCCTTCTCTAATGACAACGTTCCGGCATAACTAAAAACCATAGTTAAGTATTTATCAAAACTCGTTCTTGAGTCGCTCTTTGAACTTCCATTATACCAACTTACCTTATTCCCATTTACAGAAATACGTTGTCCGTTACGCCATTTACTATACTCCGCGTTAAAACCATTGGTGAAATTAAAATGAATGCTATCATATATTTTTTGTTGATAGAGATAATCGGCTCGCAAACGCATTGTTGCATCTGCACATTGTTGCAAATCACGTTTACCAACACTGATATCAAAAATAGCCGCATGCACGTCTTGACGGTTCTTTAAATTACCATTAAAAAGCTGAACTTGCTTACCATGCTCTTTTAAAGGATAGTTTTGTAAAAAATAACCAAATGTTTTTTTTTGAAGTGAATCTCTTTTATAGCCTTTTGGAGGATAAAATCTAGTTTTTAAGGTATTTCCGTCAGGATTTATATGATTTTGTTTTATTGTTGGTGCAGTTGCAATACTATACGAATATTGAGACACTCTTTCCTTTTTGCATGAAGAAAGTACAATTAATAAAATAATGCTTGTAACTTTTTTTACCATGTGATTAGATTATCAACTATTATTCCATAAAACTTTACAAAACCTATTAAATGATGGCTACAATTTTATCGACCACCATTTGCGGATTGATACTACGCATTACATCTTCATAGCCTTCACAAATTTTATTGCCATAAATAGAGCATGGTAGGTTGGGATATTGCTCTAAATTTGGTAAAATTTGATGGTTTTGAGGTTGATTAAAAGGGACAAACCCGGCAAATGGATGTGTAACACCCCAAATAGTTAAGGTTTTAACCCCTTGCATAGCTGATAAATGTCCGTTAGCAGAATCCATACTAAGCATACCATCTAAATTTGAAATTAGAGCTAATTCCTCTTTAAATTTTAACTTTCCAGCGACGGAAATGGTGTTTTCGAATCTTTTTTCTAAAGCGATTAAAGCTTTTATTTCGTGTGCTCCACCACCAAAAAGCATAATTTTATAATTGTTGGATGCCGATAGCTTATCAATTACCTTTTCTATTAAATCTAGTGGATACATTTTACCTTGATGTTGTGCAAAAGGAGCAATACCAATCCATTTTTTATGGTCTAATCCAACCAAATCATTTATTTTTTCTGATAATATTGATTTTTCAGGAAAAACAGGGTTTGTTAAATCAAATTCATATCCTAACTTTCTAAATACATCTGCGTAACGTTGCTGCGAGGTTTTTAGCTGTTTAAATATCTTATTCTCAATACGTACTAATGCTTTTTTTTCTGCTCTACCCTTATCAATTATCGCCGTTTTTATCCCAAAAAGAAAAAATCGTAAAATTTTTGATCGCAGCACATTATGTAAATCGGCAATTGCATTGAATTGCAATGGTTTCAATTCTTTGCTCAATTTATACAAACCCATAAGACCCTTATGTGTTCCTTTTACATCTGCTGCGTAAAAGTGCACATTAGGAATATCATCAAACAAAGGTTTGAGAAAAGCCCTAGAAACCATTGTTATTTTAATTGTTCGGTGTTGTTCTACTAAAGCTCTAATAATGGGAACGACCATCGCCACATCGCCCATTGCAGAGAGACGAATAACTAATATATGTGATGATTTAGAGTCCATAAATTTCGAATAAAAATACTAAAAATAACCCCTCGAATATAAAAAAATCCCACATAGTTTTGAAAACCATGTAGGACTTAATCTTTAATTATATTTCAAAAATTGAATACTAACTATTTACAATTTTCTCTTGATGTTCAATAGACTCTTGATGGATAGATTTGAATATTTTTTCTATAAAATCTTCACTAAGCCCATTTAGTTTACCTTCATTAACCATTCCTTGCATTACTTCTGACCATCGGCTACGTTGTAAAATAGCAACGTTACTTTCTTTTTTCACCTTACCAATGTTTTCAACAACATCCATTCTATCGGCTAATAAATCAATTAATTGTTTGTCTAACACATTGATTTGAGCTCTCAAATTATTTAATTTATCTAAAGAATCTTTTTCTTCTACTCTCCCTTTACGAACTTTAAGCTCTTCAGTAATTTCATTTAATCTAGCTGGTGTAATTTGTTGTTTAGCATCACTCCAAGCATTATCAGGGTCAAAATGCGTTTCTATCATTAAGCCTTCAAATTTTAAATCTAAAGAAGTCTGACATACATCAAATATACCTTCACGCTCACCACAAATGTGAGAAGGATCATTAATTATTGGCAATGTTGGAAATCTTTGTTTTAATGCAATAGGAATTTGCCATTGTGGAGTATTTCTATATTTCGTCTTTTTAAAAGAAGAAAAACCTCTATGAATAGCTCCTAAATTTTTAATTCCCATAGTATGTAAACGCTCAATAGCACCAATCCACAATTCTAAATCAGGATTTATAGGATTTTTTACCAACACTATTTTATCAGTACCTGCCAATGCATCTGCAATTTCTTGTACAGCAAAAGGATTTACAGTTGTTCTTGCACCAATCCAAATGATATCAATATCAAATTCTAAAGCTAACTTAGCATGCTCTGCATTAGCCACCTCAACGGTAGTTAACATTCCTGTTTCTTCCTTTACTTTGGCCATCCATGGTAATGCCTTTACACCATTGCCTTCAAAATTCCCAGGACGTGTTCTTGGTTTCCAAATACCTGCTCTAAAAACAGTAGCATCCGTTTCTTTTAGTTGATGAGCTATTTTTAAAACTTGCTCTTCCGTTTCTGCACTACATGGGCCGGCAATTACTAAAGGATGGTTTAACTCCATCTTCTTTAACCATGTTGAAAAGTCTACTGATTCCATAATTTCTTCTGTTTGCGATTAAATACTACTGCGTATTATATTTATTATTAATTATTTTTTACTTATTGATTACTAGATGCTTAATTACTTAACAATACCATCTAGTATGTTTTTAATTCTATTTGTATTCTCCATAATATTAAAAACCTCTTCATTTGACCCCTCTTCAATCTTATTTTTAAAGGTTTCTAAGTTTTTAATATACTCGGTTAATGATTTTAAAACGTTCTCTTTGTTTTGCAAAAAAATGGGCGTCCACATTGCGGGTGAACTTTTTGCCAAACGCACCGTTGATCTAAATCCACTCCCTGCCATATTAAAAATATTGTGCTCATTTGGCTCGATTTCTAGTACCGTTTTACCCAACATAAATGAACTTATATGGGATAAATGCGAAACATAAGCAATGTGTTTGTCATGCTCATCAGCTTTCATAAAAGTGGTACGCATTTCTAATTTATCAAAAATTTGTAATGCTTTTTCTAATATTTTTTTATCTGATAACTTTTTTTCACAAATTATATTAATCTTATTGGTAAACAAACCACTAAATGCTGCTTCTGGACCTGAAAACTCAGTACCGGCAATTGGGTGAGCCGCAACATAATTCTTTCTATTGGGATGTTCTTTTACCTGATTACATACTTGCCCTTTTACTGACCCAACATCAAAAACCAATGTGTTTTCATTAATTTGATCTAAAACCGATTTTGTAACTGGCGGTATAGCATCGGCAGGAACAGCAACAATTACAACATCTGCTTCAGTTAAAATTGAATCAGCTCCAATTTCATCAATTATACCTAATTCCAATGCTTTACTAGTGTGATTTATATTTCTATCAATTCCAATAATATGATAATTACCATTTTTCTTAAGGTCAATTGCCATTGAACCTCCTATTAACCCTAAACCGATAACAACTACTTTTTCCATTTAATTAGCTCTCAATATTCGACTTAATACTTCGCTTAAAACTTCTTCTGTAACACATAACGAAAGTCTTATATACCCTTCTCCATTAGTTCCAAAAATAGTACCTGGAGCTAAAAACACATCATAGGTATATAATAAATCATCTGCTGTTTGCTCTGCCGTTAATCCAATTGGTAATTTTGCCCAAACAAACAAACCAGAGGCATCCTTGTCATATGTACAACCTAACGCATCGGCAATCTTCCAAGCGATATTTCTACGTTTTTCATAAATAATATTTAGGTTATTAAACCAACTATTATCCGATTGTAGGGCTGCAATTGCTCCCTGTTGAATGCCATAAAACATTCCTGAATCCATATTACTTTTTACCTGTAAAACCGTATTCATATGCTCAGCAGAACCCAATAACATACCTACACGCCAACCTGCCATATTAAAAGTTTTACTGAGTGAATTTAGCTCTAACGCCACCTCTTTTGCTCCATCTATATTTAGAATACTAAGCGGATTATCATTTAAGATAAAACTATATGGATTGTCATTTATTAAAATAATATCATGCTTTTTAGCAAAGGCAATCAGGTTTTTAAACAACTCTTTTGTTGGCTTTTTACCCGTTGGCATATGAGGATAATTTACCCACATTAACTTAACTTTAGATAAATCAGATTTTTCTAAGGTTTCTAAATCAGGTAACCAATTGTTTTCATCCACCAAATCGTAATACACAGGTTGAGCTTCTAATAAATTAGTAACTGAAGTATATGTTGGATAACCAGGATTTGGAATTAAAACCTCATCACCTACATTTAAAAATGCCATTGAAATGTGCATTATGCCCTCTTTGGAACCCATTAAAGGTAAAATTTCATTCTCTGGGTTTATATCAACATCGTAATATTTATTATAGAAATTAGAAATGGCAGCTCTGAATTCTGGTAACCCTTGATAACTTTGGTATCCGTGAATATTATTTTGTTCCAACGCGTTCTGCATTGCTCTACTTACAGTAATTGGCGGATCCAAATCAGGACTTCCAATACCAATATTAATTATAGGTTTGCCAGCTGCCTTAAGCTGACGAACTTCCCTTAATTTACGAGAAAAATAGTACTCCTTTACGCTATTTAATCTGTTGGCTTTAGCTGTCATGCTTACGTTTACTTTGTTTGTATTCTCCTATTACTTTTAAATCACTCACTTTATTTTTAACTTCAATAATTGCCTTCTGAAATTGTTGATAATCATCAAAAACAACATCTGCAAAAAAGGAATAATTCCAGGGGTTATCAATAATTGGTAACGATTGTATTTTGGACAAATTCATATTAAAGCTAGCAAAAATACGCAATACCTCAGACAAACTTCCTGTATGATGGTGAGTTACAAAGCGTAACGATGCTTTATTAACTTCGTTTGTTGTATGAATATTACCATTGCTTTTCTTTAATATAAAAAAGCGGGTATAGTTTTGCTTCCTTGTCTGTATTTCACTTTCAATGATATTCAAATTATATATTTCAGCAGCCATATTACTCGCAATAGCAGCAATACCCATCAACTTTTTATCTTGTATTTGTTTTGCAACCTCAGCCGTATCACTTTCTTCAACCAATTTAATATTTGGATAATCTCTAAAGTATTTTCTACATTGTAATATTGCCATTGGGTGCGACCATACTTCTTTTATGTCTGATAACGACTGCCCTTCCAATGCCATTAAATTATGATGAATAGGCAAATGTACTTCACCATGAATTCTTAAATCGAATTCATCAATCAAAGCATAATTTGATAAAATAGAACCTGCTAACGTATTTTCAATGGCCATAACAGCTCCGTCTACTTTATTTGAATTCATTAGTTGAGGCATTACATCAAAAGACAAGCACTCTGTTAAATTAACATCTTCACCAAAATACTGATGAGCCACGATGTGGTGAAATGAGCCTAAAATACCTTGAATAGCAATATTCATGTTTAAAAATTTACAATTGAATTGGTTAAAACTTAATCTATCCTTAAAAGTTTAAATCAATTCATAAAAAAAGCCTCGAATTAACGAGGCTTATATATGATTGTGTTTATAAATTATTGTTCTAAAACACCAACAAAGCCTCGCTCCATCTTATAAAAATAAAAGAAGTAGAAATAAGCTTGCCAAGTGTTAAATAAATTCATTTTCTCTGTTTGAAAAGACAAATCTATTATTAAAAATTTAATAAACAAATTATTTTTAGTGATATATACTCTTTTTTATTGAATTTTCAATAATACCTAACTTTCATTTTTAATAAAAGACTAAAAGATGCCCTCAGCCTAAATTTTAGTAAAAGTTATTTTCTCTTTTATTATAAAAAAGCAACTTTAGCAAAAAAAGAATTAATAAGTTTAACTTTACCCAATAAGCAATAATCTTTATTAAAATGACCATCAACCCAATCAGCACATTCAAGTTTGCAGTATTAACAAGCATTTTGTTATTTATGACATCATGTAAAACTGAACAAAAAAACGACAAAACACCAACGACAGAAAATAAAAAACCCAATATTGTTTTTATTATGTCAGACGATCATGCCTATCAAGCGATAAGTGCCTATTCTGATAAGTTAATAAAAACCCCAAATATTGATAGGCTTGCCAATGAGGGTATGCTTTTTAATAATGCTAGTGTTACCAACTCTATCTGTGCACCTTCAAGGGCAGTTATATTAACAGGAAAACACAGCCATTTAAATGGAAAGATTGATAATTTGAGTGCCTTTGACACCACAAATGTTACCTTTCCGCAATTGTTGCAAAATGCGGGTTACCAAACGGCCATGTTTGGTAAATTACATTTTGGTAACAATCCGAAAGGTTTTGATGAATTTAAAATCTTACCAGGACAAGGAAATTATTATAACCCAAAGTTTATAACTCAAAAAGGGGATACCACGATAAATGGTTATGTAACCGACATTACCACGGACTTAGCTCTTGATTGGTTAAAAAACAGAAGAGATACTGAAAAACCTTTTTTATTAATGTATTTACACAAAGCACCACATAGAGCTTGGTACCCCGCTGAAAAATACTATAAAGAATATACCAAAAAAACATTTCCGTTACCAGAAACTTTATTCGATAATTATGAAGGTAGAGTGGCTGCAAAAACTGCTGAAATGAATATTTTAAAGCATATGCATTTAGCTTATGATAACAAAATTGATCAGGAAGTTCTAAAAAAATTAAACATTTTTGATGGAATGGGAAGGTCTGAAACAAAACGTATGACTCCTGAACAACGTAGTCGTTGGGATAGTGTTTACAATCCTATTATTGCCGATTTCGAAAAGCGATACCCTACGATGGACGATAAACAACTAATGGAATGGAAATACCAACGTTATTTACAAGATTATTTAGGCACTATTGCTTCAGTTGATGATAATGTGGGTAGAATGTTAGATTATTTAGATGAAGAAAAATTATCAGATAATACAGTGATTATTTATACATCAGACCAAGGTTTCTATCTTGGTGAACATGGTTGGTTTGATAAACGCTTTATGTATGACGAGTCTTTTAAAACTCCTTTATTGATAAAATGGCCAAACAAAATTACAGCGGGTACCACAGAAGATGAAATGGTACAAAACCTTGACTTTGCTCAAACTTTTCTTGAAATAGCTGGTGTTAATGCACCAGATGATATGCAAGGTGAAAGCTTAGTACCTCTTTTAAAAGGTCAAAAAGAAAAATGGGACAGAGATGCTGTGTATTATCATTATTATGAATACCCTGCAGAGCACGCTGTAAAACGCCACTATGGTATTGCTACAAAAGAATTTAAAATCATACATTTTTACCATGATATAGATACATGGGAATTTTACGACCGTAAAAAAGATCCGCAAGAAATGCATAACCTCATCAATGATAAAAACTATGCTGATGAAATTGCTGAAATGAAACAAAAGTTAAAAGAAACTCGAGAAAAATATAAAGATTCTGAAACGTTGGATAATCAATATATTGAATTGTATAAGGATAAGAAGAAAAGGCATTAGTTTATACTAGTAAAACTTACTGGAGCTAGGAATAAAATTAATAATGATTAAAAAAGTTTACTCTTTTATATATTATTATGTATATAGATCAATAAGAAAAAATGATAAATCAACTGCAGTTGGAATTGCAGCGATGGTTTTTGCGACTATAGAAGGTTTCAATATTTTGGTCATTTTTAGTTTTATTAAAAAAATATTGGATTATAATGTGTACGAAAAGTTAGGAAAACTTTTGTTTGTTTTTATATTTATTCTTTTATTAATTTTAAATTTAGCAATCATTTATTATAAGAGTTGGTATAAGGACATTATAAATAAATATGAAGATTTCTCAGATGAAGTGCGTAAAATGAACTGGAAAATCACTTTAAGCTATATGTTAGTCTCTTTTCTATTAGTTCTTATTATTCCCCCTGTTCTCGCGAGTTTGTAAATGGTGGTTTTTTTAGACCTTACCTCTTCTCCAACTTATCCTCTCCATCCGTTAACCATTCCAATGAAAAGCTTACAAAAGGATTTTCAGTATAATTATCCTTTTCAAAAAACAAACCGATATCGCCATTTTTAAGAATGGTTAAAGAAGAATATGCAGAACTTCCACTATACACAGTTTTCCCTTTTGACCAGGTTTTACCTTCGTCATAACTAATTTTTACAGTGAGATTTTCTCTTTGGTCTTTGCTGTTGGCATTTGAAAATAACAATCTATTTTTTTTATAACCATCTTCAATGGAAGTATATCTAATTATACTGGCATTACAGGCTGGGTCAATCAACTCGGGTTGTGGTTCGGTTTTCCACGTTTTACCATTGTCTTTAGAAGTATGGATATAACGCATTCCCGCTTTACTGACGCGAGCATTAATCATTAATGTTCCGTCAACCAATTCCACAATTTTAGATTCATCAGCTGGTTTTAAGGGGCTATCTACAAAGAACCATGACTTACCATGATCGTCGCTTCCAAAAACGTGCATGCCGCTTTCTAAGTTAACCATGCAATGCAGTAATCGTCCGTCTTTAGTTTGTATACCTCTCCCTGAGGTTATAAATTTAAAATCGTTATGCCATTCTGGTTTTGCAATTTGGGAGGTAATATCTTCAGGTTTACTCCATGTTAGCCCATTATCAGAGCTTTTGGTAACATGTAAATAATAAACATTCAACTCCTTGTCCAAATCCATATAATTATAGAACATAAAAATTTCATTGGTTTTAATATCCACAATCATAGAAGGATCTGAGGCTGATTTTCCATATGGAAAATCGACTACACGTTCAATAGCTGACCAAGTTTTGCCGTTGTCTGAGCTACGCCTAATAACGATATTAATTTCCTTACTCCATTTTAAATCACCACAAGAAGGTACACGCTCGTCAATAGCGGCAATTAGGTCTCCGTTTGGAGCAGTAACTAAAGAAGGTATACGGTAACAACTAACACTATCAGTCATAGAGGTATTAAATAAATCTGTGAATACAATCTCTTCCAAAGTTTTTCCAGTCTCCAATTTTTGGCCATGTATTAACAATGCAGAAGAAAATACAATTATTAAGATTAATTTATTCATTATTCAGTTTTGGTTACGGTTTAAAAGCTTTTCGTAAAGCTATACTTATTATTTTAAATTCCGGGTATTTCTTACTAAATTGCTGAAGATTGAATAATTACAGCAACCCACTCCATAATTATAGACAACTATGAAATCAATTATTTATGCTTTTCTCCTACTTTTTATAATAAAAGTAAATGCTCAAGTAAATGTTACCTATCAAAAACCTTCAAAAGAAATATTAGATTTAGTTGATGTTCCTTTAGCTCCATCAGTTATAATGGATGCTAATAAATCGATTATGGTTTTTTTATACAGAGATGCTTTTAAAACCATTGCTGAACTTTCTGAAGATGAACTGCGTTTAGGAGGATTACGTATAAATCCTAAAACTAATATTGGTAGTAGAACCAACTACTATAACAATATTAAAATGAAAAGTTTAAGTAATAAAAATGCAGAATTAATACAGGTTTCGGGATTACCTGAAAATCCAAGAATTGCCAATTTTACTTGGAGCCCTAATCAAATGAAGATTGCCTTTACACAAACCACAACGGAAGGGGTTGAATTGTGGGTTATAGACATTGCTTCTGCAACTGCTAGAAAATTAACAGATGCAAAAATCAATGCCAATATGCGAGATGTTATTAATTGGTTTGAAGACAGTGAATCTATTTTGGTAAAAATGCTTTCTGAAGATAGAAAAGAATTGATTAATACGAGTGAAGCGATCCCAACAGGTCCAACAGTTTCTGTTAATGATGGTAAAAAAGCTCAAAACAGAACCTATCAAGATTTATTGAAGAACCCTAATGATGAACATAACTTTGAACAATTGGCACTGTCAGAATTGTATAAAATTTCTTTAAATGGAGATACACTGAAATGGTTAGAAACTGATATGTATGGATCTATTACTTTTTCTCCTGATGGTAAATATGTAATGGTAAATACTATTCAAAAACCATTTTCATACCTCGTTACTTATGGACGTTTTCCTTCTATAACTAAAATTTATGCTAAAAATGGTATGGAAATAGCTCAAGTCTTAGAGTCTCCATTATTGGAAGACTTGCCACAAGGTTTTATGGCTGTTAAAAAAGGTAGAAGAAACATGAGCTGGCGTTCTGACAAACCTTCAACTCTGATTTATGCGGAAGCATTAGACGAAGGGAATCCTGAAAACAAAGTCGATTTTAGAGATGAAGTTTTTCAACTAGAAGCTCCGTTTAAAGGAGATGGTAAAAGTATTTTAAAAACTATAAATCGTTATTCTGGTATTCAATGGGCTAATGACAATGTTGCTATTGCCTTTGATTATTGGTGGAATACTAGAAACACCAAGACCTACATTTTTAATCCTTCTGATGCTTCTCAACAATCGGAAATTATTGAAGACAGAAACTACCAAGATGTCTATGCAAACCCAGGGCGATTTGTTACCAAAAGAAATGAAATGGGAAGATCTGTAGTGGCCATAGATAAAAACAATAATTCGTATTTAATTGGTGACGGGTATTCTGACAAAGGTCAATTTCCGTTCGTAGATAAACTAAATTTAAAAACAAAGAAAAAAGAACGGGTCTACCAATCTGCATATACTGATAAGTTAGAAGATATTTATGATTTTGATGTGGATAAAAATGAATTACTGGTTCGAATAGAATCGCCAAGTGAATACCCTAATTATTATTTTAAAAAATTGCGAAATGAAAAATTAACGCAATTGACTGCTTTTGAGAACCCGTTTAAGGCTATTCAAAATGTTCATAAGGAAGTTATTAATTACAAACGTGAAGATGGATTAGATCTTTCTGGCACATTATATCTTCCTGTTGGTTATGATATGGAGAAAAAAGAAAAAATGCCAATGATTTTATGGGCGTACCCAAGAGAATATAAAGATAAAAGTAGTGCTTCTCAAAATACAAGCAATTCTAATGAGTTTATTTCTCCCTATTGGGGCTCTCCAATCTATTGGGTAGATAAAGGTTACGTAGTCCTAGATGACGCGGCATTTCCTATTGTAGGTGAAGGTGATAACCAACCCAATGATACCTTTAGAACGCAATTGGTAGGTAATGCCAAAGCCGCTATTGATGCCGTAGATAGTTTGGGCTATATAGATAGAAATCGCGTTGCTGTGGGCGGGCATAGTTATGGTGCATTTATGGTGGCCAATTTATTATCACATTGTAATTTATTTGCAGCAGGTATCGCTAGAAGCGGTGCTTACAATAGAACATTAACACCTTTTGGGTTTCAAAGTGAAGAACGAAATTATTGGGAGGCCCCAGAAGTATATTACACGATGTCACCCTTTATGCACGCTGATAAAATGAAAACTCCATTATTAATGACACATGGTATTGCTGACAACAATTCTGGAACTTATCCACTACAAAGTGAACGTTATTTTAACGCCTTAAAAGGCTTAGGAGCAACGGTAAGGTTAGTTATGCTTCCAAAAGAAAGTCATGGTTATAGAGCAAAAGAAAGTATCTTACATTTGCTTTGGGAACAAGACCAATGGTTAGAAAAATATGTAAAAAATAAATAATTACCTGGCCAATAAGATATCCCTCTTTAAAAAGAGGAGGGAATCAAGTTTGACTATCAAATGATAATTATTATATAAGTACATTTTGAAAATTCTCATTTGAAATTCAGAAAAATTAAAATCTTAAA
Source organism: Aureibaculum algae (assembly GCF_006065315.1). GTDB lineage: Bacteria > Bacteroidota > Bacteroidia > Flavobacteriales > Flavobacteriaceae > Aureibaculum > Aureibaculum algae. Next base: position 99,875 of record NZ_CP040749.1, on the reverse strand, counting down.
AAACAACTTGAGTAAAGAGACCTTAAAGATTCCATAGTTGTGAATTTGAACAAGGTTAATATTTAATATTCGATTCTATGATTAGACCGATAGTAATTATACTCTTTTTATTTTTTACCCAAGAGCTTTTCTCACAAGAAATATCGCCTCTTAAATCTTTTTTGCCCAATAATTATATAGCAGATAATCAAAACTGGTCTATTTCTCAAGATGAATCAGGGATAATTTATATTGCAAATAGTGCTGGTTTATTGGTATATAATGGTGCCTCATGGAAGTTATATAATACTCCTAATGCTTCGGCTATGCGTTCAGTAAAAGTAATAGATAACCGAATATATGTAGGTTCGTATATGGAGTTTGGTTATTATGAAAAAAATGAATTTGGAGAACTTGAATTTACAAAACTAAGTGATGCAATTCAAAATGATATATTGGAAGATGAGGTGTTTTGGCAGATTGAGCATTATAAAGATTGGATATTGTTTAGAACAAAAAAGCGAATTTATTTTTACAATCTAAAAAGCAAAAAGTATAAATTTCATACAGTTAACACGACACTAAACAGCTTATCTGTTTTTGATAATCAAGTCTATTTTCATGTATCCAAAGAGGGTATTTATACATTACAAGAAGGCGTAGAAAAATTAGTTGTTGTTGATACATTGGTTAAGAATAATACGGTAATTAATCTATTCAATTATTCAAATGCCTTAATATTAGTAACCAATAATGGTATTTTTAGAATGGTTAAAAATGCTATTGAACCGATTAATATAACGCTGAATACTGTTTTTAAAAACACAACAATCTACACTGCCATTCAATTGAATGATGGTAGTATAGCTCTTGGAACTGTTTCTAATGGCTTAATGATTGTAGACTCTGAAGGCAACATTAAAGATCATATAAAACAAGAAAATGGATTAACCAATAACACAGTACTTTCGCTTTTTCAGGACAAAAACAATACGGTTTGGTTAGGTACAGATTACGGAATTAATTATGTAAACATTGATGCTTCCTTAAAAATTTTTTATGACCGTAAAGGTCAAATTGGTACCGTATATGATGCTATTAAACATAACGAATACATTTATTTAGGAAGTAATCAGGGGTTGTTCTATAAACGCTATAAAAGTGCAGATGAGTTCAAAATTATACCTAATACATCTGGGCAAGTTTGGACATTGTTTGAATATGATGGTATCCTGTTTTGTGGTCACAATTCAGGAACTTTTATAATAAAAGAAAAGAAAGCAATAAAAATTGCAGATATACTTGGAAGTTGGCTTTTTAGAGAGGTGCCAAATCATCCAGAATTATTATTTCAGGGCAATTACGATGGAATTCATGTCCTAAAACGAGTTGATGATAATTGGGTATTTCAACATAAAATTAAAGGGTTTGATTTTTCGAGCCAATTCTTCGAATTTTCAAATGATAAGATTATATTGAATCATGAATATAAGGGGGTGTTTGAACTTAAGTTCAACTCAGATTTTACTGAGTTCACCAACGTTAAAAAGATAGAACATTTTCTGTCCTATCAAAGTTCAGGTCTAAACAAATATAAAGGTCAAATTTATTACGCGAGTAAAGAAGGGTTTTTCAAGTACAACACTGAGACCTTGAAATTTAATAGAAATGATTCTGTTTCAAGTTATATTGGTGATGATTTCGTTTCTGGCAGAATGAGTATTACAGACGATGGTATTTGGATGTTCGGTAAAGATGAATTGATAAACTTAAAACAAGGTCAACTCAGTAATCATTTGGAGTTAAGAAAAGTGCCATTTCCAACTACGCTTTTCTCATCAATGAAAGGGTTTCAAAAATTAACTAAAATTGAAGATAATAATTATTTAATAGGATCATCCAATGGCTTTACCCTAATGGATGTTAATCATGAAAACCGTAAGGAATTTAAAATCGAAATCAACGGCATCAATAATTATAGTAGGCAAAATAACTTTTTAAAAAAGCTTTCCATTTCCGACAATCAAGAGTTTAAATACAATTCTAATGGTTTTGAGATTAGTTATGCTGCAATCTATTATAATGCTATGTCTCCTGTTCTTTATCAAACCCGCTTGCTGGGTCAGGGAACTCATTGGTCAGATTGGTCAACGAATTATAAAACCACCTATCAAAATTTACCTAACGGAAATTACACTTTTGAAGTAAGAGCTAAAGTTGGCGAAATACAATCAAATAATGTCGCCCAATTTATTTTTAAAATCAATAAGCCTTGGTATCGATCAGTACTAGCCTATATTTCATATTTTACTATATTATTGCTTATCGGATATGTTGTTCATGTTAATTATAAAAAATATTATAAAAAGCAAAGACAGCATTTATTAGAACGTAATAAACGTGTTTTGGCATTAAAAGAATTAAAGGCAAAAGAGCAATTTATGAATATAGAAAAAGAGCAATTGCAAAAAGATATTGACCATAAAAATAGAGAGCTAGCAATTTCTACAATGAGTATTATAAAAAAGAATGAAATATTAAATAGTATAAAAAAGGAGTTAATCACTGATAACTCTAATAATGCCAACAAAAAAGTGATAAAAATTATTGATAGTAATATTAATAACAATAAAGATTGGGAGTTTTTAGAAAAGGCCTTTAATAACGCCGATAAAGATTTCCTAAAGAAGATTAAAAATATTCATCCAAATTTAACACCAAATGACCTTAGGTTTTGTGCCTATTTAAGACTTAATTTATCATCAAAAGAAATAGCTCCATTACTTAATATTTCAGTAAGAAGTGTTGAGATAAAAAGATATCGATTACGTAAAAAAATGAATCTTCCACATGAAAAAGGTCTTATAAACTACATTTTAGAAGTTTAAAAGCTACAACATTTCATAAATTAACCTCAACATTACCTCAACATATAGCTGTTTTGGTGATTTTAAGACCATTTTTTAAATTTTTTATTTACATCTAATAGTTACCCTTCAAATACATCCTTCACCACCATTCATCACTGTAAAGTGTCTTAAATTACCCCTATTATTTGCTATATTGATATACGCCCATCTATAATGCCGTATATTTTTTGTTGAGGTGCTTTTTCTACATTGCATTATGTTATGACGTAATTTTAAAATATCAAATAATATATATATGAAATCAAATTTATCATTAATCATTTTTATATGTTTCTCTGTCGCCGTCTTTGGACAGGATTTGGAAATAAAAGGATCAGTATTTGAGGCAGCTACCAATTCACCGTTACCTGGTGTAAATGTAATTGTAAAGAATACTAACACCGGAGTTACAACCGATTTCGATGGAAATTTTACTATTACTAACAGAAAGGTTGGTGAAATCTTAGTTTTCTCATTTATTGGATTTATCGAACAAGAAGTAACTATAACTGGAACCAACTTTTTAACAATTCAACTTCAAGAAGATGCACAGTCATTAGATGAGGTTGTCGTGGTGGGTTATGGAACACAGCGTAAAAAAGAAGTTACAGGTGCGGTTTCAGTCGTAAGTGCCGCAACTATAGAAAATTTAAAACCTACACGTGTAGAACAAGCATTGCAAGGTCAAGTGCCTGGTGTTAATATTACAACACAATCTGGTTCCCCTGGTAGTGGTGCTAATATTAGTATTAGGGGTATTTCTACCAATGGAGATAGCAGACCTCTTATTTTAGTTGACGGAAACGTAATTGAAGACCTCAGTACTATAAACCCTGGAGATATACAAAGCATCAATGTATTAAAAGATGCTACCGCAGGTATTTATGGGGTTAGAGCCGCAAATGGTGTTATTTTGATAACTACTAAAACTGGTAGAAGGAGTATGTCACCAAAATTGGAATTCTCTTCTTATCTTGGTTTTCAAGAAACAACAAGAAAGATTCCTGTTTTAAATGCAACTGAGTATGCAATCATTAATAATGAAGCTTTTGCTGCTGGTGGAATGACACCTAGGTTTACAGATATTTCAAAATTAGGGTCAGGTACTAATTGGCAGGATGAAGTTTTTGAAACTGCTCCAATTTCTAATTACAGTATCAGCTTAAATGGAGGTGGTGAAAATTCATCTTATAGTTATGGAGCCAATTATTTAACTCAGGATGGTATTGTAGGAGGCGATAAGTCAAACTTCAATCGTTTTTCTACCCGTTTTAATTATAATTTAGATTTTTTAAAGAATTTTAAATTTAATTTTTCTACCATTTACACAGATGCTAATAAAAATAAATTGTCTGAAAATGCATTAGGTTCAATTTTATTTAATGCCTTAAACATGGACCCTACGTTAACTGTATATGATGCAAATGGTGAATATACCTTAGCAGAAGGCCTTGGAAACGAAGTTATAAACCCTCTTGCACAAATTGAAAACACATACGATAGAGACGAAACTGATAAAATCAGTTTTGTTGCTGGGCTAAATTATAATTTTTTTAAAAATTTCACTGTAGAAACCCGCTATCAATTCAATCACGCTTTAGTAAATACTGAAATTTTTTCTCCTGAGGCATTCTATGGTTCTGGTAAAGTATTTAATAAAGATAGAAGTGAATTCCAAAAAATAAGAAATACATATACTGACTATACTTGGGATAGTTTCATTACTTATGAAAATACAATTGCTGAAAATCATAATGTAAAGGCATTGTTGGGTATGTCTGTTTTTAAAACCACAGGTACTTTCTCCAATTTTAAAGGTTTTGATATACCTGATAATTCTTTTGAAAACGCTAGCCTGGAAAATGTTACAGATGTAGAAGATCTTCTATTTGAGAAGCCTAGAAAGTTTGATCAAAGGTTATTATCTTATTTTACAAGAGTTCAGTACGACTATAAAGGTCGAATCTTATTCTCTGGTGTTCTAAGACGTGATGGTTCAACGAGGTTTGCACCTAATAATAGATTTGGTTATTTTCCATCTGCATCTATAGGTGGTATACTAATTGACAATGGTAATACTGTAAATTTCTTAAAACTTAGAGCTAGTTACGGTATAATCGGTAACGATAGAATTGGCGACTTTAGATATGTTTCATTATTAGATGGAGAAGGAGTTTATGTGTTTAATGAAACAAGAGCATTCGGGGCTGCCGCCAGTGCATTATCAAACCCTGAAATTAAATGGGAAAAACAAAAAACATTAGATATTGGTGTTGATGCCAAATTTGCAAACAATAAAATTGATATTACGTTAGATTATTTTAAAAGAGAAACAGAAGATTTACTATTAGTACCCTCTGTTTCTGGAATATTAGGAGTTTATGCTCCTGGTGCTTCTGCTCCAACAATTAATGCTGGAACAGTAGAAAATAAAGGAATTGAATTTTCTATAGCCTATAAAGATAAGCTTTCAGAAAACTTTGATTTTAACATAAGCTACAACTTTACAACACTTAACAATGAAGTTTTAGCCGTTAGTAGTAACACAGACTTTTTAACTGGCGGACAATTTGGCGTAGGTCAAGAGCCCCCTTCAAGAATGGAAGTTGGTTTTCCTATAGGTTATTTTTATGGACTTCAAACCAATGGTGTTTTTCAAAATCAAGCAGAGGTCGATGCACATGCCACTCAAGCAAATGCATCTCCGGGCGATTTAAAATATCTAGATATAAATGGTGATGGAGCTATAGATTCAGATGACAGAACGAATTTAGGAGATCCGATACCAGATGTTACTATGGGATTAAATATTGGGTTCAATTACAAGAATTTTGACTTTGGTGCGTACGCATACGCTTCGGTGGGTAATGATATTGTTCGTAATTATGAAAGACAGCAGAACCAAACCAACAGAGGAATCCAATTTTTAAATAGATGGACTGGTGAGGGTAGTACAAATACTTTTCATAGGGTAACAAATGGTGCAAACTCTAATAGTCTATTCTCAGATTTTTATGTAGAAGATGGCTCATATATTAGAATTCAAAATGTACAATTGGGTTATACCTTCGGAGAGAAATTTAAAGAAGCCACTGGCATAGACAACGTTAGAATTTATGCTTCAGTAAATAACTTATACACATTTACAGAGTATCGTGGTTTTGACCCTTCTTCATCATCAGGAGACCCAATTGGAGGCGGTATTGACTTTGGATTTTATCCTGTTCCTAGAACTTATTTGTTTGGTATAAATATTAAATTTTAAGATTATGAAAATCAAAAAAGAAATAATAAACTATATAAGCATTATTGTATTGATGCTTGTGTCACTTTCGTGTAGTGATAGTTTTGTTGATGTTAAACCAGAAAGCGAAAATTCTGAGAACTTTTTTAATTCAAGTGAAGATTATGAGCGTGCATTACTTGCCGCTTATGACCCCTTGCAATCAACATATCTAAATGTAATGTTAGGAGAAATAGCTTCTGATAATACACTTGCGGGTGGTGAAAGTGCAACTGATGTACCAGGTATTCAAGAAATAGATGATATGATCCATACACCAGTGAATGCCCAACTTAGAGATATTTGGGGTTGGATGTACGGAGGAGTCAATAGAGCAAATTTTATAATGGAATTTCAAGATAATCTTGATTTTTCCGGTAAAACTGAAGTTCTAGCACAAACTCGATTTTTAAGAGCCTATTATTATTTTGAATTGGTAAAATGGTTTGGTGATGTACCCTTAGCAGTTGATAAAAGAATATTATTTGGAGAAGAAACGAGTCTTGATAGAACACCAAAAGCTCAAGTTTATATCCAGATAGAATCAGATTTACAATTTGCAGCTGATAATTTACCTGTTACACAAACACAGGCTGGTAGAGTTACTAAAGGAGCTGCTCAAGCCCTTTTGGGTAAAGTATATTTGTTTCAAGATAAATTTTCTGAAGCTGCTACAATTTTAGAACAAGTAATTGCTGGACCATATGATTTAGTTGGTGATTATAGTACGCTATTCGAAAATGATAATGAAAATAATATTGAATCCGTTTTCGAAATTCAATACACAGATGAAGAAGGTGCTGGGTTTGGCTGTTTACAGTGTAGTGAAGGTAATGTAGCTGTTGGCTTCAACGGGATACGTAATTATGATGGTCCTATATTTGAGTCGGGCTTTAGCTTTAACGTTCCTACACAAGAAGTTTTTGACGAATTTGAAGATGGTGATGGAAGATTAGAAACGGCCATTTTAGATATAAATGCTTGGTCAGATTCCAATGGATCAACTTTTGTTACTGGGTTTGAACATACAGGATATTATAATAGAAAATATATTTCTCGTCAAGGTGATGCCAATACTGGAGATCAAAATCTGACCAACCCAAATAATTATAGAGCAATTCGTTTTGCTGACGTGCTCCTTATGTCGGCCGAAGCCTATGCTCGTGGTGGATTAGGAGATGGTACGGCTAGAGAATATTTAAATAGAGTGAGAACACGTGCAGGTTTAGCTGATGTAACCATTAGCGGAACCAATTTAATAGATGCTATTTATCATGAACGTAGAGTGGAATTGGTTGGTGAAGGACATCATTTCTTTGACTTGGTTAGAACGGGCAGAGCTTTACAAGAAATTGATGGATTTGTTGCTGGTAAGCATGAAATTTTTCCAATACCATCTATAGAAATTGAATTGGCCGGTAATATCTGGTCTCAAAACCCAGGATATTAATACTAGAACTTATGCAAAAAATAAAATATACAATCGGTTTATTAATTTTCTTTGTTTCTTTTACGGGATGTGAAGAAGAAGATAACTTCAACTATTTAGACGAAGTAACTGCTCCAACTAATGTTTCAGCAGTATATGATATTACCCAAGATAATACGGGCACAGTAACTATTACACCTAATGGTGATGGGGCCACTACGTATAATATCTATTTAGGAGACAGTACAACTCAACCTATACTTGTTAAACAAGGAAGTAGTACAACCCACATTTACCCCGAAGGTTCTTTTACTATAAAAATAGAAGCTATAGGTATTACTGGTTTAAAAACGGAAGCTTCTCAAGATTTAGTTGTTTCATTTAAAGCTCCTGAAAATCTAGAAGTACTCATTGAAAATGATCCAGCTATTTCTAAACAGTTAAATGTTACAGCCACAGCAGATTTCGCTACTATGTTTGATGTTTATTTTGGTGAAGAAGGTAATGACGATCCCGTAACAGCTAATATTGGTGAAATGGCTTCTTTCGTATATCAAGAGCCAGGTACTTATACAATTAAAGTTGTTGCAAAGGGTGCTGCTATCGAAACTACTGAGATTACACAAGAATTTGTAGTTACTGCGATTTTACAACCATTAGTTGCGGCACCTACCCCAACTAAATCACCAGAAGATGTTATTTCTATATATAGTGATACTTATGATAATCCAGATCCTATTAATTATTATCCAGATTGGGGACAATCAACATCATTTACTCAAATTAATGTTGATGGTGATAATATGATTCAATATGGTGGATTAACCTATCAAGGTATTGATTTTTCTTCAGTTCCTTTGGATGCTTCTGCTATGGAGTACCTTCATATAGATGTTTGGACTGCCGATAGTGATTTTATCGCAAAATTATCTCCAATAAGTACAGGACCAAATGAAACAGCTTATGATCTGAACTTGATTGCAGATCAATGGACTTCATTTGATATTCCATTAGCATTCTTTACAGATCAGAATCCCCTTGTAGATTTAAGTGAAATTATTCAATTTAAATTTGATGGTATACCCTCTGGAGGTGGTACAATTTTTGTAGACAACCTTTACTTTTATAAACAACCAGTTGTAGCAACTGCACCAGATGTGGTAGCTCCAGATCCAACCTTTAATGCCAGTGATGTTACCTCTATCTTTAGCGATTCTTACACTAGCATTGGTATTAGTGAATTAAACCCCGATTGGGGCCAAACTACGACCATAGCCACTGTTAATGTGGGTGGAAATGATATTTGGTTATATGAATCTTTGAATTATACAGGTATTGTTACTGACTATGGAAATCCAACCAATTTATCAGGTCGTGATTTTGTTCATTTTGATTATTTTACACCTGATGCTGAAAAATTAGGATTGAAATTAGTAAATACTGTCACTGGTACTGAAGATATAGAATTTGTTGAAACTGTTGTAAAAGGTACTTGGGTAAGTGTAACCATTCCTCTTGAAAATTATGCATTTGACAGATCAGCTGTAACACAAATTCTATTTGATACTGACGGAGGAAGTGCAAAAGTATATATTGATAATTTATATTTTTATTCTGAACCAGATAGTACACAACCAACCGTAGAAGCTCCAACACCCAACATTGGTTCTAGTGATGTAATTTCTGTATTCAGTGATTCATATACGAGTGTTGGTATAAGTGAGTTAAACCCAGATTGGGGTCAATCAACGACACTAACAGATGTTAATATCGGCGGAAATATTATTTGGAAATATGAATCATTGAATTACACAGGTATTGTGACAGATTATGGTAATCCAACAGATTTATCTTCAATGTCTTATGTACATTTTGATTATTTCACTCCTGACGCTACTACACTTGGATTAAAATTAGTAAATACGGTAATTAGTTCAGAAGATATAAAATTTGTTACTGTTAAAACAGGAACTTGGGTAAGCGTAACTATTCCTCTTGAAAATTTTGCAGTTGATAGATCTGCAATTACACAATTGCTTTTTGATACTAGTGGTGCAAGTGCAACTGTATTTATTGATAACTTATATTTTCATAATTAAAAAAATAAAAAAATGAAGACATTTAAATATTTTATAACAGGTCTTTTAGGCTTATTATTAGTAACTAGTTGTCAAGATGACACCGCTGATGTAGGTGATATTACTGCTCCTTCAAATGTTGTGATAACCACAGAGATTGTTGGTACAGATGCCAATAATCCAAACGGAGATGGTAGCGGAACAGTTAATTTCAAAGTGAATGCTGACAATGCTTTAGCTTACCATTTTGTCTATAATGGAGAAACAACTCTCGCTCCACAAGGAGAAATGACTTATGATTTTGCCATAACAGGTCTACAAACGTATACCGTAACCGTAATTGCATATGGAACTGGTGGAAATTCAACGAGTAAAACGGTACAATTAGAAGTACTTGCTTTATACGAAGCTCCAGCCGATTTATTAGATATGTTGGTTGGTAATACTTCCAAAACTTGGAGAATAAAATCTGAAAGTGCACATTTTGGTTTGGGACCTGTTGGAGGTGGTGTATTTGCTGAATGGTTTTCGGCAGGAGCTGAAACTAAAGCTGGCACTGGTATGTATGACGATAGATATGTTTTTAATGCAGATGGAACTTTTACACACATTACTAACGGGACTGTTTTTGGACGAGAAAATCTTATAAATGAAATAGGAGGACCTGGAGATGGAACTGCTGATGGTGCTGATATCTTGAATTACTCCTATGGTGATTATACAGAAGGATGGTCATTAAATGCACCAGGAGGTATAGAAACACTCAGCTTAACCGGTCTAGGTTTTATGGGCTATTACACCGGAGGAAATCATAAATACGAAATATTTGCTCGATCAGCTAGTGAAATGACTTTAAGAACTACTGATGGTAATGGAGAATTTGATTGGTGGTTTGTTTTAACATCTGATGATGGGTCAGAACCAACAGCATTTGTGTCTGAATTTAATAATTTATCATGGTCAGATGAATTTGATACAGATGGAGCTCCTGATTCTGCTAAATGGGGGTATGATATTGGTGCTGGTGGCTGGGGTAATAATGAAGTACAAACCTATACCAACGAATCTGCAAATGCAATTGTTGAGGGTGGTTTTCTTAAAATTAACGCCATAAAAGATGGAGATATGTATACCTCTGCAAGATTAAAATCACAAGGTCTGTATGATTTCACTTATGGTCGCGTAGATGTAAGAGCTAAATTACCTGCTTCTGCCGGTACTTGGCCTGCTATTTGGATGTTGGGTGCAAATTTTGAAACCATAGGTTGGCCCACAAGTGGAGAAATTGACATAATGGAGCAAACAGGTGGGGATAAAAATTCCATACTTGGCACATTTCACTGGTTAGATTCTGGAACAAATACCAATGCCTCTTATGGTGAAACTGCTACTGAAAATACTTCTACCACAGATTTTCATATCTATTCATTGGAATGGACTACCGATAAAGTGATTGTTTTAATTGACAATGTTCCTTATACTACATTAGCCAATAATGCCGATTTACCGTTCAATGCAGACTTCTTTTTAATTCTAAATATTGCTATGGGTGGTACCTTAGGTGGTGATATAGATGCTGCGTTTACACAAGATACAATGGAAATAGATTATGTTAGAGTTTATCAATAAATATTTAAGTTAGTTATAAAGGTCGTATGAAAAAAACATTCGGCCTTTTTTAAATTTTATTATGAAAAAAACAATTATCACACTCGCATTTTGTGTTGTACTATTTAGTTGCAACGAAAACAAAACGGAATTTAGCTCGAATGAAAATCTAATCGATCAAAAGATTGATTCATTATTGAAGATAATGACCTTAGAAGAAAAAGTAGGTCAAATGAATCAATATAATGGATTTTGGGACGTAACTGGTCCAAAACCTGATGGCGGTGACGCGGCAAAAAAATATGAACACCTTAAAAAAGGCTGGGTAGGTTCTATGTTAAATGTAACCGGTGTAAAAAATGTTAGAGCTGTTCAGAAAATTGCCGTTGAAGAATCTAGGTTAGGCATTCCTTTAATAATTGGGTTTGACGTTATTCACGGTTATAAAACATTAAGCCCTATTCCACTAGCTGAAGCAGCTAGTTGGGATTTAGAGGCTATACAAAAATCAGCGGAAATGGCTGCTGAAGAAGCTTCTGCAGCAGGTATAAATTGGACCTTTGCACCAATGATTGATATTTCTAGAGATGCACGCTGGGGGCGTGTGATGGAAGGTGCCGGTGAAGATCCTTTCTTAGGAAGTAAAATTGCTGAAGCTAGAGTAAATGGCTTTCAAGGAAAAGATTTAAACGCACATAATACCATTGCTGCCTGTGCAAAGCACTTTGCTGGCTATGGATTTTCTGAATCTGGTAGAGACTATAATACGGTTGACGTTGGCACATCAACACTATTTAACACTATTTTTCCACCCTTTAAAGCTGCATCTGAAGCGGGTGTTAGCACATTTATGAATTCATTTAATGAATTAAATGGAATTCCAGCAACAGGTAACACCTATTTACAACGCGATATTTTAAAAGAACAATGGAAATTTGATGGTTTTGTAGTTTCAGATTGGGGTTCAATTATAGAAATGAAAGCTCATGGATTTGCTAAAGATAAAAAGCATGCTACTGAATTAGCCGCTAATGCGGGTTCTGATATGGACATGGAATCTTATGCATATGTTGAAGAGTTAGCTAATTTAGTAAAAGAAGGTAAAGTTAAAGAAGAATTTATTGATGATTCAGTCAGGCGAATCTTAAAAGTGAAATATGAATTAGGATTATTTGATGATCCCTATAAATATTGTGATGAAGCAAGAGAGAAGGATGTTTTAGGAAGTGAGAAAATGCATAATGCTTCATTAGATATTGCTAAGAAATCAATTGTACTATTGAAAAATGAAGGTAACCTACTTCCATTGAGCAAAAAAGGGCAAAAAATAGCTCTAATTGGACCATTAGCTGCAGATAAAACGAGTCCACTTGGTAGTTGGCGTTTGGCTGCAGATGATAATACAGCCGTATCCGTATTGGAAGGTCTCGAAAAATATGATGGAAACAACTTAACCTATGCCAAAGGAACTGATTTGACTCTAGAACAGCCTGAATTTATAAAAGAATTAAAAATTAATACAACCGATAAAAGTGAATTTGGTAAAGCAATTACTGTTGCCAAAAATGCAGATGTTGTAATCATGGTATTAGGAGAACACGGTTTTCAAAGCGGTGAAGCTAGAAGTAGAGCAGTATTAGATTTACCAGGACTACAACAGGAATTACTAGAGGCCATTTTTAAAGTAAATAAAAATATTGTACTCGTATTAAATAATGGTAGACCGTTGACAATTAACTGGGCTGATAAAAACATTCCGGCCATAGTTGAAGCATGGCCTTTAGGAACCCAATCTGGTAATGCTATCGCACAAGTTCTTTATGGTGATTATAATCCAAGTGGAAAACTACCCATGAGTTTTCCTAGAAGTGTAGGGCAAATACCAATTTATTATAATTATAAGAATACCGGAAGACCTGTGTTAACTGATCCAGGAATAGTGTTTTGGTCACATTATTCAGACATAGAAAACACACCATTATATCCGTTTGGTCACGGTTTAAGTTATACTTCATTTGTATATGAAAATCTTAACATAACAGATACCTTTAAGACCAACGGAACTATTTCAGTTTCGGTTAAACTAACAAATACAGGAAAGACAAAAGGTAAAGAAGTAGTTCAACTATATATTCAGGATAAATTTGCTAGTATAACTAGACCTGTTAAAGAATTAAAAGGATTTCAAATGGTTGAATTAAATCCTAACAAAACCAAAGAACTCAAATTTTTATTAACTAAAAAAGAATTAGGTTTTTATAACAATACTGGTGATTTTATAATAGAGTCAGGTGATTTTAATGTTTATATAGGCGGAAGTTCAAATACTGTAGTTGATGCTCAGTTTAATTTAAACAACTAGGGATGTATAAATTGAACATTCACCTATTACTTCTTATTATTGTTTTCAGTTTCATTTCGTGTTCACAAGAAAAGGAACTTATTTGGGAAGAAAATTTTGAAGGAAAGACACTCAATGAAGAATTTTGGAACTTTGAATTAGGGAATGGTTGTCCTCAATTATGTGGCTGGGGAAACAATGAATTACAATTATATACCGAAAATAATCACCTTATAAAAGATGGTTACTTAGTTATAACAGCAAAAAAAGAAGATTCAATTTACACTTCAACAAGGATTACAACTAAGAAAAAAGTTGAAATTCAATATGGTAAAATTGAAATAAGAGCTAAACTTCCACTCGGTAAAGGACTCTGGCCAGCATTTTGGATGTTAGGTTCAAATATTGACAAAGCCAAATGGCCATTATGTGGTGAGATTGATATCTTAGAATATGTTGGTAAAGAGCCAGGTAAAATTTTCAACTCACTACACACCAAAAACAGTCATGGAAACACATTAAATACTAAAAAAACACATATTGAAAGAATTGAAAATGGTTTTCATGTTTACGCAATTGAATGGACTAAAGACTATATTAATTTTTTTGTGGATAATCAGTTACACTATAGCTTCTCACCAGAAAATAAAACGGAAGACATTTGGCCCTTTGACCAACCCTTTTATTTGCTAATTAATTTAGCCATTGGTGGTGGTTTCGGTGGTCCGGAGGTAGATGACACCATCTTTCCACAAGAGTTTATTATTGATTATATTAAAGTGTATAAATAAACTTGATAAACAAACAAAAGGGAGCATCACAGTTTTATTTTAGAAGGAAGACCAGTGCTTGGAAAATATGTAAAGAATAAATAACCCTTTCAACGTAAAAAAACCACCTTGATTAAGGTGGTTTTTTTATCTTTTGAAAACTTAAGCTTACCGATTTTATACGTTTTTAAAAAAAAATGGTTAGAAATTACTTTATTAAAAGTTTAACAATACCATCAATGTCATCTTCAACTTTACCTTGAACATAAAGAAACGTTCCTTCTTTCTGTTGCTTAAACTTCACTTTGGTTTTACCATCAAAAGTAGTTGCTGAACGAATTTTTTCGTTTAAATCTGGAATAAAAATATACGGTTCTGAAGTTGGGTTCAGTATATGAACATATAAAGTCTTATCTTTTTTAGTAATAGTTCCCCAATCTTGTGATTTAATAACACCACCTCTTGTACCATAAATACTTTCTCCATATTTAGAAGTCCATTCACCCATTTCCTTTAATGAATTAACAAATTCAGGTTGAATTTCGCCATTTGGCATTGGACCAACATTCAATAATAAATTACCATTTTTACCCGCTGCATTTACTAAAAAATGAATGAGTTGTTTTGTGGTTTTAAATTTTTTATCATTAATATCAAAACCCCAAGTTTTTGCCATTGTAGCACAAGATTCTAGTGGTAGTTGGCTTACTTCAACACCATGACTAAATCCACCTTTGTTTTCTCCTGGCAAGTCTCTTTCAAAAGTTTGAATATCTTCTCCTGGAATTGGTTGGATATGATGATTATTGGCTATTAGTGTATTAGGACTTAATTCATGAATTAACGAATAAATTTCATCATAATGCCAATTGTCTTTTTTTCTATTCCAATGTCCATCAAACCAAATGCAACCAATTTCTCCATAATTGGTCAATAATTCTGTTAATTGGGCTTTCATAAATTTGATATAACTATCCCAATCTACATCTTCTATTTTTTTTCCAAAACCGTAGTCTTCTCTACCCCAATCTAATAATGAATAATAGAAGTTTAACTGTATGCCTTCTTTTTTACATTCTTCTGCCAATTCTTTTAAGGGATCTCTACCAAACCGAGTAGCATCTATAATGTCATAATCTGTTGCTTTAGAATCAAACATACTGAAACCATCATGATGACGAGAGGTGATCGTAATGTACTTCATGCCTGCTGACTTCGCAATCTGAACCCATTCCTTTGCATTAAAATCTTGCGGGTTAAAAACTTTTGTTAATAACTCATACTTGTCTTTTTTAATTTTTTGTTGATACATTACCCATTCTCCATCTCCTAATACACTATAAACACCCCAATGGATAAACATACCGAATTTCATGTCCTGAAACTCTTTTCGAGCTTTTAAATTTTCGGCGGTGGGAACATACTCAGGCATTGGATAGGAATATTGCTGTGCACTCACAGTAAATACAACGATACTAAATAAGGTTAAAAAAATTTGTTTCATAATATATATTTTAGTTTTTGAGTTCTATTATTTATTTGTATTCATTAAGGGTTCTGGGCCCATTTCTAATTCTAAAACACCGCCTTGGGTAATCTCTTGGTGCGAAATCCAATAACGTTGTAATGGTTTGTCATTTAGCTTTATGGATTGTATGTAAATATTGTCTTTTGAATTATTATTTGCAATAATTGTAAACGTTTTCCCTTTATAATAATTAGCATCTAAATTTATTTCAATTTTATTAAACACAGGACTTGTAATCTGGTATTTATTATCACCTGGAGCAATTGGATGGATACCTATTGACGCCAATACATACCAAGCGGATAGTTGCCCTACATCTTCATTACCACATAATCCATAAGCATCTGTTCCATAGGCATCATTACATATTTGTCTTGTGATTTTTTGCGTTAAATAGGGTACACCCGCTTCATTCAACATAAAAGGAACATGGTGTACGGGTTCATTTGGGTGGTTGTAATAATTGTTCCAGAGAAAATCTTCTGGTGTTTTTTCAAAGAAAGAAATCAATTCATTTCTAAAAGCTTCTTCACCTCCCATTAATTTTTTCAAACCATCAATATCATGTGGTACAAACCATCCTTGTTGAAACGGATTACTTTCAATACAACCCTGACCGTGGACAGTTTTTCCTTTCCATTCTAACCATTTTCCGGTGCTGTCTTTGGCTCTAAACCAATTCACCTCATCATTCCAAATATTCTTATAATTTTTACTTTTCTTTAAATATTCTTCACCTATTTTATTTTTACCTAAAGACATGGCCATGGTACCCAATGCCCAATCAGAATAGGCATATTCCAAGGTTTTAGAAATGTGATTATGTGAATACCCCAATTCACCATTACCTGTATGATCAACTGTGTTTTTAGAAAATTCGAATGCTTTTTCTATATCATAATTTCTAATTCCCTTTTCATAAGCATCTACAATTACTGAAACTGCTGGGTTACCTAACATACAACCTGAATACGAATTCAACATTTCCCATCTTGGCAGATAGTTATTACCACTCAATTCTGCCATTTGTAATAGAGAATTAATCTCATCGTTTACTAATGTCGGATTTATAATTGTTTGCAAAGGAAATTGAGAACGAAATACATCCCAGCCACTAAAAATAGTTCGGTAGGTAAAATCTTTCGTTTGATGTACCTTTTTATCGGCACCAATATAATTACCATTAACATCTGAAAATGTACGAGGATCAATCATGGTATGATACAAAGACGTGTAAAAAATAGTTTTCTCATCGTCTGTACCTCCAGAAACGACTACATCTTTTATGGCATTATTCCAAAGGTTACGGGCTTCCTCTTTTGTTTTATCAAAATCCCAATGCTTAATATCATGTTCCAAATTTTCTTTCGCACCCTCTACACTCACAAAAGAGACGCCACTTTTCACCAACACTTCTTCACCTTCAGTCGTACTAAAATTAGTGAAAAAGCCAATATGCTTACCTTGTAATTCACGCTTACCTCTTATAATTTCAGCGTCTTTTATTGCTAATTGGTAATCGTCTTTTCTGATAAAACGCATTTTTCTTGGTACATCAGGTATTGCTGCATTCCAAAAACCATAGTCTTTTAAAGGTTTGCTAAATTGACAATAGAAATACACCATATAATCGGCATTACCAGCACCAGCACCCCAACCACCGCCTTCTGGTGGACATTTCATCCATCCTGAAATGGTATTCTCATTTTCTACTTTTATATATTGCTCCGTAGAAGTACCCCCGACTCTACGCGAAAGGTCAATCTGAACTCTTGAACTATCTTGTTTAGGGTATGTAAATCGAATAATTCCAGCTCTTGGTGCTGCAGTAAGCTCTGCTTTTACCTTATAATCATCTAATGTTACCGCATAATAGCCTGCTTTAGTTTCTTCACTATCATGGGTAAACCGAGAGCGATAACCACTTTCAGGAATATCAGACACACCTCTATTCGTTTGTAATTTGCCTGTTGTTGGAGTTACTAAAAAATTACCTAAATCTCCAAACCAGCCTACACCGCTCATATGCGTGAAACTGAAACCTTCAATTGTAGGGTGTTCATAAGAATAACCTGAGCCATTATCACCATCAGAAACCGTATCTGGGCTCAATTGAACCAATCCAAAAGGAGTAGCTGCTCCTGGAAATGTTTTGCCAAAACCGTGTGCGTCCTTAGTTTTTTTACCATAAGTTATGGCTCCAATGATGGGATTAATATAATCTACAGGCTGTTTTTCTGTTGCAACTGACTTTTCACTTGATGTTGAGGAAGAACAAGAAATAGTCACTAAAGAACTTAGTGCAATACCAATGATTAGTACTATTATTTTTGTTGTGCTTACACTCATATCTATTTATTCTAAACTTTTTTAATAAAACTATTTATCCGTTTTAAAAATATCAACCATCACGTCATTTTGTTGCAATTCACCTGATGTGCTTCTTCCGTTTTTTACAATTTTTTCTAACTTCGCTGTCATTTTCTTTACCAACTTTGGATGTTTTTTATAGACATTGGTAGTCTCTTCTTTATCCTTTTTCATGTTATACAATTGTATTTCCGGAAGGTTTTGTTTTCGTGCTTTAGGATCTCTTGGATCTGTCCATCCCCCAGAGCCTGGTGTCAATTCTAATTTCCATTTTTTATTTCGGATAGAAAATTTACCATTGATAGAATGGTGTACAACTAAATTATAATCAGTTTTAGCCTTTTTATTTTTGAGCATTGGTAAAATACTATAAGAATCGACGCCCTTATCTTTTGCAACCTTCAATCCAATAACTTCAGCACAAGTAGCCATTAAATTTGTTTGACAAATTAATTTATCATTTATAGAATTTGACTCAATTTTTCCTGGCCATCTTACTACAAATGGTATTCTATGACCACCTTCCCAAATATCAGATTTAGAACCACGAAAATCAGCACTTGGATAATGTCCAAATTCCTTTTCTAATTTTTTACCCTTTGCTACAGGATACGAACAACCATTATCACTTGTAAAAAAAACGATAGTATTATCTGCAATACCATTTTCTTCTAAAGCTTTTAAAACACGACCAACGGCATCATCCGTTTCCATAACAAAATCAACATAATCGCCCATTCCGCTTTTACCCTTCCATGCGTCTGATGGCACCACTGGACTGTGTGGAGAGTTCAATGCTAAATACATAAAAAATGGGGTTTCACTTTTGGAAGCTTTAGCAATATAATTTGTAGCATTATCGGTTAAAAACTGTAACATTTTAACTGGTAGCATATGATCTATAACCTTATCATCTTTAATTACCGTACTCATAGAGGCGGAATGATGGAAACCGACGTAAGAATCAAACCCGCGAGAGACAGGGCCGTTTGGTACATTTGCTCCAACAGGAGCATCTACTAATTTTTTACCTTCATATAAATTGTAAGGTTCTCCATCGTCATCTAAAAAACTAAAACCTAAATGCCATTTTCCTATGGCCGCGGTTGTGTAACCTTCTTTTCTTAGCATAGCAGGTACGGTCTCACGATTTTCGTCAATTAAAGGTTCAAATTCATCACCACCCCTTAAAACACCTTCTTGCAGTCGTGATCTCCAGGCATAACGCCCCGTTAAAATGGCATATCTTGAGGGTGTGCATACGGCAGATGCAGAGTGTGCATCAGTAAAAGACATCGACTCTTTTGCAAATGCATCTATTTTAGGAGTTAGAATTTTTCCTTTTTCTGGATTTAAAAACTGTACATCTCCATAGCCTAAATCATCGCAAATAATATATACAATATTGGGCTTTTCTTGTGCTGACAGAGAAGACAGCACCAACATTAATAAAACAGTTAATTTAAATTTTCTCATCATTTTTTATTTTAATCTAACTTCAGTAATTTCTCCCAATAAATCACCTTTATTATTAAACAAACCCGCTTTTAAAAGTGTTCTTGGTGTTGTTTTAAAATCACTTTCATATTTCGTAGCATTTATCGTTGGGTCTTTACCATCTGTAGTATAATAAATAGCATAACCAACAGTCTCTGTTTGTAAATACACAATAGCCTCGTTATGTAATTGATCAATAGCATACGACGGGTAAACACTATATATACTTTTAGCCACATTTATCTTTGCTCTTTCTAATCTTTTAAAATGCCACTTTTCTAATGCCGATTGAAAACGCGACCAATCTTTAACTTTTGGTTGACTCCATGAAACTTCTGCACTTGCCAAAGCACGCGGATATAGCATATACTCACAATGTTCTTCGGTTGGTGTAAACTCTCCCCATAAGCATGTTTCGTTTCCCAAAACTCTTTTGGCTTCTTCTGTGGTTAATTCTGATGGAATAGGTTCATGATTATACACTTTTGATAACGGTAATACCACATTTGGACCTTCAGGCTCCATAAATGAGGGGCCTTGCACTTGACTTATATAGGAATAGATATAAGATGTCATAATGGTTGGATAACCTTCTCTTGGTGCTTGTAATTGTGGTGAATGACGACCTCTACGCCAAGCCATAATTGTAGCACCTTTGGCACCTTTTCCACTCAAAATCTCATCCCAACCAATCATTATTTTCTTTTGAGCTGTAACTATTTTATTAACTTTCTGAATAAAATGACTTTGTAGTTCTTCTTCATCCTTCAAGTTATTTTCTGTCTTTACTTTTTGACAATATGGACATTTTTTCCAGTTTGTTTTATTACACTCATCGCCACCAATATGTAAATATTTTGATGGAAACAATTCGGCTACTTCCTTTATAACGTCTTCTAAAAATTCATAAGTTGTTTCCTTACCTGCACATAAAGCATTATCTGGTGCTTTACCGCCAACAGCAACTTCAAAATTGGCTTTGGCATCGTCATAGCAAAATAATTCAGGATAAGACGCTATTAACGCCTTGCTATGCCCCGGTACATCTATTTCAGGTATCACTTCAACATTTCTAGCTTTGGCATAAGCAATGACTTCTTTTATTTCTTCTTGCGTATAAAAACCACCTACCGTTTTAGGTTCTTCGAAGGTTGCAGGTTTACGAGACCACCATGATATACCTGTTCTATCACCTCTCCAAGCTCCCTTTTTGGTTAGGTTAGGGTATTTTTTTATTTCAATTCTCCAACCTTGGTCATCTACTAAATGCCAATGAAATTTATTTATTTTATAAGAAGAGAGTACATCTATTTGCTTCAAAATAAATGCTTTAGGTTGAAAGTGACGAGAAACATCTAACATTACTCCTCGCCAATTAAATCGAGGATTATCTTTTATAACTACATTTGGAATTTCAATCGATTTAGCTAATCCTAAGGGTATTGCTTGCCTTAACGTTTGAAAACCATTAAAAAAGCCTGCGTAATCTTTCGCTTTAATTATTATTTTCACATCAGAAATATCTAAAATATAGCCTTCACTCTTAACCGATGCCTCTTTTGTAATTTGAAATTGAATGTAGTTCGAATTAATTCTAGGGTGTTTTGATTCTGTTTTTAATATTAACCCTGTATCCTCTTCAAATTTTGCTACCAGATAAGGATTCAATTCTTTTTGAAATTTCTTAGGAAGAAAAATTTTAGTTGTATTCGTTAAGGTGAAATTACCTTGCTTCATTACAACAGATTCTGGTTGTGGAATAAAATTATTCTGTGCTTTTAAACCACTTGAATATGCAAGTACTACTAAAAAAACAAACAGTATTTTAATCTTCATATTTTCCTCTTTAGAATATAATATATAAACTTCTAATTTAAGCTAACCGTTAATGTGTTAAATGATTTAGGGTCTAGATCTGCTTTTATAATATGCTCATTAACATTTAAACTTAATGTCCTTTTGCTATCCTCTTTATTATAGGTAATTACATTTATTTCATTACGCTGGTCATTAAAAAATACAATAGAATTATCGGTATCTCCACTTGCCAATATTTTAAGGGAACCCGGTGCAATAAAAGCACTTAAATGTTTCATTAAATAAAATTCAGGATTGTAAACAATTGCTCTTGTTTTACTATCAATAGAAATCATAGAATTTTGTTTCCAACCCCATTGACTTTTTCCAGTTTCATCTAAAACCATATTCCAATACATATACGAATTTGCACCATTTTCAAAATAATGTTTCATTAAATCGAAGGTATGTTCTGCCGCTTTCCAATCATTAGAACCATCACCACACTCCGTTTCTGTTTGCATCAATTGCATTTCTGGATACTCAGCATGTACCTCTTTTATGGCTCCTTTACCTGCCCATTGAAAACCAACACCTGTAACGTAATCTTTAGTGTTCTTATATTCTAAGACATCATTTACACGTTCTATTTGTGGACGCTCAATAGTACCCAACCAAATGTCAGTATCTAAATTTTCTGCTTCAAATTTTGGACCTAAATAATCCGCAATAAAAATTCCTAAATCTTGAGGTTTCCATACGCATGATGGAAAATTCTGAGCTGAATTAGGTTCGTTTTGTACATGAACCGCACTGATATCTATTCCTTCTTTTTCATATGCTTTTACAAATTTTGAAAAGTATAGTGCATATGCCTCCAAATATTCTGGTTCCATAATAAAGCGTGAAACCAACTCTTCTGTTGAACTTAATTCTAAGGGCAAATCATTAACTTCAGGATTCGCTTTACAAGCATAATGTTTACTATGTTTCATCCAAGATGGCGGACACCAAGGTGACGCCCAAACTTCAATTTCAGGATTTATTTTTTGAGCCTCTTTTATGTATGGAATCAATCGCTTTTTATCACGATCAATAGAGAAGTTTTTCATAGTAAAATCTTCTGGAGTTTCGTTAAGGCTATACCAATTTACAGCATAATCGTTTGCACCAATTGGCATTCTACAAATATTGAATTTACATCCAGAAATAGAATCAAACAAATCATTTAAAATTTGCTGTTTTTCCACAGAGGTTATCATACCTAAAGCCTCCCAACCTAATTCGTTGAAACAACCTCCAAATACATCAACAGTTTGTTGTGTTTTAGTGATATCTAAATTAATATTGATTTTTGGTAAACCTGCTTCGGTTATACCTGTATATGTTTCGGTTTCCCAAAGCTTATCGTTTGTAGAACTTACCCAGTCTACTTGAATTTTAGATTCTTGTTTACATGAAAAACATGTTAGTACAACGGCAATAATGGTTAATTTTAATACTTTCATCTGTTTAATTTTATTGTTTTTTTATTGTCAGATGTAATTCGCCATTAAACATCTTGGTAGTATTACTATTTAGATATTATGGCTCATTTCAAGACTAATTATTTTACGTTTAATATTCCTCTAAGACGAATATCTTTTGAAGAAGCTCCAATCATAATTCTAAAATCTCCAGACTCAACAAGTCTTTTTAAATCTTTATCTAACATTGATAGTTCTTCTGGCCCCAACTGAAAAGTCACATTTTGCTGTTCTCCTGCTTTTATAGAAATACGTTGAAAGCCTTTCAATTCTTTTATTGGACGTGCTACAGAAGCGAGTTCATCACGGATGTATAACTGAACAACTTCATCTCCATTTGTTTTGCCAACATTCTTTATCGTACATGTAATATTTACACTGTCTTCAGGCTGTATATTATTTTTGCTAAACTTTAAATCGGAATATTCGAAAGACGTATAACTTAATCCGAAACCAAAAGGAAATAGAGGTTGCCCTGTGAGGTTATGATAATTATCTCCTCTACCTGTTGGCTTATTGTTATAATACAATGGGCATTGTGCCTCATCTACAGGAAAAGTTATCGGTAAGCGTCCTGCAGGGTTTTCATCACCAAATAAGATATCCGCAAATCCATTTCCTCCATTTTCACCCGAATACCATGCCATAAGAATACCATCAACATCGTGTTTCCAATTTGCCATGGTAATCGCACTACCTCCTACCAATACCACAACTGTTGGTTTACCTGTTGCCACTACGGCTTTTATTAATTCTTCTTGATGACCAGGAAGTGCCAATAATGCACGGTCTTGAAATTCTCCTTCATGGATACCAGCAACCACAACGGCAACTTCACTTTTTTTAGCTATTTCAACGGCATCAACTATTTGTTGTTTCCATTTATTTTCGACAAAAGCGTCCCAAACGAGATTGAATTTTGCATTACCAGCAGATTCAAAAAACTCAATTTTAAGATCATATTCTTTGCCTTCTTCAAACGAGAACGACTTTGTAATTGTACTATATGATTGTTTTTGCCAATTATCAATAATCAATTTTCCATCTAAATACAGGCGATAGCCATCATTACCTTCAATTCCGATATTAAAAACTCCCGTTTTTGGTGCTTTTAGTTTACCGGTCCATCGTACCGAAAACCAATCGTAAGGTAAATCTTCATGGGGTGAAAATAACGTCCATCCAAACTTAATTTGCTTGTCTATACGTTCCACTTTTGGAGTGCCACTTAATTTAATATTATCAAAATATGCACCTTTTAGGCCATTACTTATGTTGCCTTTCTCATCCGTTGTTAACAAATAATCTGAAGTGATTGTCTTGTTATTTTCAGCTTTTAATAACACTCCGGGAGCATATAAAACATGATCCTTGCCTATTTTATTTACAACACCATCATACATAGAAATAATGTTATTTCCCGGTCCACTGTACCCTCCTAAACGTCCTGCTTTTACATCATAGCCAATAAGTGCTACTTTTTTAGTTGATTTATTTATCGGTAAAATCTCATTTTCATTTTTCAGTAAAACCATTGATTTATAAGCCGCAATTTTTGCTAATTCTCTATGATTTTTATGTCCATTCCATTTGGCCGCTTCTTTAGCGTCCACATATGGATTTTCAAATAAACCCAATTCAAACTTAGCCGTTAAAATTCTGCTCACTGCTTCATCAATAGCTTTAATATCTACCATTCCCGTTTTATAAGCTTCCCAAAATAATGGATAATGATTATAACTGGTTTGAAACATTACATCCAATCCTGCTTCGACGGCATCTTCGGTTGCTCCAGCGTAATCTTTCGCTGTGAAATGCAATACATTAGCTCCACCTGTAGCTCCGGCATCTGAAATTACAAAACCTTTAAATCCCCATTCTTCTTTTAATTTTTTACGTAATAACCATTCATTTGAGGTACATGGCGTGCCATCTAAAGAATTATATGAGGTCATTACTGACCTTGCCCCTGCTTTTTGAAAAACAGTTTTAAAAGCTGGGAAATAGATTTCTTCTAATAAACGTTCATTAAAACTAATGGGATAACTATCTCTTCCACCAGCACCAACATTGGCAACAAAATGTTTTGGTGTGGTAATGACCCCTTCTTTTTCAAATTGACTGATGAAAGACAATCCCATTTGAGATGTTAAATAAGGGTCTTCTCCATAGGTTTCTTCCGTCCGCCCCCAACGTACATCACGAGCTATATTTAATACCGGTGATAATATTTGACGTATACCTCGTGTTTTTGTTTCTTTTGTAATGGCACGAGCAACATCACTAACTAATGTAGTATCCCAAGTTGCAGCTAAGGCTATTGCTTGTGGAAAAGTTGTAGCTCCGTCTCGGGCTAAACCATGTAAAGCTTCATTAAAAGGAATAATGGGAATGCCTAAACGGGTTTCTTCTAAAAAATATCGTTGTATTTCATTTATTTCATTAGCCATTTGTTCTGCACTACCTGAAGAACCATAGTCCATCATTTGTTCTGCTACATTGTCCTTTTTACCTTTTGAAGATATTTGAAAACCAAATATACCATGCTTCAATTTTTCCTTACCAATACTTAAATCGCCTGGAATCATAAACATTTGCCAGAACTTTTCTTCTAACGTCATTCTGCTAAGTAAGTCGTTTACACGCTCCTCAACTGATAATTTAGAATTTTTATAAGGAGGTTTTTTCTTATCAGAAAAAGATAATGAACTTATAATAAGAACTATTACCGTTACAACTTTTATAAAGTGATTTATATTTTTCAAGCTTTGCTATTTTTTAATTATACTGATGTTGGTTTTCTTTTAAATCTGCATCAAACTTATCCATCATTTTTTGTAATTTTTTTACAATCTTAGGATTTGATAACGCTACATTTTTACTTTCTGAAATGTCGGTTCTTAGGTTGAACAATTCTACTTTATCCTTAACAATACGCAACTTCCAATCTCCTTTTCTGACAGCTTGTAGTGTCGTTTCTGAATAATAATAAAACCCCTTGTTTTTATGAGGCGACTTTGATTTTTTACCAGATAATAATTTCCATATATTTTTACCATCAATTGGTTTTTCAGAAAGCTCAGCTCCCGTCAAATAAGCCAATGTAGGCAATATATCAATTGTTGAAGCTACTTCTTTAGTGACAGCCCCTGCCTTTATTATACCTTTCCATTTGGCAATCATAGGCACACGCATGCCACCTTCGTAAGTTTCAAATTTAAAACCTCTCAATGGCGATGCACTGCCGCCTTGTCCATCTTTTAAATTCCAAGGACCATTGTCTGAAGTGAAAATTACCAATGTATTTTCATCAATATTTAGTTTTTCTAATGTTTCTAATATTCTTCCCATACTCCAGTCAATTTCTTCAATAACATCTCCATACAAACCTCTAGCACTTTTACCTTTAAAATCTGGTGAAGCATACAACGGTATATGTGGCATTGTTTGAGCTACATACAAGAAAAATGGTTTGTCTTTATTTTCTGTAATAAAGTCAATGGCACTTTCTGTGTATCGTTTTGTAAGTGTTGTTTGATCTACAGGATATTCTATAACCTCATCTTGCTTCATTAATGGCACCTTTCTTCCTCTCCATTTTTGCTCACGAAGGCTATCAATTGTCATACCTTCTCTAAAGAGGATATCTTCTGAAACCTTTGATTTTGGATTCACAGACATGTCGTTACTAAAAGGAATACCATAGTAAGAATCAAACCCTTGAGTAGTTGGTAAATATTGTGCTTGATCTCCAAGATGCCATTTTCCAATACAAGCCGTATTATATCCTTTTGTTTTAAGCATATCGGCAATAGTAAGCTCTTGATTTGACAATCCCCCATCTAAATTTGGCCATAACACCTTAGGCACACCAACTCGAGGTGGATAAGACCCCGTAAGCAGAGCCGCTCGCGATGGAGAACAAACAGAAGATGCTGAATAAAAATCAGTAAACTTTATACCCTCATCAGCCATTTTATCTAGGTTTGGCGTTTTTATTAAAGGAGAGCCAAAAGCACCAACATCTTGATACCCTTGATCATCAGTAAAAAATATGATGACATTCGGTTTAGACGAATCTTTTTGTGCGATAACGGTAAAATTATTACTAAAAAGGATAATTAATACCCCTATTAAAACCTTATTATATTGCATACTATTTTATTTATTTTGCGTTTAGCATACCGTCAAACGTATACTTTTTTCCAACTTTTGTATCAAATTCAATAAGCTTATTTTTGTATTGTAATTTACATTTTGAACCTTTTTTTGAGGTAATAATTACCTCTTGTAAAAGGGAGTTCTCCCATTTGAAATCTAGCTCAAACCCACCTCTTGCCACAACACCAGAAATAGCTCCTTTAGGTAATGCATCTGGTAATGCGGGTAACAATTCTATTTTACCCAAATGACTTTGAATTAACATTTCAATAATCCCTGCTGCGGCTCCAAAATTACCGTCTATTTGAAATGGCGGATGTGCATCAAATAAATTCGGGTATGAGCCTCCACTAATTTTTCGTTCGGGTATTTCTGCAGGACTTAATAAAACGCCTAATAATTTGTAGGCTCTGTTTCCATCTTTAAATCTAGACCAGAAATTTACTTTCCATGCCAAACTCCACCCTGTTCCGTTATCACCGCGAAACTCTAATGACTGTTTTGCTGCCTTCATCAATTCCGGTGTTTCTTCATAATTAATTTCGCTACCAGGATATACTGCCCATAAATGGGAAACATGTCTGTGATGCGATTCTGGGTCATCCTTATCTTCTAACCATTCTTGTAATTGTCCGTGTTTTCCAATTTTATTAGGTGCAATTTTAGGAATCATCACTTGGAGTTTTTTTGAAAACTCTTCATCCGTATTTAAAATAGTAGATGCTTCAATAACACTTTTAAACAAAGCTCTTATAATTTGATGATCCATTGTAGGGCCAGCTACCATACCCCCTATTTCCGGAGAATTTGATGGAGAACTAATTAAATATCCTGTTTTTGGATCTTTATAAAGAAAATCCTTATAAAAAAGTGCTGCATGCTTTAAGATTGGATAGTATTCTCTTAAAAAAGCCTCATCTTGGGTAAACAAATAATGTTCCCAAATATGTGAAGCAAGCCACCCACTTCCTCCAAGCCAAAGGCCATGGTTCGCATTATTTACAGGTGCTGCACCACGCCAAATATCAACGTTGTGATGTACAATCCATCCATTTGCATCATAATGCTCTTTAGCAACATTTTTTCCCGTAATTGATATGTCTTTGATAAAATCAAACAGAGGTTCATGACATTCACTTAGATTCGCAATTTCTACTTGCCAATAATTCATTTCTAAATTGATATTTGTCGTATAACTACTAAACCAAGGTGGTCTTAATTTATCATTCCATAATCCTTGTAACGTTGGAGGTTTAGTACCAGGACGGCTACTTGCAATCATTAAATAACGACCATATTGAACATACAAAGAAAGTAGTTGAGGATCGCTTGGGTTCTTCCAAAAATCAAAAATTCGTTTATTGGTTACCTCTTTAGATTTTCCGTTATCACCAAAATCGATCTGAAAACGATTAAATAAAGATTGATAATCTTTGATGTGCGTATCTTTTACTTTTTTATATTTTTTAGTCTCAACCTTTTCCAACGTCTCCTTTACGAGCTCTTGAGGATTTCCCGAAACATCTTTAAAGTTTTTATAATTGGTCGCCGCTGCTAGATAAATTGTAGCTTTTGATGCATTGGCAATTGACAGTTTTCCATTTTTTGATTCTATTTTACCATCAGTTTTTACTTTTATAGTTGATACCCCTCTTAAAACACCATCCTTTACGTGAACTTCCAACGTTTGCGAATTTGCACTTGTGGTAACTTGCTTTTCTTCATGAATTGCATCTAACCAAATACTAAAATTCAGTGCTTTTGATTCACTTGCCGTTAAATTAATTGCAATAACTTGATCTGGATAACTAGAAAGCACTTCGCGTTTGTAGATTACATCATTAACCTTGTACGAAACTTTACTAACCGCATTGTTAAGATCTAATTCTCTAGCATACTCCGAATATTTTTCATGGCCAGGAAAATCAATATAAACATCACCAAATGGTTGATAATGTATTTGTTTCAAAGGTACACTCATAAATTCTTTATTCCCTAAATCTTGAGCTTCTTTTTGTTTGCCATCAGTCAACAATTGTCTTATTTCTCCTAAATATTTATAGGCACCTTTATGAGCATAATCATGTGATTTTCCAGCCCACAATGTTTCTTCATTAAACTGAATATGTTCTTGAGATACATCACCGTAAATCATGGCTCCTAAGCTTCCGTTACCTATAGGCAAAGCTTCTGTCCATTTTTCGGCCGGGCTCTCATAGTATAACTTCAGCTCTTTTTGTGCTTGAGCTGTATTAAAAAACAAATAGCTGCAAACACCCACTATCAGCAATTTTACATTCTTCGGTATATTAATCATTCCAGTGTGCTTTTATAATATCATGAATTTCCTGATTATCAGGATCGGTATCTCCTAATGCTTCTCGTTGCTTCATAATTTCTACTTTCATTTCTTTTATGATTTCTTGATATTCAGCATCGTTGTAGGCATTATGAGTCTCCTTAGGATCTTTCTCTAAGTCAAAGAAATCCCAATATTTTTTAGGCTGATTTTCTTTAGTATACCCGTTTTCTTTAAGCCCATTTCCGTAATAAAAAGCCAGTTTATAACGTTGACCTCTAATACCAAAATGCCCTGGACGGTCAATTGAATGGTCCCAATAACGATAGTATCCATATTTACGCCAATCTTTCGGTGTATTCCCTTTTAAGTTTTCTCGGAAGCTATGTCCTTGCATTGTTTCTGGATATTCAAGACCTGCATAATCTGCAAATAATGCTGAGAAATCTGCATTTTCAATAAGATCAGAATTACGAGCACCGGCAGGAATCTCTTTTGGATATCGAATAACAAAAGGCATATGTATTGATTCTTCATAAATCAATCGTTTGTCAAACCAACCATGTTCTCCTAAAAAATACCCCTGATCTGCAGTGTAAATTACAATCGTATTTTCTGCTAACCCTGATTCGTCAAGATACTTTAATAGCTTTCCAATATTATCATCAATAGCCGCTCCACAACGCATAAAATCTTTTACATATTTTTGGTACGTTTTATAACGTGCTTCATCATTAGTTAAACCATCAACAGTAAAAGGTAATTCAGGATACTTCATATAACCTGGCACATTATCTGGGTCTTTTGAAGCTAATAAATATCTCTTTTTCAAATTATCTACCGACTGTCCTTTAAATGATCGCCCTGTTGTTTCTGCTCCTTTATCGTAAAATGTACTTGGAACAGGTATGTCTTCATCTCTATATAAATGACTAAAACGTTCTGGGTAATCAAAAGGTTCATGTGTTGCTTTAAAGTGACACATGGTTATAAAAGGTTTTGTAGTATCTCTATTTTGAATCCAATCAATAGTTTTATCTGCAATAACATCTGTACTAAACCCTTCATATGGTTTGCCTCCTTCCATATAGTCTTTCCAATTTTCTTTCGTTTTTAATATAGGATCCCAATACCTTCCTTGTCCTGGTAAAACCATATAAAAATCGAACTCATCTGTTGGTTCTTGCTTCATGTGCCATTTACCAATAACTGAAGTTTGATAACCACCACGTTGCATTACTCCCGCAATAGTTGGATGCTCTGTAGGCAAACCTGCACCTAATGTGGTGACACCATTTACATGACTATATTGCCCTGTTAATATGGTTGCTCTACTTGGTGTACAAATAGAATTAGAGACCAAACAATTATCCAAAACCGTTCCTTCTTCTGCTAAGCGTTGAATATTAGGTGTATGAACATAGTCCTTTAAAATACCATCATAAACACCCCAAGCTTGTGATGTATGATCGTCAGCCATTATATATAAAATATTTGGGCGTGTATCTTTCTTTTCTTGTTTAGGTTCTGTTTTATTTTTACAGCTAATTGTTAAAATAAATAGAGACAGTGTAAGAATTCCTAAATAAAATATTCTTCTTTTTTGCATTTGGTTTTAATTTTAATTTATTACTTCTAAATTTATGTATATAAAATCTTCTGAAGATTTTCCTATTCCAATTTGGTATAACCCTGGTTCTACAACTTGCTTGTTTTTTTTAAAGTCATAAAATGATAAATCTTCTGGTTTAATGGTAAAATTTACTTGAATTGTTTCTTCAGGATTTAATGAAACTCTCTTAATCCCTCGAAGGCTTTTTAAAGGTCTTACTTCATTACTTTCCAAATCTTTTATATACAATTGCACAACCTCATCCCCTTGAAATTTACCAATATTAGTAATGTCGACACTTATAGATGTTGATTCTTCTGCTTTTATTTTTTGATCAGATAATTTTAAATTTTTATATTTAAATTGAGAATAACTTAATCCATATCCAAAAGGATATAGCGGTTTACCTTTAAAATATCTGTATGTTCTGCCTTTCATACTATAATTTACAAATGGAGGCAAGTCTTTTATAGATTTATAAAACGTAATTGGAAGTCTACCTGAGGGGTTATAGTCACCAAAAAGAACGTCAGCTATGGCAGTTCCGCCTAGTTCGCCTGGATACCATGCTTCAACTATAGCGGGTAGATTTTCATCTTCCCAATTAATTGCTAAAGCACTTCCATTTAATAAAACTAAAATAACCGGTTTACCTGTAGCATGCAATGCTTTTAAAAGTTCTTTTTGCACGTTTGGCAATTCAATATTTGTCTTATCACCCCCATCAAAACCCGTTGAATTCACTGGCATTTGTTCTCCTTCTACCTTTGGTGAAATACCTCCAATAAAAACTATAACTTCAGATTTTTCAGCTAGTTCAATTGCTTTTTCAAATGAAGTTTTACCAGGAGCCATCCACATTAATTCTAATATAGCAGAGTTCTTATTGTGATAATATTCTACAGTGACTTGATGCTTTTTTCCTTTCTCTAAGAATATTTTTTCTTTTAACCTTTTGCGTGTTGGTTTGTTCCAATTATCAATAAGCACCTTTCCATCAATAATTAATTTATACCCATTGTCACTGCGTAAGGCAAAAGTATATTCTCCAGAAGTATTTACTTGGATATTCCCTGTATATTGAATTGAAAAATTATCTTCATTTAATCCTTTTACTGGTTCCGAATTCCAATTTGAATTTATGGTCTCCTCTAATCTTGTTTGGATGGGTTTACCCGATAAATCGGTATTATTAAAATAATTGGCCTGTAAACCTACTTTGTTCTTAAAACTTAAATGTTTTGAAGGAATTAAAGTCAGTGAAGATTCATTAGATATTAACTCACAACCCGACTCATAAAATAATTTAGTGCTTTTAGAAATCTTATTCTTAATACCCTCTAAGGGTGTAAAATATTGAGAAGGAAATCCATTATAATTTCCTAATAAGACATCTAAATTATTAGCGTTTGGACCAATAACAGCAATAGATTTCAGATCTTTTTTAAGTGGTAATGTTTCGTTTTCATTTTTTAATAAAACGATAGACTTTCTAGCCGTTTCTAGTGCTAATTTTCTATGCTTATCAGAACTCACGACACTTGTAGGTATACTCGCATAAGGTACAAGCTCCTCGGGATCAAACATGCCCAATTTAAAACGTGCTTTAAACAGTCTTTTTACAGAAATATTTATTTCATCCTCGGTTATATCTCCTACTGTAACTGCGTTTATTAAATATTTATAACGAGACCCGCAGTTTAAGTCGCAACCCGCTTTTACAGCAACAGCAGCAGCTTCTTCTTTAGAATCTACATAATTGTGATAGTCATGAATATCTCGTATTGCATTACAATCGGAAACTACATAACCTTTAAAACCCCAATCTTTTCTTAAAATATCATCTAATAATTGATGGCTCGCACAACAAGGTTTTCCCATATATCTATTATATGCGGCCATAACAGAATAGGCTTTTCCTTCTACAATACAGGCTTCAAAAGCAGGTAAATAGGTGTCGTATAAATCTCGTTTTGTTGTAGTGGCATCAAAAAAATGTCTTTCGGGTTCTGGTCCGCTATGAACCGCGAAATGCTTCGGTGTTGCCACCAGCTTTAAATATTTGGTATCATCTCCTTGCATGCCTTTTACAAAATTGACTCCCATACGAGCTGTTAAATAAGGATCCTCTCCATAAGTTTCTTGGCCTCTACCCCAACGTGGGTCTCTAAAAATATTAATATTTGGTGTCCAGTATGTAAGCCCCTTATATCTACCAAAATCATTATTTTTTAATGCTTCATGATGCTTAGCTCTTGCTTCATCTGAAATTACAGATGCTGAACGATAAATTAAGTCGGTATCAAAAGTTGCTGCTAAACCAATAGCTTGCGGAAACACAGTTGCTTTACCTGCTCGAGCCACACCATGTAAACATTCATTCCACCATTCATATTCAGGAATATGAAGTCTTTTGATTTCTGGTGACTTATTCATCATTTGAGAAACTTTTTCTTCTAATGTCAATCTAGAAACAAGATCATCTACTCTAAAATCAATACTTAATGATGCATCTTCAAACGGAAATTCGTTTTGCTGCCCAAAACTTACGGTTACATAAACTTGTAATAGTAAGAACCAAAAAAAATGTAACTTTTTCATACCTAAATTATAAAAAAACTTTTAAAACTATTGGATAACTTCGTCCGTTAATAGTTGGAATTGTTATGGTGGTGTGCTCATTTGTTTGCACAAACTTTACTTTCGTTTTTGTATCTAATCGGTAAAGCTTTTTCAGTTTACCAGGCCCCATTTCATTCTTTAACCCAAAGGTCGGAATTATTAGTTCGCCTTTTGTTGGATTCATAATCAAAATATATAAATTATTACCCTTTTTAGTAAATCGAACCTCATCAGAAGCATATTCTGGTGAAGCCGTAGTACGTTGATTATAATGTTCATCTGTTTTTTTCTTTTTAACAATATCATCGCCTGCATTTCTTATTTCTCCACCACTAATCGTTTCTGATTCTCCACGCACACTTTTACCATCGCCGTACACTTTCCATGGTCTTGTTCCATAAATTGACTCTCCATTTACCTTTAACCAATCACCTACGATGTTAATAATAACTTCTTGTTCTTGCGGTATGGTTCCTTCAGGATTTAACTCAATATTCAATAGTAAATTTCCATTTTTACTAACCGCTTCAATTAGCATTTCTAAAATGGTTCGAGCATTATGGGTTAAGTGTCGGTCTTTTTTGTAAAACCAATCGGTAAATGTAATTTCAGATTGCCAAGGTGCTGCTCTTAAGGTGTTACTTCCGCCACTCTCAACTTCTGTAACCGTACCTGGAACAGGGGCTTTTAGTAACATAACAGCATCAATCTTTCCTTTTTCTTTTAAACTGTTATTATACATTTTAGCACTTACGGCCTTACCGTGTTCTCCATAAGTAAAATTAAAGCCGTCGTAATACAAAATATCTGGCTTGTACTTATTCACTAATTCTAAATGCCGTTCTTCCCAGTTCTGTTTAATTTTCTCTACAATCTCTGGTGTTCTATTTTCAGGAATTGGACCATATAAATCAGCGGGATCATAACCTTCCCACCACTTACCTTTTCCATCTTCTTTGGTTAATCTACCATCATAAGGCACGCCTTTGTATGCTCCACTTTCATCAGCTCCAAAAGCAGGCAACCACCAATTTAAAAATCGATTATCGTGACTGGTTACTCCAAACTTCATACCCTCTGCTCTTGTAGCATCAGCAAAAGCCTTTATAATATCTTTCTTAGGCCCCATATTTACGGCATTCCATGGGTGGTATGATGAATTAAATAAATCAAAATGATCGTGGTGATTGGCTAATGCTACAATATATTTTGCACCATTTTTTTTTGAATATTTAATAAGAGCTTCAGCGTCAAATTTTTCAGCTTTCCAAGCATTTATAATATCTTTAAAACCAAATTCTGATGGGTGCCCATATGTTTGTAAATGATATGGATTTGCCATTTTTCCAAACTTCTGACGCCCAACATCTTTCATGTACATATGTCTGGCATACCAGCCGCCACCTTGCTCAGGAACACTTTGTGGACCCCAATGAAACCAAATACCGAATTTGGCGTCTCTAAACCAATCAGGACATTCATATTGGCTTGCTAATTCATCCCAAGATAATTCCTTTTCTTGAGCAATTGTTACGTTAGTGAATAATAAAAAAAATAGAATTGTAAAAAATAAGTTGAAAACAACCGTCTTTTGATCCGCAATTTTAAAATTTCCATTATCTAAAATAAGAACCTTCATTATGAATTATTTTTTAAAATTATAAGCTTCGGGATTGTCGTAGAGTCCAAACTCCTTTTTATCCAATTGAGCAGGGTCTCCTGTCTCTGTAATTAGTTTTTGTAATTCATCTAACAACTCCTTTTTAACCGCTGCAAAAGCTACTACTTCTGATAAATTATTAAGTTCCCATGGATCTTTTGACACATCGAACAATTGATACGTAAACACATCATGTTTTGCACTTACAATGAGTTTATAATTGCCTTTTCTAACTGCTCTATGACCACCACCCGGATTATGCGTGCTGTTTTTATTTAATAAATCTCCAGGCCAAGAATTGTACGCATATAACATACTTTTTCTTACTTCTTTCTTTTCCCCTTTTAATATTGGCGTTAAATCTTCAGTTTCAATAGATTCAGGAATATTAAGTCCAGTTAATCCACACAACGTAGGAAATACATCATGTAAATACACTAAAGCATTATTCTTTATATTTTTTGGAATAGAGGGTCCACTAAAGATTAAGGGAACACCAACGCTATGCTCATAAACATTTTGTTTCCCTAATAAGCCATGTTGACCTAATGCCAACCCATTATCACCCGCAAATACAATTATGGTATTATCTGCTTTCCCAGAGGCTTCCAATGCTTTTAAAACTCTGCCTATCTGTGCATCAGTAGCTGTAATCATTGCATAGTAATCTGAAATTTCTTTTCGAACTCTAGCTTCT
This sequence comes from Aureibaculum algae, assembly GCF_006065315.1. Lineage (GTDB taxonomy): Bacteria > Bacteroidota > Bacteroidia > Flavobacteriales > Flavobacteriaceae > Aureibaculum > Aureibaculum algae. The sequence goes on along the minus strand of NZ_CP040749.1, from coordinate 63,709 downwards.
GTTCTTGGAAAAGGTGCCAGTCGTTCATCTCTAATATTGTCATCTGCAATTTCAAAAGGATGCTTTGGCATAAAATTTTCAGGTACTTTTATATCTTCAGGTGGATACATATCATGAAACTCCTGTGGTGCTGTACGCGGATCATGTGGTGCAGTAAAAGAAACATACATTAAAAATGGATCTTCATTTTTATAATTTTCTAAAAAACCTACAGCTGCATCAGCAAATAGCTCGCTACTAAACTTTTCTTTATTCTGATAAGGTTTAGACCAGCCTTTTTCTGGTGTATAATCTTTTACTTTCGTTCCAAAATGAGTAGTCATTCCTCCTAAAAAAGCAGACTTAATTTGATTAAAACCACGTTCTAGCCAAATTTCACCATTGTGTTGCTTTCCTGTTGCGAATGTTTCATACCCATTTGATTTAAAATATTCAGGAAAAGTTAATAAATCACTTTTCCCTCGTTCTTCTTTGGGGAATGCAAATTGTGCATAAACATTGGGTTCTATATTAAAAAAATAACGCCCCGTCATTAACATGGCTCTACTCGGTGAACACACCGCTGCAGTTGCTCCTCCTAAAATATATGAATTGGTAAATGAAGTTCCCATTTTTACCAATTTATCCATGTTCGGCGTCTGAACATCATACTGATTCATTGCTCCTATAGTCCCCGCACGTTGATCATCGGTAAAAAGAAAAAGTATGTTTGGTTTTTCAGCTTCTTTTTGTTCGGGTTTTACTTCTTTACACCCTGATGCCAATACGCTTAAAAGTACCAAACAATACACTATATTTTTGTTCATCACCATATTTTTATTTCTTTTCTTCTTTTGCTAACATCTTACCTACTTCTAATAAAATTTTTGCAGACTCTTTGGGTACATTACCATCGCCGTCAGGACCAACATTTAATAAAAAATTACCCCCTTTACCATTGATATCTTTTAATTTTTCATAAACTTCTTGTGGGCTTTTCCAATCTGTATCTTTTATTTTGAAACCCCAAGAATCATTCATAGTATAACATGCTTCCCAATAGTAATCGACTTTATCTTCTAAATGAAATTGCTCTGGTGTTCCGAAATCTTTTTTGAAAATTTTTCTTTTGGAAACACGATTATTAATAATAATACTTGGTTTCAATTCTCTGATGTATTGATATAAATCATCTCCATCTTCTAAAGTCCACCAATCTACCCAATCTCCATCAAACCAAATAATATTGGTATCGTAATTCTCAATTAATTCCTTTATTTGATTTTTTAAATATTGAACATATTCTTCTTTTTTACCTTCATGCATTTTCGTCATTCCCCAACCCCAATCTTTACCTTCTTTTACATATTGTGCACCTTGGTGCCAATCTGTAATACTATAATAAGTTCCAAAAACAATCCCTTGTTTTTTACATGCATCGGCTAATTCTTGAACAAAATCACGCCCTTTCATAGGCGTATTTGCGATATCAAAATCGGTATATTTAGAATCCCACAAACAAAATCCTTCATGATGTTTGGTGGTTACTACTAAATACTTCATTCCAGCTTTTTTTGCCAATTTCACAATCTTATCAGCATTAAAATCTTTAGGGTTCCATGTATTTAATAACTTAACATATTCTTCTTGAGGAATATTTTGATTCCCTTGAATCCACTCTGCATATCTACCTTCGTCATTACCTTTGTAAATACCTCCAAGCTGACTGTACAATCCAAAATGGATAAACATTCCATATTTAGCATCATTAAACCATTGCATTCTTTTACTAAAATCCGTCTCAGATTCTTCTAAATAATTAACTGTTTTTTGAGCATAACCCGAAGTTATAAGTATCAAAAACATAAAAAAAGTTATCTTTTTCATTGGAAAGTTTATTTAATAAAAATTTATTTTTTCAAATTAAAACAACAGAATTATTCAAACTTTGATTCTAATAACAAAAGGTAAAAATGTTTAATGACTACTCATTATAAATATGAATTTTAGATCTTTTCAAAGCCCTTTTTTTCATTGTTTTTACAAGTAATTGCCATAGTAAAACAGGAATAAAACTAATTAGAATCAATTTATGTTAATTAAAAAACCAGATGCTTTTTGCTTTGATTTTTTAAAACAACTCTTAAAAAATGCTTCTTTAAAAGAGTACGCTAAAAATATTGATTTCTATGTCTCTGCTAGCTTATTTTCGACCAATAACTACAAAAAGAAGATAAAAAAAATTTCTTAATGACATTTAAACAATACGCAACCTGTTTACTGCTTAAAAAGAAGATATTAAATTGTAATTAATGGACATTCTTAAGAATTTCTACATAGACTTCAACTCTTATTTTAAAATCTTTTGTCGACACTGACAGTATAAAATAAAAGGGAAAACTTTTACATTTCCCCTCTTATATCAAACTCAAATAATTCTATTTTTTATTATTGGTCCCAACCTGGATTTTGAGTTAGGTTTGTATTAAGTACTAATTCTTCTGCAGGTATAGCGAGTAAATAATCACGATCTGGGTTAAACTGATAACCAGTTGCTATATCATTTAAATATGGGTCGAGATAATTATCTACATCCACTGGTTCACCTGCTGACACATTTGATATTAAAGCTTCATAATAAGCACCTCTTGGTCTTTTATTTACAAAAAGATTATGTGCTCCCCAGCGCATTAAATCGTCCAGTCTAAAGCCTTCATTCATTAATTCTACAACTCTTTCTCTTCGTATTTCTTGAAGAACATCAGAAAGTGCATAGCCATAATCTGGCCATTCTGGATCAACAGTAATTGCTCCTAATACAAGGTGAGGCATATTTACACGGTCACGTAATTTGTTAATTGACATGTCTAAATCCTCTTGCGATATGGTTCCTAATTCAGCTTTGGCTTCAGCATAGATAAGCAACGCTTCTCCATATCTCATAATGATTTTTGCAGCATCTTTAGTAAAATTGTTTACACCAGCATCTATTTCTGGAATTCTATATTTTTGAGATTCATAGGCTCCAACACTCTTATCTAAAGCTGGTTCTTCCCAATAAACTATTGATCCATTAATATTTACAACAGTTGTGTCTCCAGGTACCATTATTGTTGCTGCAAGTCTTGGGTCTCTATTTGTCTCGATAGTAGCCAGTTCAGTATCTCCTTTATAATCACCACTTACAGAAATGGGTAACCCGTCTGTACATAAGTAGCTTCGAATAGCATCTCTCGAATAAGAGAAATTATTTGGCCAACTAATTTGAGAGTCATTACCAAATGAATTTCCTAAACCAACAAAATCATATTGTCTCCAAAGTATAATTTCATTGTTCGCACTCAGGTTAGTTTGATTAAATAAGTCTCCATAACTAGCGTTTAAAGATCTAGTTTGTCCATCTATTAGGTCTTTTGCTGCAGCTGCGGCTTGTTGTAAAAAACTAGAACCATCTGAACCAGAAACACCAAACTCAGTACCATTGTGGTATTTCTCCCAAGTACCTTCGTAAAGTGCAATTCCAGCTTTTAACAATTGTGCTGCTTCTTTACTAACACGCGGACTAGATAAATCACCTTTTGGTTTAAGCAATGAAATTGCCAAATCTAAGTCAGCAAGCATAAAATCAACCACTTCATTTCTAGGCGATTTTGCTCGATATAACGCATCTGTATCTAAATTATCAAAATAAGCATCATAAATAGGTAAGTCACCATACTTCTTTAACAAGTCGTAATAAAAATAGGCTCTAAAGAAATAACCCTCACCTGTAAATTGATTAATTTCTACTTCTAACCCTTCTGCTTTTGATACATTTGATACAAAGTAATTAACGAGTCTTACTTCATCCCAACTCCATAGAGAAGCCGAGCCAGAATTTGGAATGCCTTGAGTTCCTTGTAACCTTGATGGTGCACTTAGGCCAAGACCAAGATCAGTACCTACATCAGGCATTTGTGCACTACCAAATCCGGAACCAGACCATCCAGGTAATTTATTATAAAATGAATTAGCATACAACTCTAAATCACTAGTTGTTTTCCAGAATTCAGGCTCTGATATTTCATCTAGAGGAGTTCTATCTAAGAAATCTTCATTACACGACACTAATAAAAGCGTCGAGCATATAGTTAGAAAATATATTATTTTTTTCATGATTTTTATAAATTAAATTTTTAAAATGAAATATTAATCCCTGTTGAAATGGTTTTTGATAAAGGATAAGATGCCGCTCCACTAAACGTACCTCGTATTCCTTCTGGATCATAAAACAACATATCTGATATTGTTATAAGGTTTTCACCCGTTACAAAGATTCTAAATCTATCAATTTTATACTTTTCAAGAATGTTTTTAGGAATTGTAAATCCAAGTTGAATCGTTTTTAATCTAGCATAAGCACCATTTTGTAAAAAATGATCTGTACTATATCTGTAATTTCTATTATTTTTACCACCATTCTGTGAATAAGGCCTTGCAAAATAAGCATCAGTATTAGGTCCAAAAGGACTTGTGGTATCATCCGGTCTATAATAGTCTAAATGCTCTGCATAAACATTCGAGTGAAATGGCCCTTGTGCTGGCCCAAGAAATTGTTTACTATTTGCACCATTCTGATATGAAACATCTCTTTTTCCTACACCTTGTATAAACATACTAAAATCTATACTTTTATATTCTGCTCCAAGTCTAATTCCATATTGGTACCTAGGTGTACTATTACCAATAACCTTGAAATCCCCAGTATCACCTACTGTATTTGTTCCATTGTTTATGACTCCATCACCATTTAAGTCGGCATATTTAGCATCACCTTCACCAAAAGTACTATTATGAACCCATTTTTGATTGATAATTGCATTTCGTTCTGTTGCTTCTTCTGGGCTTTGAAACCAACCTTCCCAGGTTAATCCCCAGATATCTCCTAGGTCTTTTCCTGCATAAAAATCTGAAACCAAACTCGACTTATTAGGAAACTCTACAATAGTTTGTTTATAATCAGAAAGTGTTGCTCTAACACTATACTTAAAATCACCTATCGAATGTCTCCAAGTTACCTCAGTATCCCAACCTTGAGTACGTGAAATACCCCCATTTATTAAAGGAGAAGATGTTCCAAGTGTCGCAGGTAATGATGTCCCGCTTGTTGCCATGTTTTCAATATCTGATCGATACCAGTCAAAAGTAAAAGCAAGTTTATTATTTAATGCTAAAATATCAATTCCGACATCTGTAGTTTTAACTGTTTCCCAAGTAAGATTTATACTTGTAAGGTTTGGTGGACTAGCTGTATATTCTCTTTCTCCGTTAAATAAGAAAAAACCGTTAGCATTACCTATTCTAGGAATTTATAAGTAATTACCTACATTTTGATTTCCTAAAGACGCTTTTGAAGCACGAAGTTTAAACATACTTATGTCTTTAATATTCCAGAAATCTTCTTTTGCAATATTATATCCTAATTCTATAGAAGGAAAACCAGCCCATCTATTTCCTGGTTCAAATTTTGAAGATCCATCTCTACGGTAAGTTAACCTGGCTATATATTTTTCTTTATAATTATAACCTAATCTACCAAACATACTCTCTGTTGACCAATGAGAAATATCATCGTTAACTGTTTGATCACCTACAGCGGTAGATATGGAAACAACATTATCACTTAATAAACCAAATGCATTTGCATTTAAGTTGTATACGTTATATTGTTCATTTTGATAACCCACCGTAGCATCAATATTATGTCCACCGATTGATTTAGAATACGAGGCAAATAAATTTGGTGACAAATATTCATTAGTAAACAACGTAGGAGCAACTCGAGTTTGGTCTCTGGAAATAATGTTTCCAGTAGTACCATTAGGTAGCGTCCATTGGTATTCTGTAGAAGTATAAACTCTTTTATTATTATTTGTCCTATAGTTGTATTGTAAATTAATGAATAAATCTTTTATAGGTTCTATGGTAACTCTAGGCATTAAGTTTAACTGATTTGTCTTCGTTACCTCATTAGAATGTTGCCATGAAGGATAGTAAGCTTGTGGAAGAGGCTCACCCCAAAGTGGATCTACAGTAGGCATGGTTGGTTTAAGCTTTGATAATTGATCAAAAACTCTACCTCAACCATATGCAGGATCCCAAGGAAACTCAGCATCACTTTTCGTCATTTTTGTTAAAAGTTCAAGTGACAACCATTTAAGAGGTTTTGCAGCTATTTTTGCATCTAAATTATATCTGTTATAATTATTTTCTGCCACTTTAAATAAACCATCTTCAAAGTATGCCCCACCTGAAATGTAATAATTTAACTTTTCGTCACCACCTCTAATACTTAAATTATGTTTTGATTTTTGTGTCCATTTATGAAAAAGAAAATCTTTCCAAACCGTTGAACCACTTCCACGAAGACCTCCACTAGTAACATCCCAAGAGGTATTCGTTGAATTAGGAACCAAGGTAGGAGCACTTCCTGGATTAGCCATATTTTGTTCTATCCATCCTAATCTTTCATCTGTATACCATACTCTACCATTATGATTTGTCAATGCATCATTCATGGCATACGCATAATCTAACGCATTAGCTTGATCTGGCCATTTCGTATATGTTGAATATGAAAAGTTATTTGAATAATTAACTATCATACCACCTTTCATGTTTTTACCACTCTTGGTCGTAATTAAAATAGCACCACCGGCAGCTCTTGAACCATAAATAGAAGCAGCTGCAGCATCTTTTAATACACTTACAGTTTCAATATCTTCTGGATTTATATCATTTATATTCATAACCGCACCATCTATAATAACTAATGGTTCCGCATTGTCTATACCTGTACCTGTTGAATTACTAGTCATTAATCCACGAATATTGATATTTTGTTCAGCCCCTGGCTCACCTCCACTTTGGGAGTTCGTAATAGAAAGACCTCCAATAGCTCCTTGTAAACCTTGAGTTACATTTGCTACTGCTCTGTCTTGAAAAGTTTCAGCACTTACCTGTGCAACAGCTGAAGTTACAGTTGCTTTTTTTCGAGTACCATAACCTACTACAATAACTTCACCTAAGTTTGCCGTAGACTCCAAGAGCGTAATCGTAAGTTCTGTCTGGTTGGTAACTACTATATCTTTAGTTTCAAATCCAACAAAAGAGATTTCTAAGATTGCATTGGCATTTTTAACATCTAAAGAAAATTTACCATCAAAATCTGTTTGAACACCATTAAGTGTACCTTTTTCAACAACACTTGCTCCTGGCAATGGCTGCCCACTTTCATCAAGTACGGTACCCGAAATTTTAATCTTTTGAATTTCAAGCTGTTTCGGATCACTTTTTTCGACAATAATAACATTATTATCAGATAACCTGAAAGAAGTATCGCCATTAGAAAAAATGTTGGTAAGTAGTTGGTTCAATAAAATTTCACCTTCTTTTAAATTAACTTTAGGAGCATCTTTAAATAATTCTTGTGGATATAAGAAACTAAATTTAGATTGCTTACTTACAACCTTGAAGACCTCATCTATAGACATTTCCATGTCTTTTTTGATTTTAATTTTCTGCTGTGAATAACTATCAACAGTGTTGAAACTAAAAACGGTAGTGCATAATAGAAAAATAAATGCTCTCATAATAAATAGTAGTAGCCGACTTCGAGTGAAAGATCGGGCATTGATAAAATTAATTTCCATAAATTTGAATTGTGTTAGTTAAACTTATTAATTAATACATAATCTCCGGGATGAAGTGAAACGGCCAAATTTCAATACTTCATCCCATTTTTTATTTTAGTAATACTATCTTATTCTTTATTTCATATTTTTTAATTATTCCAAAATTTTTAACAATATTGAGTACCTCGTTTATGTTTACATCCTTTCTTAGCGATCCGTTAAACCGTTTTTCTTGAGCAGCTTTGTTTTCAAAAACAAATTCAACATCATACCAACGAGAGAGTATGGTAACAATATCTTTTAACGGTTTCCCTTCAAAACTAAAAACACCTTCTTTCCAAGAAATTTCATTATAAACATCTACCTTTTTAACAGTTAATTCTTTTGTATCAAGGTTAAGATTTAATTGCTCATTTGGTGTTAATCTTCTTTTCGTATCATTTGCATTAAAATCAATTTTTCCTTCCACAAGGGTGGTATATATATTTCTTTCTTCCTTATAGGCCTTTACATTAAATTGTGTGCCAATAACTTCAACTTCTTGTTCATTACAAATTAAGTTAAATCTAGATCCATTATGATTAGAGCTTGGTGATACGACAAAATAGGCTTCACCATAAACTAGTTCTACTTCTCTAGTTTCACCAGTAACAAAATGTACAGGGTATTTTAATTGGGTTGCAGAATTAAGCCATACTTCAGTATCATCAGATAGCTTTAAATAAAACTGACCACCACGAGGAATAGTAAGGTAATTATAAACTATTGATTTTTTTGTACCTGTCTCAGAAGAATAAGCCAATTTTTCTCCATTACTGTTGATATTTTCAGATTGGTAATTTTTACCTTTCCCCAATGTAATATTAGACCCATCTTCTAATGTGAGCACAGCCTTATTAGTACCCGGTTCAATAATTACAGGTACAGTATCTTCAGAAATAGTTTGAGTAGGGATATTAGATAGATAGCCTTGTTGATAGTAATAGCTTAGCCCTAAAACGAAGATGGCTGCCGCTGCATACTTCATAATAGATCTAATTCTTTTTTGTTTAATTACAGATTTGTCCTTACTAATTCTTTGCAACAATACTTCCTTTACATCAAGCTTATCTTGATTTTCTAACGTATATAAAATGGAATAATGTGTGCGAACAAATTCTTTAAAAATTTTGTAATTATTTGGTTTTTTTACCCAGTCTCTTAATTGATCTAACTCTTCTGCATTGGCAGCTTTGTTAATATATTTTACAATGAGATTTTCTGTGTTTTTAGAAATCATTTGGATAAGTTAGTTAATATAATTAACCACCCCATTTTAAATACCCTATGTTTTTTTAACTTTTTTTTAACGATTAGAAGATTAAAAAAATGAAATCACTATTTTTGAATAATTATTTTTACGATATCGTTTTTAATAATGCCAAAATATTTCATTATTTTTTATTACGAATTTTGATTATTATATCTGTTCAGACTATTAGTAATTATAAGGGATTGATTAATTTTTACAGAATCTAAATTCAGAATTTAAAACCATTGGTATTAACTAATTTCACTTCGTTTTTTTAGGTGTTTTGGAAAACCAAAATATTTAATGTTTTATACATTTGAGTGACTAATCTTATTTAAAAATTTGAATACTAATTTTGAAAATAATACATTTTTAATTGAATCTCTTAAGCAAGGAGATGAGAAAGCCTATTCTCATTTAATTGAAAAATTTCATAAAAAGTTGTTCACCTATGCTTTTTCGCTCACAAATAATAAACCGCTTGCAAAAGACGTATTGCAAAATGTTTTTTTGAATGTTTGGATTTTTAGAGATAAACTCGATTCAAAACTTTCCATTAAAAATTTTTTATATACTGCTACTTACAATGAGTTTATTAGGCAATATTGGAAGAATCAATCCACCAAAGATTTAGAAAATAAATATGCTCAAGCCTTAAACGAGGTGATAGAAGAAACGGATGAGAAATCAATTAATACATTAATATCAATTGTAACCCAAGAAATTCAAAACTTACCGAAAAAATGTAAAAAAGTTTTTCTATTAAGCAAGGAAGATGGTCTTACAAATATGGAGATATCTGAATATTTAGACATCTCCATTAAAACAGTAGAAGCTCATATTTCAAAAGCCTATTGTATCATTAGAGAAAAAATTGGTGAAAAAACAAGTAGTATCTTGTTCTTAATTTTTCCTAATAAAAAAACATCTTAATTTTTTTAACCTATATCCTACTTTGATAGGTATATAAATCAAAATATCTACCTTTTTTGGCGATAAGTTCGTCGTGTTTGCCTTGTTCTACAATATTACCATCTTCAATAACTAAAATTTGATCTGCTTTTTGAATGGTACTTAACCTATGAGCAATTACAAAAGTAGTTCGGTCTTGCATTAAAACCCCCAAACTTTTTTGAATGTACGATTCACTTTCGGTATCTAAATTAGAAGTTGCTTCATCTAAAATAATAACTTTCGGATCTGCCAATAAGGCCCTAGCAATTGAAATTCGCTGGCGTTGACCACCTGATAATTTCACTCCTCTTTCGCCAATTACGGTTTCTAAGCCATCATCAAATCGATCGGTAAATTCATTTACATAAGCTCCTTTAACCGCGGCTAATAATTCTTCTTCAGTAGCATCTGGCCTAGGGAATAATATATTTTCTCTAATGGTGCCTTCGTATAAAAAATCATCTTGTAAAACAACGGCTAAATGCTTTCTAAAACTGTTCAGGTTTACCCTTGCTAAATCTATCCCGTCAAGGGTAATTTTTCCTTCAACAGGATTTAAAAATGTAGCGGCTAATCCTGCAATGGTACTTTTTCCTGAACCTGAAGAACCCACCAATGCGGTAACACTTCCAGAAGAAGCTTTCAAAGAAATGTTATGTAACACCTCCTTGTTTTCTTCATAACTAAAAGAAACATTGTCAAAAATGATATCTCCTTTTATATCCTCTAAAACAATTGTTCTCTTTTCCGGATCATCTTCTTCGGTCATATTCATCAACTCTTGTGTACGGTCTAAACCCGCCATGGCTTCGGTAAGTTGACTCCCAATATTACTCATCTGAACTATAGGTGCAACCATAAACCCCAACAATAAGGTAAACTGAACAAAATCACCCAATGTCATTGAACCGCCCATAATATAATAACCACCTAACCCCATGATTCCCGCAGAAGCTAATCCAATTAGAAATGTAGATGAACTTGTAATTATAGCTGTAGCAGTCAAGCTCTTTTTTACATTTTGAAATAATTTATCAACCCCTTCTTCAAACGTTTTATTCTCTTGCTCTTCAGCATTAAATCCTTTGATGACTCGAACTCCGTTAAGCGTTTCTGTAAGGCGACCCGTTACCTCAGCATTAATTTTTCCACGTGCTTTAAAAATTGGACGAATTACACCAAAAGCTTTCAGCATAACAACTGCAAAAATCAACACAGGTACCAACACGACAAATGTCATTGTGGCATTTATTTTAAGTAACCACACAAAGGATAATATGGCTGTTATTGAACCACCTATAAGCTGCACCAACCCTGTTCCTACCAGGTTCCGAACACCTTCTACATCAGTCATAACACGAGAAACCAAGGCTCCAGATTTATTATTATCGAAGAAATTTATGGGTAATTTTAATAATTTACGTTGCACTTTTGCTCGTAATAATGATATTAAATGTTGAGCTTCTACACTTAACAATCTTGTTAATGAAAAAGAGGTTACTGCTTGAATTAATAATGCACCCACTACGATAATTATAAGGGTGTATAACCCACTCATATCTTTATTCGGAACAACATCATCAATTAATGTTTTGGCCTGAAGCGGAATAACTAACCCCGCCAAACTCTTCAAAATAATTAATATTAATCCAATAGATACAATTTTTCTTCTTGGCCAAATAAATTCTTTAAATGCCCATGCAAACGATACTTTCTCTTTTTTACTCATGCTACCTTATTGACTAAAATCGAGCCAATTTATTTTGGCTGACAATTAGGCATAAAGTTACACTATTCATTAGTTTCTAAATAATCAGGATAAGAGGATTTAAAAAATCGCTAAACCAAAAATTAACTTAAGCAATAAAAAATTAGAAAAGAAGATAATTTATCGAAACACCCTTCACAACGTTGAATAACTATCTACACTGTTGGTAGTATTAAATCAACAAAAATATTTTTACATGATAAGAGCATATTAGTTCAATTATTAGAAAACAAATAAAAAAATTCCCGACCTTTGTTTTTGCAATTTCTAATTTATTTAGAATCAAAGGAAACCATAATTATAATCGAAATGTTTAAGAAATTAACCCCCTGCTTCATACTACTTTTTCTTTTTTTACAAGTAGCTCATTCTCAAAAAAATGTTACGGTAAACGAACTGAAAAAGCATATTAATTTTTTAACTTCAGATAAGAATGTAGGTCGATATCCTGGTGAAAGGACTAATAAAAAAGTGGTTAGTTATATTAAAAAACAATACAAACAGTCTGGAATAAAACCATTAAAAGGCAGCTATAAACAAGCGTTTATGGCTCAACTAAGAGTCAAAAAAGATGAGCCAAAAAAACCAGAAGTAAAAACTTGGAATGTAATAGGTATTATTGAAGGGTCAGACCCTAAACTTAAAAACGAATATGTGGTTCTTGGGGCACATTATGATCATTTGGGTCTTGGAGATGGACCTTCGTCAAAGTCTGAAAAAGTTGGAGTTGTATATTACGGTGCTGATGATAATGCCAGTGGAACTGCAGCCCTTTTGGAAATAGGTGAAAAAATTGCTGCTCATAAAGATACATTGAAGCGAAGTGTGATATTGATTGCCTTTGGTGCTGAAGAACAAGGGTTGTTGGGCAGTAAGTATTTTGTTAACAATCCCATTGTTCCCTTAAATCAAATCAAATTAATGATAAATATGGATATGGTTGGCAGACTAAATGAGCAAAAACATATTTATATGGGTGGTGCGGGAACATTTGACGGCGGTATGGAATTAATGAAAAAACTAGGTCCTAAGCATGCTTTATCTCCAATTGTTAATGCAGGGTCTGTTGGTGGCTCAGATCACGTTTCATTTTATAAAAAACAAATATCTGTAATCGGACTACATACTGGCGGGCATCCTCAGTACCATACTCCTGAAGATACTGCCGATTTAATTAATTATCAAGGTGAAAAAAAAGTTTGTGATTATATTTATGACGCTATTATAAATGTTGCGACAAGTACTTCTGAAATAAATTTTATTCCACAAGATTAAAAATTATTTAGATTGTAAAAACACTTGACATATCTGACATTACCCGTTTACGCTATTTAAAATGACTTTTTCGATAATGAACGCTAACGAAGATGATTTCAAAATTATTGAGTTATAGTATTATCTAAAACCTTTAGTAACTTTCTTTTTATCAGATCGTAATTTTTAAACAAAATAAAATGATTGGCATTTTTTACCGAAACTGTATCGAGTAGCTTATTGGGCACTTTAGATACAATAAACTCCATATTTTTATAAGGTACAATTTTATCTTTGGTGCCGTGATAGTACGTAATTGGTGTTTTAATATGTTGCCAATCTTCTGACATTTTAGTTAATTCGTCAACATGTGTCCATTTTTCGCGGTCTGAAACTCTCAAAGCCTTTGAAAAAAGCCACCGTGTCGCTTTCCAATGTGCCAGTTTACCTAATGCAAAGAACTTTTCATCTTTTGGTGAAACTGCACCAGCAACCATTAAATTATTAGAAATAGTTGGATATAAATAATTCATTTTTCCAGGAATTGCCACTCCATAAGACCAACTTACTAGTATTACATCATCAAGTTGCTCGTTTTCAATAATTGTATAAATACTTTCAGCTTGTGATGTGATTGAAGTTTCCGCCTTTCCATAATCAGAATAACCATACCCCAAGCGATCAACCGTTATTAAATTAGCTTTTTTATTAAGATCGATATCTGTTACATATTTAAAATAATCTTTACCAGCTCCAGGTGCTCCATGAATAAATATAATGGTTGGTAACGATGTATCAATTTTTTTACTCGCAATAAACCGGACTCTTTTTCCGCTATAATCTTCGTAATAAATTCTAGCCTTTAGATTTTCTTTTCTAAATTTATTTTCAATTTTTCTATCACTAACCTTAAAGGTAAAGCAAGAACTTAACATTATCAATAACAACATTGATAAGATTAGAGACTGTTTTTTGTAAATAAATTTAACTATTTCATTCATTCTTAAAGCAATTGATTGGTTCAAAAGTATCGAAATTTTAGAAAAGATTTGTTTCTTTGTAAACTAAACAATCATCTATGTCAATAGAAGTACAAAACATTAGCAAAACTTACGGAGCACAAAAAGCCTTAGACGATATTAGTTTCAAAATAAACTCTGGTGAAATTGTAGGCTTTTTAGGACCTAATGGTGCTGGTAAATCTACGATGATGAAAATCATTACTACCTACATCAATGCTTCTGGTGGGGTAGTTCTTGTAAACGGACATAATGTAGCAACTGAACCCATGTCAGTAAAACAGTCTGTTGGGTATTTACCAGAACATAATCCGTTATATTTAGACATGTATGTCAAGGAATACATACAGTTTAATGCTTCTATACATACTATTTCTAAATCAAGAATTCAAGAGGTAATTGAGCAAGTTGGTTTAACACCTGAAGCTCACAAAAAAATTAGCCAATTGTCTAAAGGTTATCGTCAACGAGTTGGTTTAGCAGCTGCGTTATTGCATGACCCTGCCGTGCTAATTTTAGATGAGCCAACTACAGGATTAGACCCAAATCAATTGGTTGAAATAAGAGGATTGATTAAAGAAATTGGCAAAATAAAAACGGTATTGTTTTCAACGCATATTATGCAAGAAGTTGAAGCCGTTTGCGACCGGGTAATTATTATTAATAAAGGACAAATTGTAACTGATAAAAAACTGAATGAACTTAAGTCTGATAAAGAACAAGTTATTGAAGTTGAATTTGATTTACGTGTTGAACCTCAATTAATCAATCAGATTCCGAAATTGAAAAACATAGAAAATATCTATGATAACATTTGGAAACTTACTTTTAACACTAGTAAAGACATGCGTCCTGCTATTTTCGATTTTGCTCATGATAATGGATTAAAACTACTGCAATCTTCTATAAAAAATCAAGATTTAGAAAGTCTATTTAGAAGTCTTACGAAGTAGAATCCCCTCCTAACCTCCCCAAAGGGAAGGCACTATTAGCAATTAGTTTACCGTATCTTTCTTCTTTTTCTTTCCAAAAAGATTTTTTAATGCATCTTTCGCTACGTCTTCAACTGTAGTTTTCGGTGTAGATTTCGCTACTGAATCAGTAGAAACAGCTGTTGAATCCTTAGTTTTTTCTTTACCACCTAGTAAATCTTTTAACGCATCGCCAACCTTATCTTTCCCTTTCTCAATCAATTTATCTTTTTGTTTTGCCACCAACTCCTTTGTTAAATCAGTCACAGCTGATTTCATATCCGTTTTAACCGTAGGATTCTTAAAACTACCTGAAATTAATGCATTAACTGGTATTTTAATGTTTTCACTGTCTTCTTCTTTTAATTGTGCTAATAGCTTTGTTACATCAGCCCCTAAGTACTTAGCTGGTACATTTACAACCGCTTTATAACCTAAAGTATTATCAAAACCATGACCACCACTGATGTCAATTTTAATATCTTCATAATTAATAGAAAAAGGATGTACCTCTACTTTACCATCTTTAAATGACAACGCTGTTTTTAGATCGTCTAAATTCAATTTTTTAGCGTCTAGAAAGGTGAGTTGGTCTTCTAATTTCTGTATTAAAGGAGAATTTTCTGATGAAAGCTTTGAACTCAACAATTCTGCAGCAGCTTTACCAGACAATGTGCTCAAATTGGGTGTAAAATCATTATTCAAAAACCCTGAAAGGCTAATGTTTGTATTTAATTTTCCTTGAATTATGTTGGCAATTGGTGCCAATGCTTCTAACAAACTCAATTGTTTAAAAGATTCATCAATATTTAAGCTTTTCATGTCCAAATTCATGGCAAAAGTAGGAGTTGCTGATTTCGTAGACACATTTCCATCAAAACCAATGATACCATTAAAAAGATTGGATTTCATATTTTTTAACGTCGCTGTTTGATCTTTAATTATCAACGTACCTGACACATTTTTTAATGTTAGGTTATCATACAATACTGTATTTGCTTTTGCATCAATAGTACAGTTTAAAAAAGAAGGTATTTTAATACTCTCAGTTGCTGCAATTGGGGTTTCTTTTTTCTTTTCTCCTTCTTTTTCATTTACCTCAGCTACCATAAAATCATTCACCGAAAAAGTATTAGAGTTCAAAGAAAAACGGCCTTCCATGTCTTCTTTATTGAAGAAAAAGCCAATTAAATTATCTATACTACCCGTGGCTTGAATGTCTGTTTTTCCCAATTTAGCATCAAAACTATTTAGCTTTACAGATTTGGGATTTAACGTTAATGAAGTTTTATCAATTATTAATTTATCACTAAGCTCTGCCGATACATATTCAAAATTCTGCAATGAAAAAGTACCTGAAGTTCTCGTGTTTTCATATTTTCCTTTTTCTATTGAATTCATGTCAAATGCAGTATTGGCATTTATAGATAAATTTCCTTTCAAATCTTTTACAGCTTCCGCAGGATATACCTTTTCTAAATTCGCCAAGTTTATTTTTCCATCCAAATGAGCTTTAACCTTCATGTTTTCTGTTACTTCTGATAATTTTGCAGACGCATTAAATACCTCTTTGTCTATACGGAAAGATAAGGTATCAACATTTATATAGGTATCTTTTACCAAACCTGTTTCATTTGCAATCTTCGTATTTATATTGATATTTTCCAATGATTTTGGTAAATCAGGATACTTAAAAGAAGCATTATCCGAATTAATTATAATATTAAACTTCGGAATATGAGTGTCGTCAACCACACCGTCAAAATTACCTGTAACGTCAAAATTACCTGTAGTTGTTACCCCTTCAATATTTTTAGAATACACCTCAGGTATTAACGCCAAAAAGTTCTTAAAATCTGATGATGGCGTTTTAAAATTGATAGCTACTTCTTGGTTGTTATCATTAATTTTAACGAACCCGTCAAAAACTAAAGGCAATTGATTAATTAAAGCCTTATTTTCTAAAAAGCTGAATTTATTTTCGTTTAAATCAATACCAATTAAAGCTTGTAAATCAATTTTATTGTTGTTAAAATAAGCAACACTATCCATTTCAAATGAAATTAATCCATCCGTTTTTGTATCTAATTTAGACGTTGCTGCCGACAAATTGCCTTCTCCTTTATGGTTAAACTCTTTTAATGAAAACGCCATTTTACTCGATGCGTCTGTATAGGAAATTTCACTGTTGGTAATACTATACCCCTCTAATTGCAACTGTAAAGGATCTGACTCAGCAGTTGAAGTTGTTTCTGTGTCACTCTCTTTTGCAATATCATAATTAGCATTTCCATTTTCATCAATTTTAACCGTTAATTGTGCACCATCTATTGCAAATGTAGTAATGCTAATATCAGAATTGCTCTTAAACAACTGACCTATTGGTAATTTTAAATTAATTGATTTTGCTTTAAATAAAGTGTCTCCTTCGAAAGGAGCGTTATTTACCAACGAAGTATTGTTTAATGAAACTTCAGCACTCGGAAAACTACTCCAAATACTTAAATCAGCATCTTCAAAATCTAATGTAGCATTCAAATTATTGTTGGCTGTTTTCTTTACCAATTCTATTATTTTTCCTTCAAAAACAATGGGAATAATAATTACTGCCGCTATTAGAACAACTAAAAATATCCCTAATATTTTAAATAATTTTTTCATGTATATATATGCTTGTTTGTCTTTATTTTTATAAACTTTATTCGAATGGTAAAATATAACACTTTAATAACGCATTTTATCTCATAACATTTTATCATTAACTCAATTGGCAAAAGTAATTTTCATTTACTATTTCTCATGTTAAGAAAAGCGTAAAATATTGTACTTTTGCAATAAATTTTAACGCATGGATATTTCTGTTATTCCCAATATTAAACATACAAATAGTAACAACTTTTTTCTATTGGCTGGGCCTTGTGCCATTGAAGGCGAAGAGATGGCTTTACGAATAGCTGAAAAAATTATTTCAGTAACTGATAAACTAGAAATTCCCCTTATTTTTAAAGGCAGTTTTAAAAAGGCTAACCGTTCTAGAGTAGATAGTTTTAGTGGAATTGGAGATGAAAAAGCCTTAAAAATACTTCAAAAAGTAAGTAAAACTTTTGGGGTACCTACAGTAACTGACATACATGAAAGTGGTGATGCTTATCTCGCCGCTCAATTTGTTGATGTCCTACAAATTCCCGCATTTTTAGTTCGTCAAACTGATTTAGTGGTTGCTGCTGCAAAAACGGGTAAGGTTGTCAATTTGAAAAAAGGACAATTTATGAGTGCAGAAAGCATGAAACATGCTGTAAATAAAGTGATTGATAGCGGTAATGAAAAAGTTATGATAACCGATAGAGGTACCATGTTTGGGTACCAAGACATGATTGTCGATTTTAGAGGAATTCCTACAATGAAACAATTTGGAACCACAATATTAGATGTAACACATTCTTTACAACAACCAAATCAGACCTCAGGGGTAACTGGTGGTAGACCTGATATGATTGAAACCATTGCTAGAGCAGGAATTGCCACAGGGGTTGACGGATTGTTTTTAGAAACTCATTTTGATCCTGCTAATGCCAAATCTGACGGTGCTAATATGTTACATCTAGATCATTTGGAAAAACTACTCACCAACTTAGTTGCCATAAGAAAAACCATAAATACACTATAATTAGAAATACTGTAATGATTAAAATTAAATTTTTTCTAAGTATCATTTTATCTTTGATAACGTTGAGTCTTTTGGCACAAGAATCGAAACCTACAAGATATACAGCGAGTAATACAGGTAAATTTTTTGTGAGTTGGGGAGGCAATAGAACTTCATTTACCAATTCAGACATCACCTTTAAAGGGGCTGATTATGACTTTACGTTGACAGATGTAAAATCGCACGATAAGCCTAAAGGTTGGCATATTGACTATATTAACCCTGGCCGGATGACTATTCCTCAAACGAATGCGAAAATTGGATATTTTATTAATGAGCATTATACGGTTGCTATTGGTTTAGATCATATGAAGTATGTGATGACCCAAAATCAAACTGCACAAATTGATGGTGACATAAATATGCCAATTACTGAACCTGGAGCTGTTTTTAATGGCTCATATAACAACGTTCCTATTCAATTAACACAAGATTTTCTAAAATTTGAACATACAGATGGTTTAAACTTTATCTATTCTGAATTTTCGAGATTTGATGATATTTCCTCACTTTTCAATATTAAAAATACGGATGTATTTCAAGTGAATATTACTGAAGGAATTGGTGCTGGTGTTTTGTACCCAAAAACCAATGCTACGCTTTTATCAAAAGAACGCCATGACGATTTTCATATTTCTGGATATGGTGTTGCGTTAAGTGCAGGATTACATCTTAATTTCTTTAAATATTTCTATATTAGAGGTGATCTAAAAGGGGGATTTATTGATATGAACAAGATTAGAACCACTAAAAGCGGTGCTGATAGTGCTTCTCAATCATTCTTTTACCTTCAAAGAGTACTATCTCTAGGAGGGATTTTTAGGTTATAGATTACAATTTTTTAGCTAAAATATTGTTATATAGTTTATTGTGAGAAAAATAACGCTATACCTGTTGTTGTTTTTGTTTATAAACAAAAGCTATGCTCAGCAATTTGATATTGCTGAACAAATGAACAATATCCATTCTCCAATTGCTTCCATAAAAACCATGACGAATGAATATGATGCTGTTGACGCTAGAGTAAGAAGCTATAGTTCAGATTACAAAAGCTCGGCGGCCTTAGCAGAACAAATTCTCAAAGATTTTACGACGAAAAAAGATAGAATTAGAGCCCTCTATACTTGGCTTTGTATTACAATTAAATATGACATGGTTTCCTTTTCTAAAGGACAGACTGAAATTGGTTTCAGTTATACCTCTAAAACGGATTTTGACCGTAAAATGAAGGTTATAAACAATTCTATTGTCCATAAAACACTTCAGACCAAAAAAGCAATTTGTGAAGGTTATGCCCAAACGTTTAAAGAAGTTTCAGAATACTTAGGTATTGAATGTAAATTAATTGGAGGATATGCTAAAGGTGATGTTAGTGATATTAATACTATTCCAGAAGCAGAAAACCATGCGTGGAACGCTGTTAGAATTGATAAAAAATGGTATTTGATTGATGCTACTTGGGGTGCAGGTTATACCTATGGCAATAAATGGTTTGCTCAATTTGACGATTTCTATTTTTTTACTGACCCTGATCAATTTGCCCTTACCCATTATCCTTCTGAAACGGAATGGTTACTAACTGAATCTAAACTGACACTAAAGCAATTTTATAGCAAACCCATTTATAAAAATTCTTTTTTTCTTAATAAATTGAAATTAATTTCACCGAAATTTGGTGTTCTTGAAGAAGCAACTAAGACAGATATTGTATTTTTAATGGGGCACTTACCTGAAAACATGAATTTGTTCTATGCGTTTAAGGGCGATAGATATAGTAAAAAAATTGAACCTGATTGTAATAGTGATCAATGTACCTTTAACATCCCATTTACAAAAACTAGCGATTCTGAATTGTATATTTTTGTCAATCAAAGACCAATTTTAGAGTACTATGTTAGACTAAAATAATAGAGTAGTTATAATTTGATGTCATTCCGAGGTACGAGGAATCTCATTAATATTTGTTATTACATTTAAAAAGATTCCTCGTACCTCGGAATGACAAAATACAATTGTTTACCTACCCACACTTAGACATTCCACAACTTTTGCATTTCAAACAACCTTCTTCAAAAACCAACCCTTCTGGATCGCCACATTCGCTACATTTTTTGTCCTTTAGTATGGCATCTTTAGGAATAAAGCGTTTTAAAGCTCGTGCAACACCATTTTTCCATGTATTGATGTGATCGTCATATAAATTTAGATTCTGAATTAAATCAACCACGTATGGCATTGGCATACCATGACGTAACACACCAGAAAGTAATTTGGCATAGTTCCAAAATTCTTTATTGAAAGATCTAGACAATCCTTCAATAGTTGTTTTATAGCCATCACTATCTATATATTGAAAATCGTATCTGGCTTCGTCTTGTTCATCTCTATTTTTTATTACCCAACCTTTTTCAACCCATTGTGGTAGGTTAAAGGCATCTTTCATTTTTCCTGTAAAAATTTCGTAAGGTTTTCCATCAATTAATCCAATAACTGCCAACCATTTTTCTGATTCATTGTGGAATCTAATAATTTCAGCTTCAATTCTATCTGGTCTTTTAGCAACTATAGTTTCT
This sequence comes from Aureibaculum algae, assembly GCF_006065315.1. GTDB lineage: Bacteria > Bacteroidota > Bacteroidia > Flavobacteriales > Flavobacteriaceae > Aureibaculum > Aureibaculum algae. Next base: position 42,521 of record NZ_CP040749.1, on the reverse strand, counting down.
TCTTGATATCCTTCCTTTTTTTCTTTGCTTTTTTCATCTGTTGATACCAAAATACCACTTCTTGAACCATCTCTATATACGGTAATACCTTTTAAGCCTTGCTTCCAAGATTCAATATAAATATCTCCAACCTTATCAACAGTAACGTCTGATGCTAAATTAATGGTTGAACTAATTGAATGTGTAGTGTATTTTTGAACTAAAGCCTGCATTTCAACACGTTTGTTCCAGTCAATTTCAGGGGCAGTTGCTCCTGCATATGGACTTTCTTTAACTTGAGTTTTACCTGTGGTGTTCATCCAAGTTTCAAACTTTTTATGATAAACAGTAAATTCTTCAAAAGCATCTCCTAATTCATCTACAAAATCTACTTTAGAATTTTCGTCATTGGTATTCACTTTTCTACGACGTACATAAGATAACATGTACACAGGTTCAATACCTGATGATACTTGTGCCAACATACTTAATGAACCTGTTGGAGCCACCGTACTAATTGAAATATTTCTTCTTCCGTTTTGCATCATTCTATCATACAAATCAGGAAACTCATTACTCATCATTTGAACAAATTCAGAAGTATCTTCAATGTTTCTATTAAATACTTCAAATTGCCCTCTGTTTATGGCCATATCAATACTACTGTCAAATTCAGCTACGAATTTTTTCTTCATTATGGCATCAACCACTGATAAAGCTTCATCTGTATCAAATTTTATTCCCAAAGCGGCAATAGCATCTGCTAAAGCAGTAAAACCTAGACCAGTTCTTCTTCCTTTTTTACCAGTTTCTGATAATAATTCCCAAATTTCTCTTTCTGTACGTTTGATATGATCAGGTTCAGGGTCTGCTTCAATTTTTGCTAAAATTTTATCTGCAGCCTCCAATTCTAAATCAACTAAATCATCCATTAAGCGTTGCGATTCATATACAACCTCGTAGAATTTTTTATAATTGAATTTTGCTTTTTTAGTATATGGATCTTCTACAAAACTGAACAAATTAACTGCAATTAAACGACAACTGTCGCCACCTTGCATTGCAATTTCAGAACATGGATTTGTAGAACTATTTTTAAATTCAGGATACACTGATGAGGTAGAATAGTGATGCTGTCTATCCCAAAATATCAGACCAGGTTCAGCTGAATTATGAGCACATGTTATAATTTTTTCCCATAATTCATTAGCATCAATTTCTTTGGTATATTTTGGTTCTGAACTTTCGATAGGCCATTGCAATGTGAATTTTGTATTGTTTACTACAGCATTCATAAACGCATCAGATAATCTGATAGAAATATTTGCACCTGTAATCTTAGTTAGGTCTTGTTTAATTGTAATAAAGTCTTCAATATCTGGATGAGCAACGTCCATGGTTAACATTAACGCACCCCGACGACCATTCTGAGCAACTTCGCGTGTTGTATTTGAGAACCTATCCATAAATGATACGGCTCCAGTAGTAGTTCCTGCCGCATTTGATACCAAAGCATCTTTTGGACGTAACTCAGATAAATCTACTCCTACTCCACAACGTCTTTTAAATAATTGTGCTAATTGCTGATCGGTATAACAAACACCTCCATATGAATCTACTACTGATGGTACCACAATACAATTAGAAAGTGAAGCAATTACTTCTTTATTACCCAAACCGAACATCACACTTCCTTGTGGAATTACATATTTAAAATCTTTAAAAAGATCATATATTTTTTCTGTGGTTAATGGTTTTCTCGCTTTTCCATATGTAGATAAATTATCTGAAACTTTGTCTGTTGGAATGTAATTTTTTTCAATTCTACCAAACTCCTCCGCCATACGTAAATGCATCTCATCAGGAGATTTCTCCTTATAGTTTCCAGTTTTGTCTTTGAGACAATACTTGTTAATCCAAGTAGTAGCAGCTAGTTCGTCACCTTTAAAATAGGCTAATGAGCTTTCTAAAACTTCTTGATAATCATAAATTTCAGCTTTGATTTTGGTAATTTCTACAGACATAATCGATTTTTATTGATATTTAGAGCTGTCAAAATTAACCTAGAAATTTACATGTTCCTGAATAGGTTTTGAATTTTAATAACAATGAGAGGTTGAAAACTTTTTAGAGAATTAATCTCTAAAATGTGATTTTTTTTAGCTAAATTATTCAGCAATTATTGCTATGCTTTAAATGCTAATGGTTAAACATTTTATCCTTAACTGAATAAGCATCTTTAAGTACATTTATTAAAATAGTTTCATCAATTTCTTCCAATGAGGAATATCGTAATGATTTAATTACTTTACGCTTGGCTGTTGTTAAAAGTTCTAAATGAGCCGTTAAATGAGCTCCATTCCAAAAGCCTAAATCTACAAATTGCTCGCTTTTACTTACATTCAAATAACAAAATGGTCTTTTGTCTATATAATAAAAGGGAATTCTGTATTTGTATTTTAAATCAACTTCCGAAATAATTTTTTCAATAATTATCTGTAAGTGCAATACTATAGATCGATAAGGTTCAGGTTGATTTAAAATGTAATTTTCTGCTGGGTTCATAATTCAAAAAATTAATTCATGCCATTTAATAATCACAAAGTAAATAAATTCTTGCACATTTCAAATATTCTATTAACTTTGCATTTCAAAGTACTTTTATTATGAGTGAGAAAGATTATTTAAAAGACATTTCAGAGATTAAAGATATCATGAACCGTTCAACACGGTTTATTTCATTAAGTGGACTCTCAGGAATATTGGCAGGAACCTATGCTTTACTTGGGGCATACATTGCCTACTTGTTATTAGGAGATGCTAATTATAATTTTGACTATTCTACTGAAATTCTAAAAACGAACTATACAACACTTAGCTCTTTAAAAAATTCATTAATAGGGGTTGCCTTAATTGTCGCTTTTTTATCTGTCATTTCAGCCTATTTTTTAACAAAGCAAAAGGCAAAAAAGAATAATGAAAACATTTGGACACCAGCTTCTCGCCAACTAATTAGTAGTTTTGCAATACCAATGATTACAGGAGGGGTATTTATCTTTCTTTTAATTCAAAAAGGTATTTATGGTATTGCTGCACCAGCTGCTCTGATATTTTATGGATTAGCTTTAATAAATGCTAGCAAATACACATTAAGTCAAGTCCGGTTTTTAGGAGTGTTAGAAATATTATTAGGATTGTTAGCCTTGGTGTTTTTTGGTAATGGATTGTTATTTTGGATCCTTGGATTTGGCATTCTACATATTATTTATGGTGCATTAATGTATTTTAAAATGGAGCGGAATTAAAAGTGAAAGACATAATTAAAAATATAAACAAACTCTTTGATCATAGAATCAGACTAGGAATTATGTCTGCTTTAATGGTTAATGACACCCTCGACTTTAATACGTTAAAAGAATTGCTTGATGTTACCGATGGTAATTTAGCGAGTCATATTAAAGCGTTAGAAAAAGCAGATTATATTAAAATAAGAAAATCATTTATTGGTAAGAAAACCAATACAAAATATAATGCTACACATTTAGGTACATTAGAATTCAAAAAGCATTTAACCGCCTTAGAACGAATCATCAATAATAAACCTTAAAATTTTTTATCTAATCACTTTGTATTTCAAAGTGCTTTTAAAATAAATGAAACATGAACAAAAACATTCCATTAATCGCTAGTTCTCTAATCTTTAGCTTATTATTCTTTAAGCAGAATATTGGTTTAAATTTCCTATTATTCTCAATGCTTACAATAGCACTACTCTTTATATTTAATAACAAGCAGTTTAAAACAACAAAGGTGCTAACCACTGCACTCGTTTTTCTAGCCACCGCAACCTTTGTCTTTATTTACAACGCTACGTTAAGTGTAATATCGAGCATTGTTGCCTTTTTTTATCTTTTAGGAACAGTAAGTGAAGTAAACTCCTCCGTTTACATTCAACTCCTTAATGGCTTTTTCTCTTCAATCGCTTCGGGTTTCTCCATGTATTACAATCGTTTCTTAGAAGAGACAGAAGCCGTAAAAAAGAAAAGCATCGATTATGTTTACTGGCTAAAAATGATTGGAATACCAACAATAGTGTTGCTCATATTTGTAATCCTATACCGAAGTGCTAATCCCTATTTTGATGAACTTTTAAATAAAATAGACTTTAGCTTTATCAACTTTCAGTGGATCTTATTTACCACATTAGGCTATTTTTTACTGTTAAACATTACAAGTCCAATTACAATTGAATCGGCTACAGCTTTCGACTTAAAAACAGATAATAATCTCAACAAAGATGACATAAAACCACAATCTAATGAAAACTTAGGTCAAGAAAACCAGTTGGGAATCATTTTACTTGTCCTCTTAAATATGCTTATTATATTCTTCTTAGTTACCGATACTATTTATTTAACCCATCTGACTGACCTAAATGCGTCAGACCTCTCAAAAGCCGTTCATGAAGGTGTCTATGCCTTAATAACATCAATAGTTTTTGCCATCGCTATCATACTTTACTTTTTTAGAGGAAACCTCAACTTTTATAAGAAAAACAAAAACTTAAAAACACTAACCACACTGTGGATTTCCCTTAACATTTTCCTTATTTTATTCACAGCGTATAAAAACAATCTCTATGTTAATTATCATGGTTTAACCTACAAAAGAATAGGTGTTTTTATATATTTATTGTTATCAATAATTGGCTTAATAACCACTTTTATAAAAGTATATGCTACCTATAATTTCTGGTTTCTTTGTCGTAGAAATATCAGTATTGGGTTTGTTGCTTTACTTGTCTCCTCTACCATAAATTGGGATAAATTAATCACAAAATATAACACACAACACGCAGAGCACATAGACTTTGATTATTTAATAGACTTGTCCGATAATAACACGTTTACACTTAAAGAATATGTAGATGTTCTTACAAATGAACCACCAATATCAGCTCAAAATAAAATAACTCATAAATACAATCAGTATTGTGAAAATTTAGAAAACAATAATTGGCAGGAACTCGTTTTTGATAATTTAATACTTAAGCCATGAATATTAGTGCACGAATAATAAAGACAGCCTTTAAGTCAGCACTCTTAGCAGCATCCTTACTCTACTTCGTTATACTTGGTTTAAATGAAGGGCGAATTTTAGACGCTCTCCCTTTTCTACCTATTTGCCTAATCGTAAGTTTTATTCTTAGTATGCTAGGCGTAAGTTTTACCATTGTTCCCTTTTACTATCTTGGAAAAAAAGATCAATTACCTAAAATAGGTAAGAAATTTTTCCCTTTATATGCAATTTTATCTTTTTCATTCTGTTTAATGTTCACTATAATAACTGATTTTATAGCTGCATTTGTTATTCTCGGCATTGCCTATATAACAGCAATGTTTGCATGGATGTGGTTTTTTATGTTGAACACGAATAAAAATAATTCAAAGTAATTGAAGAAGACAAAAATTTATCTTAGAATTTTTTGGGTAGCACTTGTACTTATAGGGTTGGCCTTATTCTTTTTATATCCGGAGAAATTTACTCATGACTCGATTTCTGCCTTTGTAAAAGAAAATTCTACGAAAATATTTTCAACTTATATTGGAATTTGTCTAATCCGCGGTTTATTTTTATTACCGTCTACTCCATTTATTTTTGCTGGCGTTCTTCTTTTTCCAGAATCACCTTGGACTGTGTTTTGGATCTCCATGTTTGGAATAATGACTACTTCCATTTACCTTTATTTTGCTTCTAAATTCTTAGAATTTGGAAACCTTTTTGGTCAAAAACATAATTCAAGAAAAACCAAAATAATAGAAAAATTAGACAAACATGGGTTTTGGGTAGTTCTCGGTTGGTCTTTTTTCCCTTTAGTCCCAACAGACTTAATTTGCTATATTGCCGGCTCTACACGCATGAACTTTATAAAATACATTTCAGCCATTTTTATTGGGGAGTCAATTCTTGTAGCGTGCTATATATTTCTAGGAGAAAGTATATTAAAATTGATTTGATTATCGTAAAAATAATCTAAATCTTGACTTTTTTAGCATCCCTTAACTGTCCCTCCTTTTTATCTCTTTTACTAAATGCTCTAAGCCATTTAGTTTTAATTCATAAACTAAGCCGAGCATCATCCCTAATTTTCCTTTCGGGAAACCTTTGGCATGATACCAAACGATATAATGCTCTGGCAAATCGATAAGGTCTCTCCCTTTAAATTTACCATATGGCATTTTAGTGTTGGCTAAATCGATAAGAAATTGTTTGTCTTGCATTATAGTTAGTGCCTAGACACCCCTAAAGTCCCCTCGAGGGGACAATTAATTTGTATTTTATTCTTTACCGTCAACGTAATATTGAAGGTATTTAAAATTTTCAGTGAGCTTACCGTTCTCGGTCATTTTTGCTCGCTGTAAAACACCATCTTTATCATCATTAAAAAATGCCGGAATTACATCTTTCAAAAACATGTTTCCAAATCCGCGACTCGCATTATCAGGTAATTCGCAAGGCAAATTATCTACTGCCATTACAACGATAGCCTTAGCATCTTTATAATCAATCTCTTGACTCGTTTCAGGATTGTACCCATAAACTGGATCAGCAATTGTAGAAGGTCGGATAGTTGGTGCAACCGGACCATCAATATCACAACTAATATCTGCAATTACTTTTATATTAAAAGTATCTGATTTTGTGTTGTCATGTGTAATTATATACGGAGCACCTTCACCATAAAAATGGGCCGCAATATACAATTCACTTACCGCTGCAAAACGCATAAATGTTGATTCGTACTCGCTCGGGTTTTCGAAAAAATCATATTTATCTAATTCCTGTCCGTCTTTACGAGCATTATAATCTAAAGCATCTAATTGCACATAAACAGGTTCATTAAATTCGTTTTCTAAATAGTCATTAACTGAAACTTCTTTAATTTTTAATATCTCTAAAATTTCTTTTACTCCTGTACCTACCTTTCCTGTACCAGTTACCACAATTTTAATTGCAGGTACTTTAATTTTCTTTAATTCCTCCTCTAATTCTTTTCCATCTTTTAAACTGTCTGCATTTGGCAAATTTATACCACCAAATTTAAGACCATATGCTCTAATAGCATTATAGGCCCCAACAATTCCTGCGTAATATCCAAAACCTATTAATCGATTCCCACGGCTATCAGTAACCGTTTCGTGATCATAAAAAGTAATGTTTTTATCGAGAATGGCCTTTAACAACGCTCTGTTATAGGGTTGTTTTTTTATAGTATGTGAAAAGAAAAAATAAGATTTGTTGGCAATTAAACTATCAATGGTAGCTTCTTTTACACCCAACATCACATCGCAATCTGAAACATCTTCAGAAACCGAAATACCTAACGCTCTATATTCTTCATCTTTAAAAACTCTAATATCAGAAGGTTGAACAACCACTTCTGTATTAGGATAAGTTTCTAATAACTGACAACAAGCCTCAGGCGATAAAACCACACGACGATCTGGCGGACTTTTTACTTCTTTTATTATAGCAAACTTCATATGTTAGGTTTTGGTACAGATTTTGTTGCAAGGTATTATGAAATAAGGTATTTAACAAGTTTTGATTTCAAAATTATAACTATCTTTGTAAATTAAATAATAAATTGGGGGCGACTGGTTTTGACAGCAAGACCAATTGAACTGTAAGCATGTCGAGCAATGAAATAGTACTCGTAAAACTCAATTTCAACACTTTAAACGGCGAGAATAACTACGCTTTAGCTGCATAATCCGAATTACAGTAGGATTTAGCCTCGTCTCTACTAGGTAGAGAAGCTTTATGTCTCCTGACAGCCTTTGTTAATGGCGTTCAAGTTTGAGACATCGTAAAAATTGACATAGAAATGCTATACTTCGCTAGTGTTTTGAAACTAAAGAAGATAAGCTAAAAGTGGGCGGTTGTCGGTCAGCTTTTGGACGAAAATTAAACGATGACTATGCATGTAGAAAGCACTTTAGTTGCTTGTTTGGACGAGGGTTCGAGTCCCTCCGTCTCCACGATCATTCACAACTATGTTGTGGATTAAAACATAAAAAACCTGCCAAGATTTCTTGAGCAGGTTTTGTTGTTTTAAGACACCTGGCTTGCAAAGACAGGTAGTTGTAATTGCAGTACTGGATAGTAGGGCCCATTGCACAACGTGCAATGAATCCCGACATTCATAGTTTACTTGAGCAGGTTTTGTTATTTTAAGACACCTGGCTTGCAATGGAAGTAATCTTTACATTTCAATCAAAGGTATTACTTTCTAAAACAATATGCTGAACACAGCATTGGGCGTAAAGGCTAATGCGTTTTTAGTTCCTTGTTCAATTTGCCCTTCTTGAACACGATAAAAATTGGAGATTCTATTTTCTTGATTCAACACATTTAAAACCGATACCCCAGCTTTAGCTCGGATTCCTGAAACAATTTTAAATTCATAAACTGCAGATGCATCTAATCGCAAATAGTCTTCAAGGCGACTACTATTGGTAGTTTCATATTGAATAGTGTTTTCTTCAACCTGTTGGTTTCCGATTGGGCGTGTAGTGGGTTTACCAGTATAGTAGTTAAGACCAGCAGAAAATTTAAAGTTGGCTGCAGAAAAAGTAGATCCTAGCGTTACTGCATGCGTTACATCAACGTTATTTGGAAATTTTGAAGGAATAAATTCGTCAAAAGTATACGTGTTTTTGCCATACGAATAGCTCAACCAACTACTGATCCTTTTTATTCGTTTATTTATCAGAACGTCTAGACCATTGACGGTATAAGAGCCTATCGATTGATCATAGATATGAGGTCCTAAAAATCCTTGACTCTGTGATGTAATTTGATCTACATTTTTATGATATCCAGTTGCACTAATCAACCAGCCTCTATTTGAAAAACTGAGACCTAGAGAAGCTTGTTTGCTTTGAATAATTGGAACTTCTTCTTGGTTTGACAGACGCCATCTTCTTTTTTCAACCCCTAAAAAGTCATTTTGAAAATTAATAATTTGAGAGGTATTTTGATGTTTCAATTCTCCTGCAATTTCCAAGTTAAAATAGTCTGCAAACCGCTGATTAATTGCAATTCTAGGTTCTATTAAATGTTGTTTAAATTTTTCTACATAGGTATATCTCAACCCTCCTTTTATTTGAGTGTTCCTGGATTCAGAACTAAAATTTACAGCAGAAAAAACCGCATGCTCACGAATTACCTCTGTTTCTAAAGTTAAAAATCTAGGATCGTCAACATCGGTAAGATTGGAGATGCCTGATTCTATAAATTGATATCCATTAATAAAAGACCATTGTGGACTTGAAATATATGTTGTTTTTAATTTTAATGAAGACTCTGAAACCTTGTTTTCTTGTTCTAAACGCTGATTTTCTAAAACATCTACATTAATCGCATTGAGTCGGTAATCAGTCTCATAAATTTGAATACTAGTTTTAAATTTATTTGACCAATCTCTTTGGTAATACACCCCTTCGGCAGTTGTATTTTGAATTAATCGACTCTCTCGTGAACTTGCTTGTTGGTTTTGCTCATCTTTTTCGTTAAAGATTAATTCATTATTAACTTTAATAAAGTTAAATCGAATTACATCTCTTGAACTGGGACGGTACAGCCACCTTATGGAAGTATCATAAAAATCAAAAGAAATACCGGAGTGTACAACTTGAGACGAATTTTTATCTACTTCACTATCTTGTAAAACACGATCATAATAGGCCGTGTATGTTGGTGTTTCTACAAAGTCATTTATTGCTTTTCTCGCTGCAATTTGAACCGAAGACTTTGTACCAACTGGTACGTCAATAAAAACATTAGCATTTGTGAAATTAGACCCCAAACTACCAGTAAATTTATCAGTTATCTTATCGTCCGTATTCATTAGAATGGTTCCTGAAACCCCATCCGTATAATCAACGCCTGTTCCATTTTTTATCAAGGACACCTTAGATGTAATTAAAGGATTAAACACCGAAATTAATCCGAAAAAGTGTCCAGATTGATACATCTTTATACCATCCCACAAGAGTAGATTTTCCGCATTTGTTCCTCCGCGAATATTAATATTAGAAACCGTTTCATCAGCACTTTGAACACCTGGTAAAGCTTGTACCGTCTGTAACACATCCGTTTCTATTAAGCCCGGAACAAGATCGAAATTTTTAAAATTAATTTGCATGCTTCCGTCGGCAAGTTTATTAATACCCTTGGCAATATAATTTGCCAGCACTATTTCATCTAAAGATTCATTTTGAAGACTAAGCTTTATGGTGTCGCAAGCTTTCGTATTAAAATCAGCCGATGTGAAAATTACGGGTGCGTAACTTAAATGACGTATGTCAATGATTTCATTTTTGTCTGCTACGGTTAAACTAAAGAACCCCTTTGCATCTGAGATTGTAGCGTCTGCATCACCAATTATAGAAGCAGAAGCTATTGGCGTTTGATCAACCTGATCAATTAAAAATCCACAAATATTGAAAGCCGTATTAATTTTATTAATGACTATATAATTGCCATCAAGAAACCTAAATTCAAGTCCAGTTGTTTCGTGAAGATATTCAACGGCCTCTTTTAGATTTAATTTGGGGTCAGGAGTTAAAATAAAAATATTTTTTACAATCTGATCTGCATAAGTAAATTCGTAATCAAAACGCACTTGTAAATCTACTAATATTTCAACGAGCGGTTTTTTACCATTATTGTCTTGTGCAAACAATAAGGAGCCGTTAAAAAGGTAAATTACAAGTACAAAGCATTTTAATTTATTCACTCGTGTATAACAAAATTTTAGTCGGTCCTTCTTTCGTATACTTCAAGTTAAAAGAACTCGTGACAGATTGAAGTGCCTGTTCAAGGTTTAAATGGGTAAAGCCACCCGTAAATAATTGATCAGTATCAATATTCTTAACGGTAATTTTGACCGCAAATTGTCGTTCTAATTCATTCAGCACCTCAATTAAAGGAATGCTTTTAAACGTGCTTTTATTCGTAATCCAAGAAGGTTCACTTTGCGAAACTTCATCTAAAGACAGTTCGCCGTTACGAATTCTCAATGATTTACCAATCGTTAACACTTGATTAAAGGCATCACTTTCTACCTGTACAACCCCTTCAAAACATTTAACCTCAAAAAACCCATCACGCTGGTTCACAGTAAATTGTGTACCGTGCACAGAAACAACACCGGCACTTGTAATTACATCAAACTTAGAACCTTTAGCCACTTTGAAAAAAGCTTCACCTTTTAGCCTTAGTTCTCTTTTCTCGTCCCAACTCTTTTTATTATAGCTAATTGTAGAAAGATTATTTAATATTACGGTAGAAGCATCTGGTAACTTAAAGGTCTGTTTTTGACTAGCAAGTGTTTTAACTGTTGTAGATCGGTCGCTAAAAAATGTAAAGAACATTCCCAAACTGATAATAAGAATTGCAGCAACTCTCCATAAAATTTTACGAGTATTAAGTCGTACTACTTTAGATTTCTTTTGCCCATTACGTATGGTCTTAAACTCATCGTACGATCTCGGTTTCGAAAAGTTAGAAGCCTTAAATTGCTGAGCTCCTTCAACAATTTCAGTATGTAGCACATAATCTTCTGACTGCTCAAACTCTTTCAGTTCGGCGTCGGTCAGATCATTAGATAACCATTTTTTTAATAATTCTTCTTGGTTCATTAAATTCATTTATTTACTTAAAAACAATAAAGTTTATAAAAGTCCTGAAAAAATATCAATTAATTTAATTCTTTTATTTCAGCTTTAATAATATTAAAGGCCGTATAAATTCTATATTCAGCAACCTTCTTGGTAATATTAAGCATATCGGCTATTTCTTGATGCTTTTTACCTTCCGTTTTGCAAAGTAAAAAAGCAACCCGTTGGTCTTCTGTTAACTTCGATAATGCACGTTGATATTTTTTATAAAATTGTTCTTTTTCTAAGATAAACTCCGGATTTTCATTTGTATAATCCTTTGGCTTTACTTGTTGATGTTTTAAAACTACCTTTTGATGTTTTATTTCGTTTAACATCATGTTTTTCGATACCATAAAAACGAAACCTTTCGCTTTTTCGAACGTCACTTCTTTACAATTGTTCCATAATTTAACAAAAGCTTCTTGTACCGTATCATTTGGGTCGTAGCGATCGCCATATTTATAATAAAGGTAATTATGAAGGTCTTTAGCATATGAATTATAAATAGAAGCAAAAACACTTTCATCACATACAGACTTGTTTTGGGTCATAAATTTTCTATTTATTAATTATAAGTAAAAATTTTCAGGAGTTTTTTACGTTTAATTGTTTTACTATGTATACAATAGTATTAACAATTTATATTGCACAATGAAGCAAACGATAAAAACTACCAAATTATTACTCTTAGTATTATTAATTTTCATTTCCTGTAGAAATGAAGAATCTGTTTTGATTCCTGGTCCAAATGAATCTTCTTTTACCGCTGATTCAAATCTAGCGGGTTTAATGAAACGCACTACCTTGAAAGATGGTTCGTTCGATAACATTATAGACAAAGCAAATTGTTTATCTATACAATTTCCTATTACAGTATTTGCCAATGGTATTCAGGTTATCGTAAATTCAGCAGATGATTTTGAAACCGTTGAAAATATATTTGATGATCATGATGATGACGCTGATACAATGCAAATTCAATTTCCAATAACGGTAACTCAAGAAGATTTTAAAGAAGTAACCCTTAACAATCAGAGTCAATTTGATGCTCTTGCAAGTACTTGTCAAGGTGAAAATGAAATAGACCAAGATATTGAATGTGTAGATTTTGTTTTTCCAATTACAGTTTCAACTTTCAATACCGTTACCGAACAATTTGACAAAGATGAACTACAAAATGATCGAGAATTATTTGATTTTATAGAAGATTTTAAATCTGATGATATATCGAATATTGAATTTCCAGTTGTTGTAATTAGAAGTGATGATACCGAAATTACTACAAATTCAATGCAAGAACTAGAATCCGAAATCACCTCATCAATAGATGTATGCGATGAAGATGACGATTATGACTATAATGATGATGATTGTATAGCATGTGAATTACAAGAATTTAAAGACTTGTTAACGGGTTGTGATGATTGGAAGATAAACCGATTAACCCTAAATTCGTTAAATTTAGACTTACTATATCCACTATACCAATTTAACTTTGCAACCAATGGTACGGTTACAGTTACTTTACTAGGCATACCACTACCAATATTTTCTGGAACTTGGACAGCTGTGGGTACGGGACAAAATATAGAATTTGATATCTCTATTATAGGCTTAGTAGAAGTTTCTAATATTTGGACCTTAACGGAGATTGATTTAGTTACCGGACAAAATAGAATTGACTTTAAAGATGATGATGATCGTCTGCGATTTGAAAGTGCTTGTAATTAGTCATTAAAACCACATAAAATGTCAAAATATCCCCTTAAAAGGGGATATTTTTTTTATAAATAACTTTTTTTCAGGATATTTAAGGACACGATTGTTTTTACTCTAGGGGAGTCTGCAAAACAATTTAACGCAGACGCATTTTATTTTTTTTACATATCAGAGTTAATAAAGCATCCTTTTTCAAAAGGGTGCTTTTTTATATAAAAAAATTCACACCCATCCAACACAGTATTTATATAGAAAATTAAAATAAATCATCTTTTTTCAGGACTATTTAAGCTCTAGTTGTTTTTAGTTCACAGGTCGCAAATAAATACTTAAACCTAAAAGACGGTGACCTCAATAAAATTTATACTATGAATAAAATTGCTATGTTAACAACCAAGAGTATCACAATGATCATAATACTATTTACTACAACAATCGTTGCTCAAGACTTTCAAAAATTAGATGAAGTTCCACAAGATATTGCTTATTTAAGAGCCTCGAGCGTATCTATGCCAATGGTTAAAGTAATTTACGGAAGACCATCTTTAAAAGGTGATAAAGAACAACTTACAGATCAAATTTCTTACGGTAACATTTGGAGAACTGGAGCCAATGAAGCTACAGAAGTTAAGTTTTATAAAGATATTTTTTTCGGAGAAACTTTAGTTAAGGCCGGAACTTATGTACTATTAACAATACCTGGTGAAAAAGAATGGGAAATAATACTAAATAGTGAAGTAGATACTTGGGGTGCTTTTCAATATAACCCTTCCACAAATGTTGCCCAAATTAAAGTGACTGTAAAAAAAGCAGAACGCTTATCCGTTTTTTCTATCGGATTTAAAAGAATAAATAAAAATGCCAACATGGTGCTTGCGTGGGATCAAACTCGAGTTTCTATACCAATAAAGTTTACTGAAGAATACTATTACGCTAAACTATAAACTTCAATAAAAAATTGAGCTAAAACAAAATTAATTGAGGGTCAATTATTTTAATAATAGGGGTTATTTGTAAAACTGCTTTGAAATGTAATTCAAAGCAGTTTTTCTATTTAAGATACAAATTCCTTGTAATTACGGCACTTGATATTTAACGAACTGCGTCTTCTAAGTTAGTTCCCATTTTATAATTAATTTAAGTCTCACTTATTTATATATCTGTAAATTAACTTCTTATAAAAATATAAAACAAATACACTTTATAGTCACACTAAAATATATCAATAAAACTCCATTTTATTAAACAATAAGCATTTTATTTGTTTCAAAATAAATTTTAATGTTTGCATCAGATAATTGGGTAACTTATATGTGGCTTTTATTAGCCATTTATGCCTGTGTAATTCTATATTTTGTCATTAGAGGAGCTAGAAAAACTACAACTATTGCCGACTATGCCGTGGGTACTATTGGATTTCCATCTTGGGTAGTTGGTTTGTCATTAGCCGCTTCTATGACTAGTGCGGCAACTTTTATTATTAACCCTGGATTTATAGCTCTCTACGGACTTTCAGGTGTACTTTCTTTTGGCATTATCTTACCCATAGCTGCTTTTATTTCGCTAATTGTTCTTACAAAAGGCTTTGCAAAATATGGTAGCACCGTTAAAGCTACCACCATGGCACAATGGATGGGGCAACGTTATAAAAACAATAGTTATGCTTTTTTCTTTGGAGTAATTGCACTTTTATTAATCACGTTTATTGTTTTAATTAATGTAGGACTAACGCAGGTTATCGCAAAATCTTTAAACCTAGAACCCTTTTATGTCCTCATGGGTATTACGGTATTTGTATTTGGTTATATGATGTTTGGCGGTGCCAATTCCATGGTATATACCAATACCATACAAGCGATTATCATGTTTATTGTTGCATTAATTTTAATTGGATCTGGTTACGAATTTATGGACGGCGGCATTTCTGGTTTTTTAGATAAACTAAACGACATAGACCCTAATTTAACAAAGCCTACCAACGAAACCAGCTTTCTATTCCGTGATTATTTTGAAATTATTGCGGCTCAAATAGTAATAGGCGTCGCTGTGGTTTGCCAACCCCATATCATTACAAAATCGTTATTATTAAAAGATCCTAAAAAAGTAAACACCTACTTGTTTAGTGGTATCTCATTTATGATTGTTTTCTTTTTGGTTGTAGTCGTTGGTTTATATGCTCGTATCAGTTTTCCTGATTTCACCGTAAATGGCGAAAAACTAAAAATGGATGAAATTATTCCTGCTTATGTAGTTACAAAGTTTTCAGTTGTAACGGGATTGATAATTGTAGTCGGATTAATTTCTGCAGGATTATCAACATTAGAAAGCCTTATACAATCTTTATCAATAACTATAACGTCTGATATATTACAACCCATTTTTAAAGATAAAGTACGTAAAAACACTTTTGTTATAAACAAAATAGTGATCGTTATATTAGCAATAGTAAGTTTTTTATTAAGCTGGCACCAAATTAAATATCCCAATGTAAGTGTTGCAATTTTTGCTCAAAATGGAGTTTATGCCTATTTTGCAGCAGCATTTGTACCGGTATTATTTGGTATCTTTTTAAAAGATGTTTCTATAAAAGTAGTTTTTATTGCAAGTATTACCGCTTTAGTGATCCATTTTGGAATTTATTACGGCAGAATAACACCATATATGCAAGAGCCTGTAAATAACCCAGGAGTTTCAGCCGCTATTGCAATTGTATCATCCTTACTTGTCGGATTGGTATTGTACAAATTCACAAACAATTCAAAACTAAAAACGTCATAATAATTTGGATACTTTTGATTGGATAGCAAAATGGGCAGATTATACGCCAGATAAAACAGCGTTAACTTCTTATGATAGTAACGAGAATTATAGCTATGCCTCATTAGATAACTATGCAAACAGGTTGACAGATAAGTTTATCACATTAGGACTAGAAGAAGGAGATCGCATCGCCGTTTTAGCCCAACACTCTTTAGAATATATTGTTCTATTTGCTGCTTGTCAACGAATGGGAGTAATCTTAGTACCTCTTAACTATCGTCTTTCACAAAAAGAAATAACAAAATTAATTGTCGATTGTATTCCGAAATTATTAATCTATCATCCAGATTATAAAGAAAAAATAGATCCCGAAGAAGTTCATAATATTAAGACTTTAACACCTGAATTAGTAAAGTATCACTATAAAAACCCAACCCCTGTTTCAAATAAAAAATATATTATAAAGGAAGATAACCCTCTTTTTATATTTTACACCTCGGGTACTACTGGTAGTCCACAAGGTGTAATTTACACCAATAAAATGATGTTCTGGAATAGTCTGAACACGTCAATGCAATTGGGAATTACATTTAAAGATTCAACATTAAATATTCTACCACCTTACCACACTTCGGGGTGGAATATTTTTATTACACCGTTATTACATAAAGGAGCACATATTGGTATGCTTAATAAATTTGATGCTGAAAAAGCATTATGTTTATTGGCCTTAAATGAAACCTCTTTATTTATGGCATTACCAACAATGCTTTTAATGATGCAACAAACCAAAGTGTTTAAAGAAGTTGATCTAAGTAATTTACGATACATTATTTCTGGCGGTGAAGAAGTTTCGCAAGAGATAATTAACTATTGGTATGAAGAAAAAAAGGTATACATAAGACCAGGTTATGGATTGACTGAAGCTGGTCCAAGCATCACTTCATTGCACCATGAAATGGCAAAATTAAAACCGAATTCTATTGGGAAATCAAATTTTTATCTCAATATAAAAATCGTTAATCACATAGGAAAAGCTGTAAAAACCAATGAAATTGGCGAACTATGTATTAAGGGAGAAGTTGTGAGTCCTGGGTATTGGAACAACTCGGTAAAAACCAAAAATAAAATTAAAAATGGCTGGTTGCATACAGGTGACATGGCATTTAAAGACCAAGAAGGATACTTATTTTTAAAAGGTCGTAAAGATGATATGTATATCTCTGGTGGCGAAAATATCTATCCTCAAGAAATTCAAACAGTAATTGAACAGTTTAATGGTATTGATAAAGCGATTGTATTAAGTACAAAAGATGAAAAGTGGGGCCGTTGTGGCATTGCCTTTGTTACTACAAGTGACAAAAGCATTGCAATTGAAGACATTCGTACTTTTTTGGACAAAAACTTAGTTGGTTTTAAACATCCTAAATATATATTTTTAATGGATAAAATTCCCATTACAGGTTTAGGAAAAGTTTCTAGAAAAAGATTAATGATTTACTTTAATTCGTTAAAATCAAAAAAATGATAAAAAAAATAGCTCTTATATTTTTGTTCTGCATTAACACGATATTATTTGCACAAAACACTCCAAAACTTATGAAAAATATCGTTTCTGAATATACATATCCCGCAAAATCAATAAGTATTGATAGTTTAGAAATAAGCTATATAATGGAAGGTAAAGGTACAACCACATTGTTATTTTTACACGGTTTGAGTAGCAATGCTGATGCGTGGTCAAAAAATATTGAAACGCTAAAAAACAATTATATCTGTTTGGCCTTAGATTTACCAGGTTACGGAAAGTCTTCAATGCTTAACGTTGAATACACACCCTCCTTTTTTGCTTCAATTACGCATCAACTAATTAAAAAATTAGAGTTAAAAAATGTTGTGCTTATTGGACACTCAATGGGCGGACAAGCATCTATTAAGTTAGCAACCACCTATCCCAAAGACATTCAAAAACTAATACTTATTGCCCCAGCAGGATTAGAAACTTTTAAAAAAGAACAAGCTAACTTTATGAAAACGGCTTACACGGCAGCTTCCGTTAAAAACACTACTGACGAACAAATTGTAACTAACTATGCTTTAAACTTTTACAAGTTGCCCGAAGATGCACAAAAAATGATTGATGATCGCAAGCATATTAAAAATGCATCTAATTTTAATGCTCATTGTGAAGCCATCATAAAGAGCATTGCAGGTATGTTAGACGAACCTGTCTTTGATCAATTAAAGGATATAAAACAAAAAACCTTAGTTATTTTTGGTAATGAAGATAAATTGATTCCCAACCGTTATTTTAATCCGACGTTAAGCACTGAAAAGGTCGGAAATATTGCCAAAGAACAAATAAAAAATGTTGAAGTGGAGTATATCCCAGAAAGTGGTCATTTCGTTCAGTTTGAAAAACCAAATCAAGTAAATTTGTTAATAGAAAAGTTTGTTGAATCAAAAGAATAATACGTTTGAAAACTAAACTAAAAAAATTTACAGATTTTAGCCAGCACATCCTACCTCATGAAGCGACTTATTTATCTGCCTTTCATCAATTTAAAGACCCTGAAAAAACACAAATAATAGAATTGGTAATTACCAATGCCTTATCGGAAAACAATCCAGTAGCGTTTAATCAAAGTATTGATAAACGAAAATACTCTTATATCAAAAAATGGATTAACAACAAACTCACCTCCATAGATGTTGATATTATTATAAATTGGATTATGCTTTTAAAAAATAAAGTATTGACCGATGCCATTACTGCAACGGAAGAAAAACATTTTTTACAGTACATAATCCAATATAAAACAGTGGATTATAACTTTCAAAATCTATATGAATTGGTAAAAGATTATAAACCCTATTTACTAGTTAGAATGCGGTATAATGATCATCAAATTGTGGCCGATTTTCTTAAAAATTATGAGGACCATTATACTACTTCAACAAGAATTGATTCAAAATTATACAACGCCACCACCGATATTACCAACCAATATAGCCTCAATAATAATGAACCAAAATTTTGGGAAAAATGGTTGTTAAAAATTTTTCAAACCACGGAAATTGATGGTAAAAATAGATATCAAGCCTTTGTTTTATTGGCTTTTATGTATACCAATTACAATGAGAGTGAAAAACTAAAAAAAATATTTGACCAAATAGATGTGTTTTTTGGGATGGGGCAAATGTACTCTAGAAGAATATTATCAAATTATTACGCTAGTCGCGTTTTAATGCACTCTAGAAAAGATGAATTAAAAAAAGCAGAATATTATGCGTTCCTCTCTATCCGTCAAGAAAATAATGACACTTTAATGTACCTTAATAATCTGGTATCTATTCTGCTTAAAAACAGTAAACCGAAAAAAGCGAATGCACTCATGGCAGAATACATTAATCTTTTCAATGAAACTCATAACTATCATCAAAAACTAGGTTATGCTTCTAATCAAATTCGAATTCTGACCGAACTTAATAAGTTAGCTGAAGCAGATAATTATGCCAAAAAAATAATTAAAAAATACAAATCTAAAATCATTGAACACCGTTGGCATCATTTTTTTACATCATATATAAACGTTCTGGTAATTGAAGAAAAATATGATGAAGTTTTAAAAATTACAAGTAAATTTAATCTCATAGCCAAAGAAAAGGAACGAAAGAAAAAAGGGAATTATGTACCCAATATTTCATGGAGCATCTCACTATCTAGATATATGGAAGGTAAAATTAATGCCACAAAATTATTAGAAGAAATTAAGGAGCCGATAAACGACAAACAACACACTTTAAATCAAAAACAACACATGATTAAAGTTATAGATAAACTTTCTAAAAATCTTCCTGAAGCATTTTTGCAACTAAAGTCCTATCTTTAATTTATCGTGTTAGTAGTTTAGTTATCAATAATATATGTAATTTAATTTAACACTAATTATAAATAGTCGCACTTAGTTTGACTAAATTAAACTTGATGATAATTATTTTTTCATAATAGATTGCACACCTAATTTAACTCAAACGACACTATATTATGAAAAAACTGTTTCTTCTTTTAACTATATTCTCTTTTGCAATATTACATGCTCAAGATACCGGAAGTATTCAAGGTATTATTACCGATGATGCCGGACAACCTTTACCATCTGCTTCTGTTAGTATTAACAGTATTAGCAAAGGCGTTGTTACTGATTTTGATGGAAATTATCTTTTAGAAAATATTCCTATAGGCAGTTATAATGTAACTTTCTCATTTTTGGGATTACAATCAATTACACAGCGTGTTTCAGTTGAAGCTGGAAAAGTTACTAAAGTAGATATTTCTTTAAATTCATCGGACAACATTTTAAATGAAGTCGTTGTAACTGCAGGTAAAAAACCTCAAAAAATTACCGATGTTCCGGCTACTGTCAACGTAATTAGAGCACAAGATATTCAAGAATTTGCGAGCTTTAATATTGGCGAATTGGCCGCAAGACAAAAAGGTGTGGATTTTGTTCGAAGTGGGGTTTTAGGCACTGGAATCAACATTAGAGGTTTTAACTCTGCATTTAATTCTAAAAATCTTCAAATTACTGATGATAGAGTTTCTACACTGGTAGCTACTGGCTTACCTTTTGGTACTTTTTCTACCGTTACAAAAGACGACGTAGAACGTGTTGAAATTCTTTTAGGTCCTAACGGTACACTATATGGGCCAAATGCTCATAACGGTTTGGTAAGCACTATTACGAAAAACCCTTTTACATCTGAAGGAACAACTTTTGCTGTTGGTGTTGGTAACCAAAAAGTATTTACTGCTCGGTTAAGACACGCTCAAGCCATTAGTGACAAATTTGCTTACAAACTGCATTTTGAAAAATCAACTGGTGAAGAGTTTGATTATACAGATAGTGTTTATGTTGGTGATAAAGGATATAAAGAATTGGGAAAAGACAATGATTTTGACAGCGAAAAATATGGAGCTTCATTACATTATAGACCTGGTAAAGCATCTGAAATCATCGGTTATTACGGACATAGTAACAGCAGTAATATTGGAGTTACAAACGCTGGACGTAATAAAATAAAAGATTGGAGTATAGACATTGCACAATTAAAATTTGTTTCAAATAACTTTTTCTTAAATACGTATTACACTTGGAGCAAGACCGAGGACACCTATGCAATGAACCAAAGAACGCAAAACTATGTTTCCTTTATTGATAATGGATTTTCTGAAGAAGAGGCTTTAACAAGGTCTTATACGGAACAATGGAATTCCGCTTTTGGAATTCCGTTACCAAGAGGCTCCGTTTTTGAAGATGCCTCTAAAAGATTTAATGCAGAGGGACAATACAATAACAATTGGGGTGGGTTTTATTTAACTTTAGGTGCCCAATATCAATTAGATATGGCAAATTCTAATGGTACTTATCTTTTAGATGATGGTGGTATAGACATTGACCAAAAAGGTGTTTATACACAATTAGAATATAAAATTGCTGAGTCTGGTTGGAACTTTTTATTCGGAGCAAGAGTTGATAACCATGAACTATATGGCTCAAACTTTATTCCTAAACTAGCAATTACTAAAGTAATGGATAAAGGCACTTTTAGAGTAACGTATGGTAAAGGAATCGCTGTGCCTTCAATATTAAACCTAAAAGGAAATTTATTTGGTGGATTGGTGATTGGAAATGGAGAAGGTTTCACATTATCTGATGGTTCAAAAATTGAAAAATTAGATGTGGAAACTATTGATTCTTATGAAGTTGGTTATAAAGGGCAACTTTCCGACAAATTATTTATTGATGTTAATGCATACTACAATCAATCAAAGAATTTTATTAGTCCATTACGTAATATTGCAGACGCTGCAAACAATAAATTTGTAACCCACGTTGGAGACGAAAAATATGAAGATGCTGTGCCTGGTGCTACCGGACCATCAGCATTCTTATTGACCTATATGAACTTTGGTAAAGTTGATACTTACGGTTTTGATCTTGGGTTAAATTATTACTTCACAGATGCTTTTAGAACCTCTCTTAATTACTCTTATTTTGGAAGAGATTTAGATAAAAACGATATGGCTAATGATGGTAATTTAGATGGTATAGTTTTAGACACTGAATTGCCTATAAACACTCCAAATAATAAATTAAGCATTGGTTTACATTATAATAAAAATAAATTTTACGGAACTCTTTATGGTCGTTGGGTAGAAAAATATGATTTCTTTTCTGGGATAAACATTGCAGCAAAAACGCAAGATTTAGATGGAGATGGCACCAACGATGTTTTTGCAAATGCAAAAAACGGAAGAACATGGAACTACGGTCAATTAGGTGGCCTTACTGTTGATGCCAATGCTGGTTATTATATTACGGATAAATTTACAGTAGGTGCTAGTATAACGAACTTGTTTAATGCTAAAAATCGAGAGTTTGTAGCTTCGCCAGTAATTGGTACTTTATATTCTGTTGAGTTAAAATATACCGTAGATTTCTTTAAGAAAAAATAATATTCAATGCCAAAAATAAACCTCAGCAATATAACACTGAACTACGAGGATAAAGGAAAGGGCAAGGTCTTACTTTTCCTTCACGGGCTCGGTTCATCTATAAAAGATTGGGACTTTCAAGTTCCTTTCTTTTCTAAGAATTTTCGAGTAATCACAGTCGATCTAAGAGGTCACGGTGACTCGGTAATGAAAGACAATAATTTTGGTGTTGACTATATGGTCAATGATATTAAAGAATTTTTAGACGCCCTAAAAATTGATAATGTAACTTTTATAGGTTTTTCAATGGGTGGAGCAATAGCTTTTCAATTTGCCTACTCTTATCCTGAAAAAATTGACAAAATGGTTATCGTCAATAGTGGACCTGATTTTAATAATATGGGGGAAATTGGAGAAGATTTACTCAAAAAAAGAACTGAATTCCTAAAGACAAAAGGTTTGGATCCATTAGCAAAAGAAATTGCTTTTAATATGTTTCCTGAATCTCATCAACTGAATTTAAGGAACGAGTTTGAAGCCCGTTGCAAAAAAAATAATTTTGACAATTATTATCAATCTTTCGTAACTTTAATGGATTGGGGCATGGGTAACAAAATAAAAGATATTGAAGCGGAAACACTTGTAGTTGCTTCTGATATGGATTATACACCTGTAGCATTTAAAGAGGAATATGTAAAAAATTTACAAAAAGCTTCTCTTAAAGTAATTAAGAATTCGAGACATGGAGTTGTACTCGACCAACCTGATGCATTTAACAAAGCATTATTTACATTTTTAAGTCATGAATAAGACTGTTTTAATTACCGGAAGTACAAGTGGTATCGGTTTGGGTATTGCTACGCAATTTGCACAAAAAGGTTATAATGTAATGTTTAATGGATTAGAAGCCAATGGTGCTGAAATTGCCACAAATATTGCCACAAAGTATCGTGTTAAAACTTCATTTTCTAATGCTAACTTATTAGATAAAAACCAAATTGAGGCCTTAGTTAAGGAAACCATTCAAACTTTTGGTTCCTTAGAAGTATTGATAAATAATGCGGGTATCCAACATGTTTCTCCCATAGAAGCGTTTTCATCAGAAAAGTATGAAAATATTATTGCCATTAATATGAACTCCGCTTTTTATGCGTCTAAAGCAGCTTGGAAACAAATGAAAGCTCAAAAATTTGGTAGAATTATTAATATAGCCTCGGTTCATGGATTAAGAGCCTCTGAATTTAAGGTGGCTTATGTTACTGCCAAACATGGAGTAATAGGCATGACTAAAGTATTAGCTTTAGAAGGAGCTCCTTTTAATATAAATGCTAATGCTATCTGTCCAGGTTATGTTAAAACACCGTTGGTGGAAGGTCAGATAAAAGACCAAGCAATAGCTCATCAAATGACAGAAGATGAAGTGGTACAAAAAGTTATGCTAAAAAAACAAGCTGTTAAAGAGTTTGTACCCATCTCTGTAATTGCAGAAACAGCTCTTTTATTAGCAGGAGAAGCATCAGCGACAATAACAGGTACTACTTTTGCCTTGGATGGTGGCTGGAGTGCCCAATAAGCGTATGTAAAACAAAAAATGCCCGCTATTAGCGGGCATTTTTTGTTCATTAGATAAAACCTTAATTAACCACAAATTCAGCCTTATTTTTAGTTGTAGAACTACCACCAACCCAAACATTAAAATCACCGGGCTCTACCTCCCATTTGTTCTTTGCAGTATAAAATTGAAGTGTTTCGGTATTTATTGTAAAGCTTATTACTTTGCTCTCACCTGCCTTAAGCATTGTTTTTTCAAACCCTTTTAGTTCTTTTATTGGACGTGTAAGGCTTCCTACTAAATCTCTAATATAAAGTTGAACAACCTCTTCGCCATCTCTTGTACCATTATTGGTTACATTAACTGATACTTGTATTTCACCATCCTTAGCCATTTCTGCTTTATCCAAACTCACATTGCCATAAGAGAAGTTAGTATAACTTAAGCCGTGTCCAAATGGATATAAAGCAACTTTAGGAGCGTCATTATAGCCTGAATAGGTTACTTGGGTACTCATAGGCCTTCCTGTGCTTTTTTGATTGTAATATAAAGGCTCTTGACCAACATTGTATGGAAAAGAAACAGGTAATTTTCCTGACGGATTATAATCACCAAATAAAACATCGGCTATAGCAAAACCTGACTGCGATCCTAAATGCCAACATTCTAAAATTGTAGGCACATTTTCTGCAGCCCACGTAATATCCATTGGGCGGCCATTCATAAGTACAATAACTACATTTTTATTAACAGCATAAACTGCTTCAAGTAATTCTTGTTGCAAGCCTGCAAAACCAATTTTTGTCTGGCTTCTTCCTTCTCCTGTTTGAAAAGCATTTTCACCAATGGCCAATAAAACAACGTCAGCCTTTTTAGCAGCAGCAACAGCAGCTGAAATACCTGATCTATCAGTTGTATTAAATTCCATAAGATGTAAGAATTGATTTTCACCAGGTGCTACCGTTTTTGATGTTAATTCTATACCTTTTTCGTAATAAATTTTAGTGTCGTCTCCAGCAGCAGATTTTACACCTTCTAATAAAGAAACGGCAGAATTATATTTGCCTTTTCCTCTCCAGTTTCCTAATGGTGTGTCTTTATCATCAGCTAAAGGGCCAATTACAGCAATGCTCTTTACAGATTTAGATAAAGGCAGCAATGCCGATTTTTTAGTTGTAACAGTATCGTTCTTTAATAAAACAATCGACTTTTTAGCTACATCACGAGCTATTTCTAAATGCTCTTTAGTATAAATTTCATTTTTTTCTCGTTCTTCATCACAATATCTATAAGGATCATCAAATAAACCCAATTGAAATTTCACACGCAGTATACGTCTTACAGCATCATCTATATCACTAAGCTTTACTTTATTTTCTTCCAAAAGTTTCTCCAACTCAGCTTCGTAAGCATAAGATTCCATATCCATGTCACTACCTGCATTTAAAGCCAGTTCTGCAGCATGTTTCTTGTCTTTTGCATAACCGTGAGCAATCATTTCTGCAATAGAAGCCCAGTCAGAAACCACAAACCCATTCCAAGCCCACTCGCCTTTTAATAGGTCTCTTTGTAATTTTTTACTAGCTGTTGCTGGAATACCATCTATTTCATTAAAAGAATTCATAAAAGTAGCAACACCTGCCTCAGCAGCAGCTTTAAATGGAGGTAAAACAGCGTTATGTAATTCGTGTTCTCCAATATTTACCGTATTATAATCTCTACCTGCTTCTCCAAATCCATAACCTGCAAAATGCTTTGCACAGGCTGCTATGGTATTATTTTTTGACAAATCATCTCCTTGAAAACCATTGATTCTAGCCACACCTATTTTTGAACTTAAATACGGATCTTCACCAGCACCTTCCATTATACGACCCCAACGTGCATCTCTAGAAACATCTAACATCGGAGCAAACGTCCATTGAACTCCTGCAGCAGAAGTTTCAATTGCTGCAACTTCAGCTGATTTACGGATTATCTCTAAATCCCAACTAGCACTTTCTCCCAAAGGAATAGGAAATATAGTTTCGTAGCCATGAATTACGTCATAACCAAAAATAAGAGGAATTTTCAATCGCGAATTTTCCATTACTAATTTTTGTGCTTCACGAACCGCTTTTACAGAGGTAACATTAAGCATAGAGCCTACTTCACCTTTTTTTAATTTCTCTTCTTTGAACTTATTTCCTTCTGATGAAGCTGGTCCTGTTACATCCCAACTGGCTGCATATTGAACCATTTGACCGATTTTTTCATTCAAATTCATTAAGGCTAAAACAGAATCAACTTTCCGCTCAATATTAGCATCTTGATTTGAATCATTTTTAGTTGTTTTGGTACTACTACTAATGTTATTACAACTCTGAAATATTAATATAGAGGGTAGGATAAGAAATAATAAACAAATTTTTTTCATGGTTTTAAAATTACTTGGGTGTTTGGTTTTGTGGTCTTACTCTAGTTCTAACTTTACATAAACTGGTAAATGATCTGAAGGATACTTTAAATCTTTTGAATTACTCAGAACAGCATATTTTTCAACTTTAACATTGGGAGTTTTGGACACAAAAATATAATCGATTCGTCTTGTTACTGGTTCATTGAATTTAAAGGCGTTAAACGTGCCTGTAGGTCCAAATTTAAGTTTGCTTTGTTCTTTAGTATCAATAAAATCTTGTTTTAGATTGGTAATTAATTCATTATCAGGCTCCACATTTAAATCACCCATTAAAATAACGGGATAATTATCTTTGTTAATTGTATTAATATGTGCTTCGATAATTTTCATACTCTTAACTCTCGATTCTTGCCCAATATGATCTAGATGTGTATTTACTATCCAAACCTTTTCTAGTGATTCTAAATCTGTAAATAAACCATAAGTACATATTCTTTCAATAGCGGCATCCCAATTTTTTGATCGTTTTTCAGGAGTTTTAGATAACCAAAATGTACTATCTTGTTCTACTTTAACTTTATTGGTATTGTAAAAAATTGCCGAATACTCACCATTATCACCGCCATCTCTACCATGTCCAATCATTTTGTAATCAGTTAAGGTTTCTTTCATATACTTTATCTGATTAGGGCGACCTTCTTGCGTACCCATTACATCGGGACTATAAAATTTTATCTGATTGGTTAAAAATTCCTTCCGATGCTCCCAAGCATTTTCTCCATCAGAAGCAACGTCTAATCGAATGTTGTAAGTCATTATTTTTAAACTTTGACCATTTGTCATTGAATATGACATCGATAGAATAACAATAAGCAGAATTTTTTTCATTTTTTTAATTTATTTTTTGATACACCCTTACATAATCTACTGCCATTTGTTGAGGAAAAATACTATCATCAATTCCTTTTTGACCACCCCAACCACCACCGACAGCTACATTCAAAATTAGGTAAAATTTTTGATCAAAAGGCCATTCTGCAGTAGTTTTATGCTCATTTTCTATATGATTATAAACGACATCATCTAACATAAAATCTATTTTTTCAGGTGTCCACTCAATAGCGAAAACATGAAATTCATCATTCGGGTTTTCTATAAAAATAGTTTTACCTTTTTCAGTACCTATAGTATGGTTATACGCCTTGGTATGTATTGTTCCGTGAATGGTATCATTATCATACCCCACATGTTCCATAATGTCAATTTCTCCACTTTCTGGCCAACCTAGTTCTTTTCTTGATTCGCTCAACATCCAAATTGCCGGCCACATGCCACGTCCTTTTGGCAATTTTGCCCTCGCCTCAATACGGCCGTATTTCCATTTTGCGAGGCCCTCGGTTTTTATCCTTGCTGAGGTGTATGTTGCTGTTTTAATTTTAGATTTGTACGCAGCCCAAGTGTTTTCCAACTTCTTATTTTTAAAATCTTTATTCGCAATATCTTCTTTGTGAGCTTCTATAATTAATTGACCTTCTTCAACTCTTGCATTTTTAAGGCTGTCCGTATAATATTGTTTTTCCTGATTTGCAATAAAACCATAATCATAAGTCCATTTTGAGCTATCAGGTTTCCCTTTATAATTGAACTCATCACTCCAAACCAATGAATAACCATTGCTGACAGGACTTACCTTAACTCTATCAAATAACAATTCAGGTTCGTTTGTAGTAATGTAATCAAATTCATTTGCTATTAACCAATCTAAATCTTCTTGAGAATTTACTGTCCAAGCATTCAATGTTAGCCCCAGTTCTTTGGCACTTTGTATCCATTCCGGATTTTTTTTAAACTTGCTTAAATGATAATCTAATCCTGAGATACCATCATCTTTCAGTTGTTGTGGCGTTTTGGTCCCATTTAAATATTGCGTTTGGGCCTTTGGATCAAGTTCAATAATTCTAAGAAGGATATCATACCCAAAACTAATATAAGAATGGATATATGACTCCGCTCTTAATTCTTTGACTAAAGCAAGAACTTTGTCGGTCATTTTAAGGTTATATTCTTTGTCTTTATTAGGTTTAATTTCACATACTAATCCAGTGGTTGTATTATTTTCCATGCCCGCAAGAATGTAGTCTCTTAACGTTGGTAAAGCCTCTCCGTTGGAAAGTTTAAATTTTGCCAATTCTTCGTAAGTAGTTTCTTTAATTAGTACGTCATTAAAATGAGCATCATGATAGATAACCAAAACACTATCAGCGGTCATATGTACATCAAACTCTGAGCCTGTACATTTTAATTCGATAGCATGTCTTAGCGAAGCAATCGAGTTTTCTGGAAGCTGTTCTGCTTTCCACGCTCCACGATGAGCAACTACTATATTGTCTGCAAAATGAATGTTTTCTTTCATGTTATTACTACAAGCAAATAAGCTTGCAGCTACTAAGGTAATAAATAAAAAACGCATTTTTTATACTTTTTAATCAGATTTGTAATGTACTTTATTCACACTAAAAATTAAGAAAAAATCTAAGGACCACATTTGGCCCTTAGATTTTTAAAGTACTAACTTAACTCAAAATATTTAATGCCAACCAATACTTTAAATGTATTGATAGAGTAATATTTATATGTTTAATACCCATCATTTTGAGGATAATTTGGACCTAATAAATCTAAATCTTCCTGAAATATAGGGTAATTGATATAATGATCTTGCCAATTAACCCTTGGATCTTTTTCTCCACCGAAATAACGAGGATAAAACTCACCATCACCTGCATAAGTTCTCATTTGCTCATTTAATATATCTGAACCTAACCTTTTTAAGAAAAAGAAACGTTCACCTTCAAACGACAATTCCCGTGCATTTTCGTCCATAATTGCTTGTAAAGTTAATTCTTCTAATGGTGCTGCCTCCGCTCTTTCTCTTACGGCATTAATATAAGGAAGTCCGTCTCCACCCGTTCTCATTAATGCTTCTGCTGCAATAAGATAGGTTTCGGCAAGCCTATATACAATAATATTTGTTTGTTGGAAATAAGTATCTTGTTCAACATCCGCTTGTGCAAATTTCACACATGACGGAGCTAGTCTTTGATAATACCTCTGATAATCAACGCCTTCTGGATTTTCTTCACTAATTGGCTTGTAAATATCAATGGTATCACCTACCTTTTTACCATCAGGAACATTTTCACCATCATTATAAAAAAAATGCAATCTAAAATAGGTATTATCATCTCTAGTATCATTTTCATCTTCTGCTAATAAACCTAACAAATATCTATTAGGTACAACACGAGAAAAACCTCTACCCCCTTGTTCACTATCTGGAATTATTCCAGGTATTTGAAAATATTGAGCAACATAATTAGCATTCATCATATGACCTGATCCACCTCCTAATACATTATCCTCAGATCTAACTGTAAACAATTGTTCTGAATGGTCTCTGTTATCTTTAAATACATCAGCTGTTGTCGCTACTAAACTAAAAGGACTTTCTGGATCTTCAATTACCGATAATGCTTGCGTTTTAGCTTCTTCATAATCACCCTCCCACATGGCAACTTTTGCCTTTACATGTTTTGCAGTTCCCTTTGAAACACGACCAAAACTTACGTTCCAATCCAAATTTTCAATAGCAAAATTTAAATCACTATTTAATAAAGCAAAAATTTCCTCTTTTGAAGATTTATCCTGAATTAAATCAAATGCGTTATCAACCGTTATCGAGGTAGTAGAAACATAAATGTTATTATACATTCTATAAAGGTAAAAGTAAGCGTTTGCTCTAAAAAATTTTGCCTCCGCAATAATTTGATTTTTGGTATTTTCATCTACACCTTCAATTACCTCTGCAGCATTGATTATATCTGTAGCCTTATTGGCTATTTTATAATAATTCTTCCAAAATAAAGGTGATGTAAATTGAGATCCTAAATCTATTGGTGAAACACCTCTTTCATATCTGCCCATATTACCTGTATAACCAGATCTAGAGAATGTCAAATCGGCTCTTGTAGACATCAAAACGGTTCCCATATAATCTTGAATATTTCTTTCATATCGATCCCTATTGAAAGTGTATAAGCTAACTATACCTGATTTTAAACCTTCTTCTGTATTAAATACAAAGCCTAAATCAATTAATGTACTAGGTTGCTCTTCTAAGTATTCTTCACATGACGTTAATAAAAAGATGGTCATTAATAGTAATAAACCACTTTTTACTTTTTGATAAAAATATTTCGAATTCATAATATATTTTTTATTGTTATAATTTAACTTTTACTCCAAACGTAAAACTTGTTGCATCTGGATAACCTGTATCTGCATTAGAAAATGTATCTCTAATATTTACCTCTGGGCTATACCCTAGATAATCTGTTTGTGTAAATAAATTAGTACCAGTTACGTAAAAACGTATTTGATCCATATTTACTTTAGAGGTCCAAGATTCTGGCATAGTATATCCTAAACTAATAGTTCTAAGTCTAATATATGAAGCATCTTTTACAGCTAATGCACCAATATATGTTGGAGCAGCATCAGCATTTGCCCTTGGATAGGTTGTAGATGGGTTTTCAGGTGTATAGTATGGTACTTTTACACCGTTTAATATTCCACGTAAACTACCCCCATTATTATATTCACTTATAAATGGATTAACTTTAGTTGCCCCTTCTACTGCATAGAAATCTACCAATAAATCAAAACCTTTGTATGATATATTTGTTGACAAAGATCCAAACCAATCTGGATTGGTATCAATAAATACACGATCATCTTCTGTTATTTTTCCATCATTATCAACATCACTAACCCTTATATCTCCAGCTCTAAGACTAGTTTGTGGATTTGTAGATTCAGGATTGGCCTGCGGTGCATTTGCAACATCTTCACCTTCTTGCCAAATACCATCAAATTGATATGTTCTTATTACACCAATTGGTTGTCCCACAAAGTAGTTGTATCTATCATCTTCAAGAATAGGATCGCCCACTCCATCTTTATACAAGTCTATTATTTTATTTTTATTGTTTGACCAATTGGTTGAAACTGACCATTTAAAATCTTTTTTATTAAATAGGTTCGCCGTTAAACTTAGTTCCATACCTTTATTTTGTAGTTCTCCAGCATTAAAATAAGTGTAGTCATATCCTGTAATAGGTGGTACCCCTCTTCTTAATAATAAATCTTTCGTCCTTGAATCATAATATTCAAAGCTACCCGTTAAAAATCTTTTAAAGATTGAAAAATCTAAACCAACATTAAATGTTGTAATGGTTTCATGTTTTAAGTTTAAATTAGGCAACACCACAGATGGAGCATATCCAGATGCAGTATCATCATCAAAAACGTAATTCTGACCTTCTGCAGTAAAAAGTGAAGTGTAAGGACTTTTAAGTGCATTTGCCAAAGACCCATAACTCACTCTTAATTTTAATTCCTGAATAGCATCAACATTCTCTAAAAAACTCTCATTGTGCAATTTCCAAGCAAAAGCAGCAGCTGGATTATAAGTCCATTTAAAGTCTTTTGCATTTACAGATGCTCCATCCGCTCTATAAGTTACTGTAAATAAATACTTATCTAGCAAATTATATCGAGCCCTACCCATAAAAGAGGCTGTTCTTACTTTAGTTTTATCACGTTCTGTTGTAATAAGGCCAATAGCATTTGTAATACCGTTATATCCTAAACTTTCGTTGGGAAATCCAGTACCCTGGGTAAAAGTTCTAGAATATTTATTTTCATCAATTGCTTGTACCAACGTAATGTTAAAGTTATTATTATCGTTGATTTCCTTATCATAAGTTAAGATGTTTTCAACTAAAAAAGCTTCCCTTAACTGATTATCAATTCTAGCAATTCCTCTATCGGATTCACCTCCAGAACTTAGAGAAGATAGGTATTGCCCTCTTTCAGAATTCTTTCTAGTCATTGACGCTTTTAATTGATATTGTAAATTATCAGAAATCTGATATTTAGGCATAATGGTTACCACAAAATCATTTCCTTTTTCATCATGATCTTGTTCTCTTAAATTCCACAATGGGTTAGTGGCAGAGCCTTCCTCTCCGCTTGGGAATTCAGCAATACTTCCATCAGCATTATATGCACTACCTAAAGGGGAGGTCGTTATTACATTAACATTCGCTGCTCTTTCTGTATCATCATTTAATATTCCAATATCAAACGTTACAGAAAACTTATCACTAATTTTTTGATCTACGTTTAATCGTAAATTTTTTCTGGTATAACTAGATGTTGGAATTAACCCATCCTCTTTAAAATAACTTAAACTTCCATATACACTAGTAAAATCAGTACCACCTGAGATACCTAAAGAATGACTGTTCACAAAACCGTTCCTTAACAACTCGTCTTCCCAATTTACAAAACGATTATTAGCAATGTTTTCCAACTCTACTGCTGAAAATACGGACGCATCATCTGAATACTCATCGTCTACATTCGCAGACCTCACCGCTTCTCTCTTGTATTGTGCAAATTCTTGCCCATTATAGACATCAAAATTCCTTTCAATGGTTTTGGAAGCAACATAACCATGGTAGGTAATACTAACTTTATCTTTTTTACCTCTTTTTGTAGTCACTAAAACCACTCCATTGGCAGCTCTTGATCCATAAATTGCTTGAGCAGAAGCATCCTTTAAGAATTCAATCGATGCAATATCATCAGGACTAATATCTTCTATCCCTCCATCTCTTACTACACCATCCACGACATATATACCACTCACATTCCCTTCAATAGACCCTTGACCCCTAAAAATAATTTCAGAAGTACCTCCTGGTCTTAAACTACCACTTCCCACATCTACTTTCAACCCTGAGATTCTACCTCTCAACATTTCAGTTACATCTGAAGTTGGAGTGGCAACTGCTTTTGCTAAATCTGTTTTGGCCACGGCACTTACCAAGTCACTTTTCTTTTGCGTACCATAACCAACCACTACGACCTCATCTAAAACACTAGCATCTGGCATTAAAGTGACAGAAATGTTTTCTGAAATAGCAACTTCTTTTGTTACGTACCCAATAAAGGATATTTGAAGTGTCGTTGCATTTTCATTTACGTTTAAGGTAAATTTACCATCAAAATCGGTAGATGTACCATTACTTGTTCCTTTAACAATTACCGAAGCACCTGGCAACGGAGTTCCTGTTTCGTCTAGCACAGTACCTATTACTGTTTTTTGAGCCTGTAATGCAGTAAAACTGCTTATTACAAAAGCTAACATGAGCAAGGCTAGGTTTGTCCTTTTTCTAATTAATTTTAACATCATAAGTAATTTGAGTTTATTTTATTTAAGTTTTCAATATTATGGACATACCAATGAACCGAAATGAACCTAATATTAAGTGTTTGTTAAATATAAGTTAAGTATTAAATTTAACCCAAAAATCACCCATACAAAAAACATACAATAGAAATACTCAAAAAATGATATCAATTTTTATCAAATAACCACTTATACCACTATCAAATAATGAATAATGAATTTTTTGTGTATGATGTAAAAAGAAAAATAAAATAGTAATGTAGTGGCAAAGTATGGTTAAAATAGGTCTTTTAAAACAGTCTAAATGTCCAAAATATGATCTGTGAGGTTAATTTCATGTTTTAGTTTCATTTTCTTTCGCAATCGATACCGTCTAACCTCAACACTTTTTACTGAAATATTTAACAAAGGAGCAATCTCTTTTGAAGATAGATTTAATCTTAAATAAGCACAGAATTTCAAGTCATTGTGTGTTAAATCAGGGTATAAGATTTTTGCTCTTTTAAGAAAATCTTTATCAGCACTATTAAAAGCATCCTTAAACAAATTCCAATCTTTGGTGTTTTCTAAGTTTTTATCAATCAATTTAAACACATCATCATCCTTAGATAAGCCAATATTACTTTTCAACTCTTTCTTTACCTTTCGTAAAACTTCATTTCTTTTGACAATACTCATTGTTGAAATGGCTAATTCTCTGTTTTTACTCTCTATTTCTTGATTTAATTTTTCATTTCTCAGCTTTATTACCTCTTGCTCATTACTTATTCTATTAACTTCTATCTGACGTTGATTTTGTTCAATAAGCTCTAAGTGCTGTTTTTTATAATGTCTTTTGTACAAACGATGCGTTATAAATCCAGAAATCAGTATCAATAACAGATACCCTCCAATTGCAAAATTTGATAAATATGTCGGTCTTGCTATTTCAAAAGTATAATTAACAGTATTATCTGAAACTTGATTACCTACTTTAGACCTAACCGTGAAGGTATAACCACCAAATGGCAATTTATCAAAGATTACGTTTGGTGATGCTGTCCAATTACTCCAGTCCGTTTGGTAATTATCTAATTTGTATTGATAATTTACAAATTCGTATTTATTATATCTTGGTGTACTAAAATTGAATTGTAAAACATTTTCATTATAGTTAAAATGCCCATTTTCATTCACTAAAACATTAAAAACACTATCCTTCGCCTTAACAATAATATCATTTAGAAATATTTTATGTGGTGTTTTATTATATTTATCCAGATCAACTAAAACATACCCATTTGTTTTTCCAATAATATATAAATTATCTTTTAAGTGCGTAATGTTTTCAAAGCTAACCGTAGTATTTCTCCAATAGTTTTGAATAGGAATTGATTTTATTTCAATTTTACCTGGAATTGGCCCCTTTTCAGCATAATTAATACTTGATTTATTAAACGACCACAACCGCTGTTTACTATCCTTAACCAGTTTACCAGAAATATACTCGTCTTTAACTATTAACTTACTTAGTGCCGTATCTTTTACAAAATTTTCTCCTGAACCGGTTAACTTAAAAACACCTTCTTGATAGCTATACAACAAGTCGTCATCATATTTTAAAATACTTGAGCCTTTGCCTTTCGGCACATCAGAAAAAAGAATTACTTTTTCAAAAGCAGTGTAATTATTGTTTAACCATAATTTATAAACTCCTTTGTATTCATGATTAATCCATATTTCTGAATTACCCAAAATTTCGAAAAAACGAGCTGAGTTTTCAAATCCCTTAATCTTATTCTTTAAGACCCATTTATTATTCTTTCTTTCGAGTATACTCATACCCGAATAATGGCCTTGTAATAATAGCTCTGGATGATTTGGAAACTCCCTAAAATTCCACGTACCAGGAATATCAGAAATTTGTTCAGAGGTATTGTCTTTAATAAGAAAAGTGCCTGATGTATGACCACAAAGCAACTCATTTTCATACACAAAAAGCGACCAAACCTGTCCTTTTGTCCCTTCTACTAGTTTTAAGGGTTCATTAACCAAAGTTGACTTATAAAATAAGCCTTGATTGGTACCTACATACAATTTCCCATTATGTATAATTGAACTGTAGGTTGTACCAACCGTACCCCCATTATCATTATATTCTCGAATATAAGATTGCATATTTAAACAATCTATTCCGTTATCTAAGGCAGACCACACGTTACCTGAAGCATCTTCAAACAAGTTTAAAATTGTATTGTTACTAAGACCATTAGACTGGTTAATAGTGTTAATTAATTCACCATCTTGAGATAAATGAATAATTCCAGCAGAAATTGTTCCTAACATATAGGTTTTATCCAAGAGCTGAACTCCACTATAAATTTGAAATTCATCAAAAATATGATCACCCGAAATAGACCATTTGGTAACAACTTCTTTACCAATTTTAAAAAAACCTTTATTTCGGGTTACTAAAATGAGATCTTCATTATCACTTTCAAAAATATTTAAAACAAATTTGACCTTATAGCTATCTGGAATATGTGCAATCAATACCTCCTTACCAATTTCGAGTTTGTATAAATTTCCATTATTTTTAAAAATATAAATAGTGTTATTTATCTCAAAAATGCGATAGTAATTACCCTTATCTGTAAAGTAATTGAGTTCATTATTTTCTACATTGTAAAAATACAATCGATCATAAGATTGAAAAATTACCCAATTATCAAAAGCCTTAATATTCCAAATATTTTCATCTTCTATTAATTCAGACTTTATTTTGTCAGACAACGAAGTGTAAATTAATAATCCTTCGTCATTTCTTTTCCAAAACCCGAACTCCATATAAGCCCCTGTAAATATTTTATCTTTTACAGCTAATATTGACCGCATTATAGTATTATTTGGTGATGGATAAAGCATCCATTTTGCACCATTGTACTCTAATAAACCTTCGTTATTAGCAACAAAAATAAAATTTTCAGCATTTTGCGTAACTGCCCAATTTTGATTTTCTGCTTGGTATGTGTTTGATGAAAATTTTAATATAGGAGGAGTTTCTTGACCAAAAAATGTCAATGGTAATAATAACAATAAAAGTAGTTGTATGACTTTCATGTTTAGTGTTTGAACTGTCGTTTCTTTTTAGACATTTTGTGTAAAGATAAAAAAGAAAGTCCGATATCTTGAGACAGAAGATTAGCATTTATTCTAAACAATAGAGAAACCCACTAACAACTATAAGCTTGCTGATAATACCAACATCAGCAAACCTGCTAATGACGCTCCAATTATTGGTCCGACAACAGGAATCCATGCATAACCCCAATCATTAGAAGCCTTATTTTTAATCGGTAAAATGGCATGTATAATTCTAGGGCCCAAATCACGTGCTGGGTTTATTGCATAGCCTGTAGTACCACCAAGTGACAAACCAATAACCCAAACTAAAAAGGCAACAGGTAATGCTCCAAGAGAACCTAGACCGATTGGAGTTTCTGTTTCTGTTAATGATGCATTGGTAAAATAAAGTACTACGAATACCAATACAAAAGTGCCTATGATTTCCGAAATAATATTTGATTTAGGGTTCCTAATCGCTGGAGCCGTACAAAAAATAGCTCGTTTAGCCTCTCCATCTTCAGTTACCTCAAAATGATCTTTATAAATTAACCAAACACCTAAAGCACCTAACATAGCACCGATAAACTGACCTAAAGCGTAAAGTGGAATCAAATTCCATTCAAATTTTCCTGCAACAGCCAATCCAATACTTACTGCCGGATTCAAATGAGCCCCACTGTATGGCCCCGCCACTACAACACCTACAAAAACAGCTAAACCCCAGGCGGTTGTAATCACCATCCAACCTTGGTCATTTGATTTGGTTTTTTCTAAAACAACATTAGCTACTACCCCTCCTCCTAAAAGAATAAGGAAAAAAGTTCCGATAATTTCTGCTACAAATGGCGTCATGTTAATTATTTTTTGTTTCTGAATTATTTCTTGTCCAATACTCTAATGCATCAATAGCCCTATACCAACCTTTTATTTCTTCCTTAATTTGTTTTCTATCTTCAGTAGGTTTAAAATGCTTATCTGTTTGCCAAATTTCTTGAATTTCATCAGGACTTTCCCAATACCCAACGGCCAAGCCCGCCAAGAAAGCTGCTCCCATCGCTGTTGTTTCCACCACTTTTGGACGAACAGTTATTGTATTTAGAACGTCAGCTTGAAATTGCATTAACATATTGTTCACTGTTGCCCCACCGTCTACACGTAATTCCTTAATAGTAATACCCGAATCGGCTTCCATCGCTTTTAAAATGTCCATGGTTTGATAGGCTATAGATTCTAATGCGGCTCGTGCAACATGAGCATCTGTACTTCCTCTTGTTAATCCGAAAATTGTACCCTGAGCATGCTGATTCCAATGCGGAGCTCCTAGCCCAGCAAATGCAGGAACAAAGTAAACCCCTTCTGAACTATCAACGGAACTTGCCAAATTTTCTACATCAGCAGACATGCGAATTATCTTTAAACCATCTCGTAACCATTGCACAACGGCACCCGCAATAAAAACACTTCCTTCAAATGCATACGTTGTTTTGCCATTGATTTTCCATGCAACGGTTGTAAGTAAATTATTTTTTGAAACAATCGGTTTTTCACCAATATTCATCAACATAAAACATCCTGTGCCATACGTATTTTTAACCATGCCTGGCTTTGTACACATTTGACCAAATAAAGCCGCTTGCTGGTCACCGGCAATTCCTGCAATTGGAATTTTTGAGTCATAAAAAGTAGATTGCGTATGTCCATAAACCTCACTCGACTGTTTTACCTCAGGGAGCATACTTTTAGGTATGGTTAACAACTCTAACAACTCATCATCCCAACCCATCGTATTTATATTAAACAACAAAGTTCTTGACGCATTGGTCACATCTGTAACATGCTGATTACCTTTAGTGAAATTCCAAATTAACCAAGTGTCTATGGTACCCATAATCAAATCACCGTCTTCAGCCTTTTTTCTTGCACCCTCTACATTATCTAAAATCCATTTCACCTTTGTTCCCGAAAAATAAGAATCAATAACCAATCCTGTTTTTTCTCGTATCATTTCAGATTTACCCTGAAGCTTTAATTCATCACAATAATCTGAAGTACGTTTATCTTGCCAAACAATAGCATTATAAACGGGTTGACCTGAATTCTTATCCCAAACCACAACCGTTTCACGCTGGTTGGTAATACCTATGGCAGCAATATTTTCTACATTTAATCCTTTTTTAGCAATCGCTTCGGTAGCTACACCTGCCTGAGTGGACCATATTTCAGTTGGATCATGTTCTACCCATCCTGGTTTTGGAAAATATTGTGTAAATTCTTTTTGAGCAATTGAGATTATGTTTCCTTTCTTATCAAACACAATCGCTCTGGAGCTTGTTGTACCTTGATCTAAGGCCAGTATGTATTTTCCCATAATTAGTGAATTTAATTAGTTAGTGTAGTTTGTATGTTAAAAATTATTTTGAGTTATAATACGTATTGTTTGGCAATAGCTGTAAAATCATCAATTTGTTGACGCTCCCAAACCTTACCTTTCCCTAATTCTTTTGCTAATATTTCTGCAACCAATGGTGCCGAACTAATTGCAGCCCGAGCATCTAAAAACAACATACGTACACGTCTAGCTAGCACATCTTCAATGGTTCTTGACATTTCATTTCTTACAGCCCAAACCACTTCAGCCTTTGTAAAGTCAAGTTTTGGATGCAATTTTTCACCTAATTCAGGTTCGTATTTAATAAGTTTCTCAATATGAACCTGATCTGTACCATAAATGTATAAGTGATTAGATCTATCTACATTTTCTAAAGCTCCATGTATAAGTTGATCTTTTGTTTTACAAATTTCATTGGGTAATTTACCAAGACTTATGGCTTTATTTACCGTGTCTTGTGCCATTCTTCTGTAGGTAGTCCACTTGCCTCCAGTTATGGTTATTAATTCTGAACTCGAAACTATAATCTTATGGCTTCTAGATATTTCTTTGGTCTTTTCAGAATTATCTTTTGGAGCAGCTAAAGGTCTTAACCCTGCAAAAATGCTCAATACATCTTTTCTACTTACTTTTTTATTCAAATACCTATTTGCAGTATCTATAATAAAATCTACTTCTTTCTCTAGTGGTTTTGGCTCTAAACTATGGCTATCTAACAAGGTGTCTGTTGTACCAACCACAACTTTATCATGCCAAGGCACCAAAAACAATACTCTGCCATCATCCGTTTTCGGAATCATAATGGCATCATTTCCTGGTAAAAATGATTTGTCTAAAACCAAGTGGATTCCCTGACTAGGACGGACAATATTTTTTGCCTTGTTATCATCCATTTGTAAAACTTCATCTGTAAAAACTCCAGTTGCATTTATAACAACTCTTGCATTTAATTTGTACGATTTATCCGTTTCAATATCATGAGCAATAACTCCATTTACAATGCCTTCATCATCTTTCAACAGGCCAGTTACCTTACAATAATTTAGTATTGTAGCTCCTTTTTCAATGCTCGTTTGAGCAATATTGACAGCTAATCGAGAATCATCAAATTGCCCATCGTGATACACAACTCCTCCTTTTAATTTATCAGGTTTTATAGTGGTTAACCTTGATGTTGTTGTTGTTTTGCTAATACCAACAGATTTACCAAAACTTAATTTACCTGCTAAGAAATCATATAGTTTTAAACCTACTGTATACTTTAAACTATCCCATAAATTATAATTTGGAATAATAAAAGACTGATTACTGACCAAATGTGAAGCATTTTTTAGCATAAGACCTCTCTCATATAACGCTTCTCTAACTAAATCTATATTTCCTTGAGCTAAATAACGCACACCTCCATGAACTAGTTTAGTACTCCGGCTCGATGTACCTTTTGCAAAATCAATTTGCTCTAATAAGAGCGTTTTATAACCACGAGTTACACTGTCCAAGGCAATTCCTAAACCCGAAGCTCCTCCTCCAATAATAATGACATCCCAATTTTTGGTTGTCTGTAATTGCTCAACTAATGTTTCTCTTTGATATAAACTCACTGCTATATTATTTTAAATTTTTCGTTTTGAATTTCAAATATACAATTTTTGCAACAAAACGAAACTAAACGAAATAAATATTTTCATATTATTCGTCATTTTGATCAAATAGTCTCTTCTATACTTTTCGTTTTCTTTCATTTTAATTATATTTGCAGATATACTAAGGTCGGTATATCAATAATAGATTTAAATATGAATAGACATCAAATTATTTTAGACATTCTAAACAAAGTAAAATATATAGAGGTGTTAGATCTGTGTAAACAACTAAATGTATCAGCTGTAACCATTCGAAAAGATTTAACACTTTTAGAGGCAAAAGGGCTTTTATTTAGAACACATGGTGGTGCTTCTTTAGAAAACCCTTATATCAACGAAAAAGAAGTGAATGAAAAAGAAAAAATTTCGGTTGAAGAAAAAAATGGAATTGCACAAGCAGCAGCAAAATTAATTGATGAAAATGACTCTATAATGATTGCCTCAGGAACCACAGTTCAAGCTTTGGCAAAATTTATTACTCCAAAAAATAAATTAACGGCAATAACCTCTTCTTTGCATGTTGTACTTCATTTAATCAAACATAAAAATATAGAAATATTACAATTAGGGGGCTACGTCAGACATAGTTCTGCTTCAGTAATTGGCAGTTATGCTGCTCAAATATTAGAGAATGTATCTTGTAGTAAGTTATTTTTAGGTGTTGACGGTATTGATTTAGATTATGGTCTATCTACCACGAGTTTAGAAGAAGCACAGCTTAATAAAAAAATGTTGATCTCTGCACAAAAGACAATTGTACTAGCAGACTCTTCTAAATTTGGTAAAAAAAGCTTTGCAAAAATCTGCGGAATTGAACAAGTTGATCAAATTATTACCGATGGTGGTATATCAACTTCATTAGTTAAAAAGTTACAAGAAAGAGGTATTATTGTTACTATTGTTGGTTAATAACGTAATACTCTACTATTTTTAAACAGACTCTCTTTACTAATTATACTATATTTTAATACTTAACGTTATAGTACATATTTTTAATCTATTATTTTATGAAAAAATTAATATTCTTATTCTTATTATCTCCTTTATACATCTTAGCTCAAGCAGATGACGCTAAGAGCAGTGAAGAAAAGCAAGAAAGTAAAGTTATAATTGAAGAATGTATTTCTGGAAATTGTAAAAACGGAAAGGGCACCATGCAATATCAAACAGGTGTTTATGAAGGATATTGGAAATCGGGTCTCCGTGAAGGTGAAGGTAAATATACTTGGACCAATGGAGATATTTATGAAGGCCAATGGATGCAAGACAAAAGACACGGATTAGGCGTTTATGTTTGGCACGATGGCTCAAAATATAAAGGAAACTACAGTTACGGTATTCGCAGTGGTTATGGATTATACTATTATACTAACGGTAC
This sequence comes from Aureibaculum algae, assembly GCF_006065315.1. Taxonomy (GTDB): domain Bacteria; phylum Bacteroidota; class Bacteroidia; order Flavobacteriales; family Flavobacteriaceae; genus Aureibaculum; species Aureibaculum algae. Next base: position 52 of record NZ_CP040749.1, on the reverse strand, counting down.
TTTATATGAAGGTACTTGGCAAAACAACTTAAAACATGGTATCGCTAATTTT